>JAMCSN010000329.1 GCA_023381535.1 Bacteroidota bacterium
GGAGATGTAAAGTTCGCCGCTCTGCTTGTTAAGAAAAGCCACATCGTTGAATCCGTCGCCGTTGAAATCTTGAATTACGTATCGATCCGGTTTAACATGCGTCTCTAAAACAAATTTTTTCTGGAATGACGAAACCGAATCTCCCAATAAAACTTCGAGATGATTGTCATGGACAAAAATTAGATCGGTAAATCCATCGGAATTAAAATCCGTAGATTTAAACTCGCTCAAGTCGCCGTTCATCCCTATCAAACGCGATTCTTCAAAACCACCGTAGTGATTGTTATAATATAAAATGAAAGAATTTGTCTGCGCATCGAAAGCCGCAATGTCGAAAAACTTGTCGTAGTCAAGATCAATAAAAGTGGAATAAACGAACGACTTTCCTTTAGCGAGTGAGGTCTCCTTGAGAACGTTTTTATTTTCTCTAATTATATGTAATCCATCAAGTGATCCGCCGGAAACAAGCCCAACTCTTTTACCGTTTCCGTCAACGTCTCCCACGTCAATCTTAGTAGGAAATCCATCAAACTTTATTTTACTTTTCCATTCAATTGATCCGCTCTTTGAGAAAGAAGCAGTGCCAACCTGCCGTGTCTTGCGTGATAGAATGAAATAACTTCTCGACGTGTTTTCGTTAGCCATTGCATGCAATTCGGAAATTGCATAAGGCGAATATCTTTCGCTTGCCTTTCCGAAGTTTGATTTGTTATCTGCTGTGAGAGATAAATACTTGTTTTCGGTCGATGAGTAGATTATTAGATCGCGGAAACCATCTATTGTATAGTCCACACCAAACACGTTTGTAAAATCCGGCTTGATGGAAAACTCTCTATATCTGCAAAAACCGTTAATTGGAGTTTGTGCCGATAGGTTTGAGAGAAAAAGGAAAGTAAAAAGTATAACTTTAACTAGAACGTTTTCTGGTACCGAGACGATTTTCTCTTCTCTTAAGAGCTTCTTCAAATCTTCTCTTTTCTTCATCTGTTTCCGGAACAATTTCGAATGTTTCAACAGGCTTCCCGTTTTCGTCAACGCTTACAAAAGTTAAATAAGCAGAATTAGTATGAACTTTAGTCCCTTCGGTGAGCAATTCAGCATAAACCTCCACTCCAACTTCCATGGAAGTTCTGAATGCACGATTTACAGATGCAGTCAAAGTTACAACATTTCCCAATTTTATCGGATGATGGAAATCTATTCGATCGACCGAAGCTGTAACACAAACGCGCTGTGAATGTTTTGCCGCCGAAACAGCCGCGCAGATGTCAATCCAATGCATCAACTCACCTCCGAGCAGATTGCCCAGCTGATTTGTATGATGGGGCAGAACAAGCTCGGTCATCGTTACAATCGATCCGTTTACATTTTTCTTTCGGCTCTTAGAATTCATTTCTTATCCGACAATGCTACTTCTATACCTTGCAGTTCTTTTGCGTTCGTGTCGTTTGGGTAACGGTTTAAGAATAAACTTATGTCTGCGAGCGCATCGTTGTTCAACTTTTTCTTCACTTCAATTTTGATCTTGTTGTATAATGCCATCGGTGCATACTGTGTATCATGATATGTATCCACTACCATGGCATAATATTTCATTGCGGCGTTTTCATACTGCATCTTTTCATAAATGACTGCGCTCTGATATTCTTTCTCTGCTAATTTTTCGTTCATCTCTTTAATTTTTCTGTCGGCTTCCTCAACCTTCTTGTTTGAAGGGAAGAAATCTATAAATGCCTGGAATTCTTCTATCGCTTTTTTTGTGTATGCTTGATCAAGCTGGTAAGGCGGTGAAAGCTTATAATAACATTCTGCCAGCATAAATTGCGCATCGGGCACAAACGGACTTGCTGAAATATTTTTTATCAATTTGCTGAATTCGTATGCAGCAAGCAAATACTGTTTTCTCTGGACGTAAGTCATTGCCAAGTAGTATTGAGCATCGTCGTTAAAAGCGCTGCCAGAATACTGAAGAACAAAGTTCTGAAATTCTTGAAGAGCCGGTTCGTAATCTCCTTCGTTATACAACTTCATCGCATAATTGAAATGTTCCTCTGGTGTGAACTTAGTTGTATCCATAGAGCTTGAACACCCGACTATTAGCGCAGCCAGCAATACATATAAAAGATTTTTTGTTTTGATCGGCAAAATTATACCTCGTTTTGAAAAGATGTTGTAAAAATAAACAAACATGATTGCAGAAGGCAAGCCGGAGAAACCGAATTACCGGAAAGTGTTCTACTTGCTTCTAACCGTAAATAACAAAACAACAGTAACGATTAGAGTTCCAACAACTATTATCGGTTCCCATAAATTTGATAAAAGCGGGAGTGAAGGAACCGGTGCCTGAGTGAATGGAAGAGCTTGGTTTTCAATTGAATTCAATTCGTCAAGATTAACGGTGTCGGTTACGCTTTCAGAAAACCGATGTGGTTTGATTATTCCGTTGCCGGTTTCAACCGAAAATGAGCCCGTGAGACTGATTTCTCGCAGCAATAACGTACCGCCGAATATTCCATCCGAAAAGGAATCTTTATACTCGACCTTCGCGGAAACCAAGGTATAGTCAATAGATTTGTGCGCTTCATCTTTTTGACCGATCAGAACATATTTTTTTGAATTGAAAGCTTCTTGAATTCTCGGTTTCAAAACATCAAGCGCCTGCGGGTCGGTAACACTCAAAAAAATGTTTTGCTTGCCGCCAATTACAGAATCAGCTTTTGCAACGGATCGGTCAATCAGACTATAAATAACTTCTAAATTGCTTTTAGTTTGTGCTGCAGAGTAGCCGGCGAAGATGCAAATCGATAACAAAAGAATCGAGAATTTTTTCTTCAATGAAAACCAGAGATTTTAATAAGTGAACTAATTCAAATTATAGATAAGTAAAAGGAATATCAACAATGGAATAGATGGTAAATAGATGCCGGATCTAGTCCGGCATGACATAAAAGTACTTAGACGCCAAAACCATTGTGGAGAATAATTATCTTCTTCCCGCGGCAATTTCTTGGAGCCGTGCAATTCTATCTTCAATTGGCGGATGAGTTGAGAACAACTTCATCATTGCTTTTGCGCGGAGCGGATTAACAATAAACATGTGAGCAGAAGATGTGCCCGCATTAGTCATAGGAACAATTTCTGTTGCCCGCGAAAGTTTATTTAACGCCGAGGCAAGTGCAAGCGGTTTGCCGGAAATTTTTGCGCCGCCTTCATCTGCCATGTATTCACGTGATCTGGAAATTGCAAGCTGAATTAACATTGCGGCAATTGGTGCAATAATCATCAAGGCTAAATCTGCAAAAACATTATCGCGGTCTCTTTCGCTTCTTCCACCGCCGAACATTGCCGCCCATCCCGCCATTCTTGCGATAAATGTAATTGTACCGACTAAAGTTGCAGCGATAGTTCCTACAAGAATATCTCTATGTTGAACATGAGTAAGTTCGTGGGAAATAACCCCTTCAAGTTCATCGGCGTTCAGAATGTTCATGATGCCGGTCGTCACTGCAACAGCGCTGTGCTCGGGATTTCTGCCGGTCGCAAATGCATTTGCAGAAGGATTATCCATAACATAAACTCTCGGCATCGGTAAACCCGCTTGCATAGATAACTTCTCTACTATATTATAAAGCTGCGGATATTCTTCCCGTGTGACTTCATGCGCTCTGTACATTGCCAAAACAATTTTATCCGAAAACCAGTATGATCCGAAATTCATTGCGAGCGAAATTACAAATGCAATCATCATTCCACTTTCACCGCCGATCAAACTTCCTACAAGAATAAACAAAACCATCATTGCAGTCATAAGTATTACAGTCTTAAAACCGTTCATCGGTAACTCTCCTTTTTTGATGTACAAATTTATAATGAATGTTAAGACACATCAAGTAATTAACATTCCGTCTTTATAACATAAATACTCGGTTCTTTGTTCCGGCGGCTCTCCAATTGTTAATGCCTTGCCTTTAAAAGCAATAATCTGTAAAATCGCATCAAAATTCTTAGGGAATATGAAAAAGATTTTTGTTTTCGCAGCATTGGTTTTGTTTACAACTTCTTCATTCGCACAAAACACTTATGATTTTTTGCGGCTTGATACAAGTCCGCGCGCCGCAGCGCTTGCCGGCAGCTTTGTTGCCAACGGCGATGATCCTAATGTAATGTTTTACAATCCCGCCGGAATAAATTTGTTAAGCGGAACTCCCGTATCATTTTCATACTTAAAACATTTGATGGATATTAATTCAGCCAGTGTCGCTGTTTCAAAAAACTATGAAGGCATCGGTAGATTTTCTGCCGGAGTTCAATACATTAATTATGGAACGTTTACAAGAGCGACAGCCGATGGAAGCAACATCGGCACATTCGGCGCGGGTGAAACGGCTTTTGTTGTCGGTTACGGAAACCAGCTCGATCAGAATTTTTATTACGGCGCAAATGTTAAGTTCATTTACTCAAGCATTGCAGATCAATCTTCAACCGCATTAGCATTAGATCTTGGACTGCATTATGCAATTCCAGATCAAAGATGGAATTTCGGTTTTTCGGTTTTGAACTTCGGCGCACAACTCTCTTCTTACTTCAGCACAAAAGAAACTTTGCCGCTTGATGTCCGGCTCGGCTTTTCAAAAGAATTGGAAAAACTGCCGTTCAGATTTTTCTGGTCTTTCAACCGCTTGAACGAAAGCAAAAGTAATTTCTTCAGCAGATTCGGGCAGATCACAGTTGGCGGTGAATTCCGTTTGGGAAAAAGTTTAAGATTGCGTTTCGGTTATGATAACGAAAAGAGAAAAGATCTAAAGATTGGAAGTATTGCGGGATTAGC
>JAMCSN010000240.1 GCA_023381535.1 Bacteroidota bacterium
AGAACTAAAAGGCATCGTTATAACGGATATTTATTTGCGGAGAAAAGCGAGTGAATCCATTTTCAACTTGTGGAATCTGAGCTCCGGTTACTTCAGTACCGGTATTTTTTGTATCTGTGCCGGTATAATAGTGTAATGTAAACGTACTACCGTCAAATCCTTTTATAATATTCTCCGGTAGTTTAAGTACTAAACCGCCCCAGTAATTCATGTACTGGTTAACGCTTGCTGCGCTTACTCCAGGTGAAATTCCTGCATAGACTGTTGCCCAATCGTATTTACCAAAATATTGGATGCCCGGACGCGCGCTGGACATATCCATTGATGATTCGCCTTTTCCGTTTGAGGATTTCAAAAGGAAAATTTCTCCTTTGAGATTTGGCAATTGTGGTAAGCGGTTTGGATATGAAGCAAACTCCATTGGAGATATGTTACCAACCTGAAAGTTTAAGTAAGGTGTATTAAGAAGATTCGTAAAGTTGAAATAGAACCAATTGAACTTAAATGCGCTCTTTGAATACTCTAATTCGGAGAAGAACGATATATCCTTATAAATTGAACCGGCAACAAATGCTTGTAACCAAACAGCATTTCCTATTGTCAGTTTTGTTGTTTTCTCTGAGCCTGCATCTTGCTGAAATGATTTTGTATCTAGTTCGATTGGTGTCATATTTAATCTGAAACCAAATATATTGGATACTTCATCTAACAAAACACCGCCTGCTTCAATCGGATAGGCTTCTTTGTAGTCTTTTTTATATGTATTCATTAGCTGGTATCCATTTTTCAAATATTCTTCCCCAAAAGAATTTAAGCGTGGGAACACTGTATGGCAAGAATTGCATGAAAGACCGGTTTTTCTTGCCCATTGGCTTGTCCCGAAAATCGTAGTTGACATGCTACAAATTGCCAACACAGTTAAAACCGTAATTAGAAAAGACTTCTTCATTTGTAACCTCTAAATGTTGATGATTAATAAATTGTCAATATTAGCTAAACAAAACCGGATAAACTGGTTTTTTGTTCGCTTAAAATATGGAGTTGTTTAATTTTTACATAGAAAACAATGATGAAAAATTTTTCATAATTCTTCCGAGTCTTTTATTATTACCTTTACAACACATAAACTTATATCATAAATGAAAATTTTAATTGCTGAAGACGAAAAACCAATTGCAAATTCCTTAAAGAAGAATTTAGATTCTTACGGATTTGAAGCGGCTATTGTTAATCATGGTGAAGCTGTGTTGGATGAGCTTCAGAAAAGGCATTACGACTTGCTTCTGCTGGATTGGCGTATGCCTAAGAAAAATGGGTATCAAGTTTGTGTTGAACTTAGGAAAAGCGGTAATCTAATTCCTATTATTCTTCTGACAGCGCTTAATGACGTATCTAATAAAGTGGACGCGCTTAAAGCCGGTGCTGATGATTACATTACGAAACCATTTTCTATTGAAGAAGTAAAAGCAAGAATCGATGCTTTACTTCGAAGAATTCAGTTGGCAGACTCAAAAGTCAATTGTGGAATATTCTCTCTTAATTTAGTTACACATACTCTTGAAGTGGAATCTGCTTCTATCAAACTTTCTGAAAAAGAATTTGAACTACTCAACTTCTTAACTGCAAACCAAGGTTTGGTTATTAGTAAAGAAACTTTGCATGAAAAGGTTTGGGGATTAAATTTCTCTCCCTCAACCAATTTTGTTGAAGTCACTGTAAAAAATCTACGAAAAAAAATTGAAGAATTAACCGATAAGAAATGTATAAAAACTATTTACGGAGAAGGGTATGTATTTTTCGGAGAATAACTTATGAAACTTCCATTTACTAAAACAATCCGAAGAAACGCTGTTTTAATTGCTACGGCATTTTTTACTTTTCTATTAGTCTTTAACATCCTTCTTTATTTTCTAATAACTTATCAACTTACCTCAGTACTTGATTCAAAAATTCGGCACGAAATAGAACATATATGGTCTTCATTCGAAATAAAAAATAACTCACTGCACATTATTCGTCCAAGCGAGTTCGAGGAATCTGATTTAGTAGAGTTGAATGACAATCCATTTTTCCTCCAGATATATTCTGTTGCCGGTCAAATGTATTTGCAAAGTGAAAACATAAGATACTTTGATAAAATTCCTCTATCATATCCCGAGTTTAGCTCTGTTGAATATTTTGAAAACACGCAAACGACAAATGAACTTGTTAGAGCAGGATATAGGAAACTGTTCAATAAAGATAAACTGCTGATTGGTTATATGCAGTTGTCTGCACGTAGATTACGTCTTGTATCGGCGTTGGAAAACATTTTTTATTATAACCTACTTTTGATGCCTCTTATTTTTATGATCATAGTAATTGTAAGTGTTTACATTTCGAAAAAGACAGTAAAGCCGATCAATTCTATAATTAAAACTGCAAATCGTATCTCCGCCATAAATTTAAAAGAACGCTTGGAATTTGATTCTGACCCGGAAGACGAAATGAGTAAGCTCAAATCTACTCTCAATAATTTATTCGAACGTTTAGAAAATCAAATCCATCAGATATCGGCATTCTCCGATAATGCTTCCCACCAATTAATGACACCATTAACCGCCATCAATGCGGAACTCGATTATGCAATTAAAAAAGATATTTCTGATGAAGAGTTGAAACAATCTCTTATAATTGCCCGGGAACAGAGCGAGCGGCTTGTCGCTATAATAAAATCCTTATTGATTATGGCAAGGGCTGGCAAAGATAATTATAACAACAATTATGTTTTTTTATTGGATTCTTTGATAGATAAATTCATTAGACCATTATTCTCCAATTACAATCTTCAATTTCTTATTCAAAAGGATATTTACATCCGGGGCAGAGAAGAAAACTTTACTATCGTTCTACAAAATTTAATTGACAATGCAATAAAATATTCCGACCACAATTCCATTGTTACCGTTGCCTCAATTCAGAATGGGAATAAAACCGAAATTATTATTTCAGATAATGGAATTGGAATTCCTGATGACGAAAAGAGTAAAGTTTTTGAACGGTTTTACAGAAGCAAACAAACAGAAAAGTTGGGCATTACGGGTTACGGTCTAGGTCTTTGTCTTGTTAAATCTATCATTCTATCGATGAACGGAACTATTGATATTTTTGACAATATCCCTTCAGGGACTAAAATAAAAATAATTTTGCCCGCTTTGGCAATTGAATAATTATCTTTGCCAGCCCTTGCCATAATCCAGATTGTGATTTTTTCATGCATATCCGCAATCCGCCGTGAGTATGTTCTCTTTTTCTTTCCCACCAAATTTCTTCCCCTTCACCATTCATTTTCAAAACAAACTCACCCCACCGATACATAATCATCAGCTTTTTCAAAACTTGTCGTTGAAGCGCCATTATTCGTAATTGTGCAGCCTTTACGATTTGGATTAGAACCTTGCCGGAAAGGGAATAGCACACAATCTTTATTCGCACATTCACGGACTTGTTTCTTTTCATATCCGGAACATTCCAAACAACCTGCCTAGACTCGACACCTAGTCGAGGCTGGTGTTTCTTAATTGCTTTCAGAGGTGTTAGTTTCATTTTCAACTCCAATAAATTTATTCTAATGTGACCTTTTCGAAAATTTCAAACTGTCCAAATGGACACTTTCTAGATAGTAAAACGTCCAAAAATCATTTTTCTTCACAGTTTTTATCCAAAACGTCCATCAATCTGTCCAAGAATACTACGAAAACAAGCTGAATTCACAATTATGGACACTTGGACGTTTTGAAATAGGAATTCTTGCCCGATATAGAAATCAAAGTGTCCAAACGTCCAACCTCATTAAAATAATGTTGGTTCTAACTCTGCCTGTTCATTATCGGCGTTAGAATCGGTTGTTTTTCCATTCCTGAATTTGATTAACCGATCAATTCCGGATTTCCTTTCGCTCACACCAATTCCTTTTATCCTTGCTACTTCTTTCATCCACCGGGTAAATTTGGTTAACTTCAGTTCGGAGAATTCTTCATAATTTTTCTTGAAGTCCTCGAGCAAATCTTTTTTGTTATGTTCAACATTCATTCCTAGTGTTTCAAAATATTCCGAGAACTCTTCACAAGTCGAATCAATCATCTTTTTCTTTTCTAAGTTTATATGTGAGCACTGTATCAATCCTTTACTCAAATAAAGCTGTAGGCAGCCGATCATGTAATTGAGAAATGAATTCCATTCTTCATTACTCCATTCATCAAAAAATCTATGACCGAATTCATCAATCGGTCGATGAACTTTATTGTAGTGGTCCGAGAACTCAACAACAAATTGTCTGTCCAAAGTTGAGTCGTCGGATCCTTCAATCGTGTAGTTTGTTGAAATGATAATCTTGGGCGATTGATGAAACGGAATGATTATTTCATTCTGGTTTTTCTTTTCAACAGTGATATCATCTGTAATGATTGAGAACAGTTTATCGAAATTAAATTTCTTAGTTACATCATTGAATTCTATGATTGCGGTATCGAGAGTAACAGATTGAAAGCTGAAACTCTTCGAGAAATTAAAATTTCTTCCATCTAAACGAATTGTCTTTCTAAGTTTTCCAATCGCTTGAGCAACTAAACCTTTGCCGCTTCTACCATAAGCGCCGTCACTCAATTTCTCATCAAGAAAAATTACAGCTTTGGCATTTGTTGAATCTTTATAGTTATGCAGTAAATATCCGATCGCACTCCGCAGAGATAAAATTCTTTGCTCATCATTCTTGCAAATGTTTTTGGTAAATCTTTCAAACTCCGATTCCTTCTTATCGAGAATCAATCGTTTATTGATTACTTGTTTATCCCAAATGAAACCTTCCAGTTCTTCATACCTTTTTACAAAAACTTTGTCGGCAGTCATTTCCACAAAACAATTTGAGAAAAAAAGAAATCCTATCTCTTTTGTATCGCGCAAAAATTCGAGTTCTCTAGTTTCCAAAAATTCAAGGAATGTCTGAACGAAATGCTGCGGAGCTCCTTTGATAACAGCATCAATTACTTTTATTCGTGGTGTTTCCTGAAAGTGATCTTCATCTAATCGTTTTAGATAATCTATCACGAAATCCTTGATGTTGAATATCTCTACTTCACGAACAATGTTCTTACTCACCTTGAGAAGAATATAACCGCGTTCTAATTGCAGTTTGCAGAAACCATTTTCCTCAAGAAATCTTTTGAAGTTCTGTTTTGATATTTTCGTTTTATCATTCTCGATATACCAGAATTTCACAAACGGTTTCTGCCAACCAAACTTTTCTGCAATATGATAAATTGTTCCAAGAGTTATCTTCCCGTCATAGTCTTTCTGCAATGAATCGAACTTTTTGTTTATCTCAAATTCCGAATCATGATAATGCTGATTACCAAGACTCAACTTCAAAAAATATTTTCTTCCTTCTTCACCAATCGTTACTAAACCGAATCCGATTCGATACCATTCTTCATAACAATTAATAGGCAGATTGTTCTCCAAAAAATCAATTGCGCTTTCTAACTTCTCTTTATCAAAACTTGTTGGTTCAAAAGTTTGCTTGCCAACCTGGAGAATTTCTTTTTCTCTTTGCGTATTACAAAATTCATCCAAACACTCAAGCAAAACATCAGCATCAATTTCAGTAGGCGGTTCTTTTGGTTCATCATATAAAAACGAGTATCGATTCCCGCTTTTATGTTTTGAATAGGGAAGCACTGTTTGAGATTGACTCCATCGCAGTTCAATATGATCACATAATCCATCCCGCCTCGGCTCGCCACCTGCTTCGCCTTGCTCGCCTCGCTTCGCGGGCGAAGCGGGCGTTAAGCGAGGCGAGTCGGCGAGACGGGCATCTTTCAGATACAACCGGTAAACACTTTTTGGACCATTCAATCTTTGATGTAAAATTTCATTTTCTCTAACCTTCAGCCAGATATGATAACCAATACCGCTTCCACTCTTCACAGTCCATAAATATTTTTCGCCTAATCCTAGTCGTTTACAAATCATCTCGACAATAGTAAAATCAGTAACCTTATCGAAGTCAATATTTCTCAAATCATTTATTCCACAAATTCCGCCAACACCGGTTACACTTCCATTCCATCCAAGATTAATAACATCATTTTCAGTTTGTTCAATCAATTGCCAATTCTCCCAAGGAATAGTTGGCCGCTTACCTTCAATCGGAAGTACATTAAATCCGAAAACATTTCTATATACTTTTGCGAGCTCAATGAATTGCATTATCATTTCTCCCTAGAATTTATTCTGAAGATCTTCACATCATTATTTGCATTTTCTTTTTCTTCGTATTTCGAACTTCGTACATCGAACTTTGAGATCGCTTCTCTCAAAGAATCCATATTCAAATGCGAATAAATCTCCGTTGTCGATACTGAAGAATGTCCAAGTAGTTCTTTTATTGTATAAAGCGGCACACCTTTCTGTGCAAGATTCGATGCGAAAGAATGTCTAAGAGAATGAAAATGAATTGCCTTGTCTAAACCGGCAGCAATACAAGCTTTCTTAAATCTTCGAGAAAAATAATTTCCCGTAAACTTTGTTCCATCCTCTTTACAAAACACGAAGTTCTGAGCGGGGACGATTGTATTAATTGACATAATATTATTTTTCTTTTCATTCTGCATTCTCAATTCTACATTCTCAATTGCTTTTTCAGCTTCTTCACTAATCGGAATATATCTTTGATTTCTTCCTTTTGTAGTGAAACTCTCATCACCAACGGTAATAATTCGATTCTTTAAATCAACATTCTTCCATCTTAGATTCACAATCTCATCCAATCTCATACCTGTGTAGAATGCAAACACCACAACATCTCTCACAATCTCATTTTTAATCTGTTTACTAATAGCTGAAAGTTGATCACTGTTAATAAACACTGGCGCCAGCTTTTGTCTTTTCGGAAGTTTCACCTTTGAGAAATAATTTTCTTTTACATATCCCCAATCATTTGCTTTATTAAACGCTGCTTTCAGATTACGGTAATAAACTATATAGCCCCCGCCTCGACTCACAGTATGCGAGACGGATTTGACTTTTTGCTGAAGTGCATTAGTAAAATTTTCAATATCCTTTTGTTGTAAGGATTGAATCGTACGTTGCTCACCGAAAAAATTAATTAGATGATTAAAGGCCAATCGAACGGAAATCAAATAGGACTTTGATTTACTGTGTTGAACATAATTCAAATATTCATCTCTAAACACCCGCAGCGTTACAACCTCTTTAGTTTCATTTCCGGGTATTATTGAAAAGAGCATTTTCAGCTTTTCCAAATCATTCGAAGAAATATTTTTCAGAAACTCTTCCATTTGATCCTCTTAATCTTGCTCTTGACCTTGATCTTAATCCGTGTTTTCATGTCCGAGTACTTAACTGGTCTGCTTGACCATATATTTTCGGCTTATAGTGTACAGATTATGGCTAAAGTTTTTTTAATCTTCTGCTCTTCAACGGGAACTCAATCACAATTTCACTTTCGATTTTTTCTTCATTCTTTCCTTCAATTATTTCATCAAATCCCATTTCAATCTGACCCGGATCCTTTTCAAATGCTTCATCTCCCTTTGGGAGAAGATTGAGGTGAGGGCTGCTTTTGAAAATCCACTCATCCAATTCATTCTTTGAGAAGAAAATAATCTTGCCTGTTGGCTTGTAATGCGGAACTATATTCTTGTAGGTCAGTTTGTAAAGATAACTTGGTGCATAACCGAGATAAGTACACGCTTCCTTAAATGTTAACGGTCTGTTATCTTTTCTTTTTAGTAAGTCTTCAATTGCGGAAAGCCTTTGCAATATAGTTTCACTGAGAGCGAGTAAGGTTTTTCTTTCTTCCTCTCCCTTTGGAAGAGGATTGAGGTGAGGGCTTCTTTTCTGTTTCATCATTAACCTCATGCATTTTTTTTACATGAGCAATTTGAAACGATGAATCCAAAAAAAGAATTTATCTGACTTTATGCGACTTTATCTGAATCAACGATGTGCGATAAAAATTTCATGTCCGATTTAGAAAACTTTATCGTCTTTTATCATTTTAGATAAAGTATGATAAAGTACCTGAAATATACCCTTCAAGAAAAACCTCCACCCAATAAGAAATGCAAAAGATAATTGTGGCGGATAATTTTATCGAATCAAGTATAGTAACAATCAAATTTCCGGACTGGGTAAAGTTTTTTGTGTAGTTCTTTTTCTGAGGAAGGTTCTTGAATGATTTGCCGTTGTTGTTCTTAAAATGTTTCTCGAAGATTTGATATTTTCTCTTTTCGTCAATAGCGCCTCTTCGCGCTAATTCATCAACGAATATTGAGAAGCTACTGTCACTGTCCCGCCATTGGATTTTGGGGTGATGATTGTATCCTCTTCGAAAAGGATTTTGTTTCTCATCACTAAAATGTGTAAGAATTTCTTCTCTGGAATATTTCGGTATAATCTCGTTCGCATTTAATGATTCGAACATTTCTAACAGTTTATTCTTTCCCAAAAACCAGACAATCCTTTCGGTCTTGTCTGTTAACACTTGTGTATCGGGGACTGCGGATTGAAGCCCCTGACATTTTACTTGCAACTCAAATTTTGTTTGAAGATTGTCCTTTAATGACTTCGCCCTTTGTAAAAAATGCTCATTCCTTTCGCACAGTTTTTCTTTACATGTCTTTAGAATTCTTTTTGTAACGGCATTCCTTATTTCACTATCCTTGTTCAATAACTCAATTAAAGAAGTATTACAGCCGCTTTGTTTAATCGCGAACTTGATCTCTTTGGTGTCAATTATTTCCGAACCAAATTGTAATTCTTGAATAACCCTTTCACACTTGAGTATTTCATCGGAGACAAATTCGATCTTTGCCTCTATCAATTCGATTCCGTCTAACTGTTCTTCCAATTCGGCAATCAAAAATTCCTTAAAGTACATAGCACCCCCTCAAAGAGAGTTAGAGTTTTGAATTCACACACAAACACACAGTTTTACGTCCCTAAGAAAGGATCATAGCACCTACATTGCCATGGGTTTTTAAGCAGTTAAATTTTTTGATAAGCTTTATTTTGTTGATTCTATAATTCAGTTGGTATCAATATTCTGCATCGAGATTTCTAAATCTCTAAAATTATATTAATAATATTTCTCAAAAGTTTCACCATTAATTCTAATCCATTGATTTTCATTTTGTAACTAAAAATCACTTAATAACTCTATAATGTTCTATTGTGTACCTAACATTCTGAATCACTTTTCCTTTAATTTGAACTGAGAATCGTTTATTTTGAAATTACAAATCTGGAAATATTGACTCATCAACCCAAATAATTAGAGTGATGACGTGGCTAAATTAAATAAGGATAAATCAGAATCTGCCGGTTCAAATGGCGGGGAATCACTGGAAAGAAAACTCTGGAAAGCTGCTGATAAACTTCGCAAGAATATGGATGCCGCGGAATACAAGCACGTTGTATTAGGTCTCATATTCCTCAAATATATTTCTGATGCTCACGAAGAACTTTACCAAAAACTCATCGAACAAAAAAGTGAAGGCGCTGACCCGGAAGATAAAAACGAATACACCGCGGAAAAAGTTTTTTATGTCCCCCCTTCAGCTCGCTGGAAATGGATCCAAGGAAGAGCTTCACTTCCAACTATTGGCAAAGATGTAGATGACGCAATGGATGCTATCGAAAAAGATAACCCTTCCTTGAAAGGTGTTCTTCCAAAAGTTTATGCTCAAGAAAAATTAGATAAAGCAACAGTCGGTGGATTAATCAACTTAATCGGAACCGCTGTTCTCGGGACCAAAGAAGCCCAAAGCAAAGATGTTCTCGGAAAAGTTTATGAATATTTTCTTGGTGAGTTTGCTCTTGCTGAAGGTAAGAAAGGCGGTCAATTCTATACTCCTTCAAGTGTTGTTAGATTATTAGTTGAAATGCTCGAACCTTACGAAGGCAGAGTATTCGATCCATGTTGCGGCAGCGGCGGCATGTTTGTTCAAAGTGAAAAATTTATTAAAGCCCACACCGACCATTATAAAAAAAATAACGGTAAGAAACTATCGCTCAATCCCACTGATTACATTTCTATCTATGGTCAAGAAAGCAACCAGACTACTTGGCGTTTGTGTAAAATGAATCTTGCTATTCGTGGTATTGATAGCAGTAATGTCAAATGGAATAATGAAGGAAGTTTTCTTAACAACGCTCACAAAGATTTGAAAGCGGATTATGTTTTAGCTAATCCGCCATTTAATGATAGCGACTGGTCCGGAGATTTATTAAAAAACGATGCACGTTGGAAAATCCTTGGTGAAAATTTAATCCCTCCATCGGGCAACGCAAACTATGCCTGGATTATGCATTTCCTTTATCATCTTGCGCCGACCGGTCAAGCCGGTTTTGTTCTTTCTAAAGGTTCACTTACAACACAAACAAATACCGAAGGAGAAATAAGAAAAGCTCTCATCGAAAAAGGATTAGTTGATTGTATCGTAAACCTCCCAACAAAACTATTTCTCAATACACAAATTCCGGCATGTCTCTGGTTTCTTTCAAGAAATAAAACCAACGGAGGATTCAGAGATAGAAAAAATGAAATTCTTTTTATTGATGCCCGCAACCTTGGTTATTTAGTCAACAGAAGAAACCGCGATCTAAGCGAAGAAGATATTCTGAAAATTGCGAACACTTATCACTCCTGGCGTTCAAAACTCCCTCTCCCTTTGGGAGAGGGTCGGGGTGAGGGCTACTCGGACATCCCCGGCTTCTGCAAATCTGCAACTCTTGATGATGTAAGAAAACTTAATTACGTTCTTACTCCTGGTAGATATGTCGGTTTGCCTGATGATGAAGATGATTTTAATTTCCCGGAACGATTTACTACATTAAAATCGGAATTAGAAAAACAGCTTTCAGAAGAAGACGAACTGAATAAAAAAATTCTCGATAACCTTTCGAAAATAAAATTGAGCTAAGAATGAACTATAGTAAGGATCAACCATATAATGACCTTCCTTTACTTTTACCTGATCCTTCTATTTGGGAAAAGTTGAGCATCTACAAAAAACTTGCTGAAGCTCGGGCTGCACTGGCAGAACTTAAGGGACGATTGCCGATTATTCCAAATCCTCTTATGCTCATTAACACCTTGGTTCTGCAAGAAGCAAAAGACAGTTCTACCATCGAAAATATTTTTACTACAAACGATAAACTCTATAAAGCTTTTTCTTCTACCGCAGCTAACACCGATCCGGCAACAAAAGAAGTCTTGCGTTATAGAGAAGCTCTCTGGAATTCGTTCAGTGAATTAAAATCGCCGAAGGATTTTTCTCTCCAGCTTGCTGTAAAAATTTTCAAACTGATAACCGAAAAAAAAGAAGAAGTTCGCACCGGACAAGTATATATCGGCAATAGCTTTCAAGTTGTTTACACTCCGCCTGCGCCGGGTAATATTCTTTTAGAAAAACTTAACAACTGGTTTGATGTTGCAGTCAATAAGAAAGATATCGACCCGCTTCTTAAAATGGCCATATTGCATTATCAGTTCGAAGCTATTCACCCGTTTAGCGATGGCAACGGAAGAACCGGAAGAATACTTAATGTTCTGTATCTCTGTCTGCAAAAGCTTCTCGATCTTCCTGTCCTTTATCTCTCAAAATATATTCTTGATAACAAAACCGATTACTATCGGTTACTAAGAGAAGTTACTGAAAACAATAGTTGGGAAAACTGGATTCTCTACATTCTTGAAGCTGTTAAACAAACTTCCATCCTAACCTTACAAAAGGTGAACGCCATTTTCGATAACTACACTTCCGTATTGGAAAAAGTTAAGGTCGAAGCGAATGATATTTATTCTCGTGAATTGATAGACGTTATTTTCAGTCAGCCGTATTGTAAAATTTCTATTCTTGAAGAACAAAAAATTGCTTCACGGAATACCGCCAGCAAATACCTTAAACGGCTTGAAGAGCTTGGCATCTTAACCTCTGAGACTGTTGGCAGAGAAAACCTTTACAAAAACATCTCTTTATATGCTATCCTGTCCAATAGTTAAAATACCCACACAAAATACCGCTAATTTTGTGCAATTCTCTCCCAACTTGCACAACGCTTGTGCATATTCCCAACGACACGCACAAATATTCCCTTTTTTTGTGCATATAACTCCCAACATGCACTCCGCTTGTGCGCTTATTAATAGTGGGCTTGTCGAACCATGAATGAATCAAAAAACAAATTAATCATTTACGACTCATCTGCCATCCAGCGGAAAATTTATACTATTCGCGACACTCAAGTAATGTTAGATAGGGATTTGGCTGAATTATACCAAGTCAAAGCAATTAGATTAAGAGAACAAATTAAAAGGAATCCAAAACGATTTCCTCCGGATTTCATGTTTCAGCTAACGGAAGATGAGACAAACCTCATGGTATCGCAAAATGCGATACCTTCAAAGAAACATCTTGGGGGATATCTACCTTATGTGTTCACAGAACAAGGCGTTGCAAACTTAGCAAGTGTGCTTAATAGTGATCGTGCGATTGAATTAAATATACAAATTATGCGTGCATTCGTCGCTATGCGAAAGTTCATTATTAATAACGCGCAGCTTTTCCATAAAATTGATGCTGTTGAGAAAAGGCAGCTTAAACATGAAATGGAAACAGAAGAAAAATTTGAAAAAGTTTTTAATGAATTACAGAGCGGAAAGCTTGAACCCAAACAAGGAATCTTTTTCGACGGTCAAATCTTTGACGCTCATAAATTTGTTTCCGGTCTTGTACGCAAAGCTGAAAAATCTATTGTACTTATTGACAACTACATTGATGAAACCGTTCTTGATTTATTTACTAAACGGAAAAAGACTATTTCTATAACAATCTATACAAAAGAAATAACCAAAGCGCTTTCTCTCGATATTGCCAAATTTAATTCTCAGTACACGCCGGTCGAAGTAAAAGAATTTAAAGACGCACACGATAGATTTATTATCATTGATAATGAAGACGTTTACCACTTCGGCGCTTCTCTTAAGGACCTTGGCAAAAAATGGTTTGCTTTTTCTAAATTCAATAAAAAAGCGATTCAACTCCTCCAAAAATTGAATGAGAAAATTTCATGGTGAGCCAGTCGAACCATAATGTGAGCTCATCGAATAGTGATACCTTGAGTCTGTCGAAAGGTGATATGTTGAGCCAGTCGAAACATGAGTGGAAAGAATATAAACTTGGAGATGTTATAGAGTTTGGCAATGGTAGAGTCAGACCTAAATCTAGTGGTAATATTCCGGTTTATGGTGGAAACGGTATACTGGATTTTTGTAATGAATCCAATTATGAGAGCGAAACTATTATAATTGGTAGAGTTGGAGCTTATTGCGGTTCAATTTATTATGAAAATAAACCTATTTGGGTTTCTGATAATGCCCTTGTAGCAAAACCAAAAGAAAATTTTCAAGCTAAGTTTTTATTCTATTTTCTTAAAAACTTGGGCTTAAATAAGTTGGCTGAAGGCTCAAGTCATCCACTTGTTACACAAACTTTATTAAATTCGATCGCTGTTTTTATTACAGATAATTTTGATGAACAAGGCACCATCGCCTCAATCCTTTCCAGCTTAGATGACAAAATAGATTTACTCCACCGCCAAAACAAAACCTTAGAGCAACTCGCAGAAACTCTTTTTAGGCAGTGGTTTGTGGAACACCGCCCAGAGCTTGTCGAAAGTGAAGCGGATGAAAAATGGGAAGAAAAAAGTTTGTACGAGGTAATTGAATTATTCGGTGGTGGTACACCTAAAACAGAAATGCCGGAATATTGGGGAGGTGATATAAATTGGATGTCTGGAAAAGATATTACTGCAAATCACAAACAATTTATACTTGCAACGGAAAAGACAATTAACGAAGAAGGAGTTAAAAACAGTTCTACTAAAATTCTTCCTCAATATACGTCCGTAATTTCTGCACGAGGTACAGTTGGGAAAATCTGTCTCTTAGGTAAACCGATGGCATTCAGTCAAACTAATTATGGAATATTACCAAAAATAAAAGACTGTTATTTCTTTACTTATTTATTGCTGTCTTATTCGGTTGATGAATTGCAATCAGCTTCCTATGGAAGTGTCTTTGATACGATAACCACAAATACATTTAAAGAACATAAATTAAATCTTCCGTCGGATAACATAATTACAAAATTTGAAGTGCAGGTTTCTCCACTGTTTTATAAAATGTTATCAAATGAAAAACAAATTCTTTCACTCACTCAACTCCGCGACACACTTCTACCTAAGTTGATAAGCGGAGAAGTGAGAGTGAAATATTAGGAGGTTTTATGCTTTACCTGGAATCTTTAGAGGCTGTTATTAAAGTCCTGGCCGAACTTAGGATCTTTAGCTTATCGCGGAGACAAAGAAGGGATAGAATATTCAATGCGGTTGAAGCTATTCGAAGAGCAGCTAATCAAACCAAATTTTATTATGCAAATTTGAGGGGGACAGTAGAGGAACCGAATATGCAATTATCTGAAGCATGGATGAATGCTGCAACTGCTGTAAGGGATATAGACAATAACTTGTATGAAAGACTATTTCTAAAAGCAGATTTTTGGGCAAATCCGTCTGAATGGACAGCCGAACAGTCAGCCCAAAATAACATATACCTTGATTCGATAATTGAAGATGCTGATAGAATTTTGAATCAATAGTCTTAGCTTTATAGAAGCAAGATGAATTGGTAAATAAGGGAGAAATTATAAATGCAAGCAAAAGAATTACTAAAAAAGCTAGGTGAAGAAACACTCTATTCTACAAAAGGACATTTCAAAGCATGTGATTTGAGACGAATAATGATTTCATGTACAATCTGGATTTGCGCAGTGCTAAATGTAATAAGTCTGATTGGCATTAATTCTACAATCGATAAGTGGATCGCGGCATCTAGCCTTTTTGGATTAATTGCATTATTAATTTGGAACGAAGGAGAAGAAAAAAATTATCGAGCCAAACATAAACAAGCAGCAGAGACTTATTTGTCATTACATAAAAAAATAAGAAGTTATTTCTTATTAGAAAAATTTGATAACCAAGAAATAGAAAAGCTGAGTAATGAGGTAATCCAATTCGATAAAAGTGAAAAGCCTGAAATTCCAGCTTTTGCCAGACTATTAGCAAAACGAGCAATTGAAAAGAAGGGAGAAACAGATAATTGGTTTTAGAAAAAAATAATATACGATGAATATCAATTACAAACTTACAGTTTTTGCTCAACAAGAATTAGTAATTTCTCATGGTGATACTGAAAAATTAAGGATTAGGATATCTATTGAGCAATTAAAAAAGAAGCTAAAAGATAACCTAGGTGCAGACATTAAAGATATTTTGCTCTTTGGTTCATTCACCCGTAATACAATATTACCACGTAAGTATGATCCTAATTCAGATATAGACTTAATGGTTATCTTCAACACAAGTAATGGAATTAAGACGCCTGAAACTTATAGAAAAAATTTATTGGATATAGTTTCGGTTGCTTATCCAAACTCAATCTCTAAAAAAGATTTTCCTGTTGTTAAGTTGGAATTGAATCACATAATGTTTGATATTGTACCGGCATACACGCAAGAAAACATTTTCGTGTGGAGAAGATCATATAATATTCCAGATTCTTCAAATGGTTGGAGAAGCACAGTACCAAATGATATTAATGGAAACCTTTCATCTACCAATCAATCTTATGGTAATAATATTTTTCTAAATACAATAAGATTATGCAAGCATTGGAATGCATCAACTGGTTATCCTTTTGAATCCTACCTGATGGAAAAACAGATAATAGATAATGGCTACTTTATCAAAGAGGATTTATATAAAAGATTTCTCGTAACATTAAATGATATCGCTGGAGGAGATGCTGGTGTAAGACAAGCTCTAGACTATATTGAAAAATATAAAGGCGATTGGTTTAATGACCCAAATGAAGAAAAACAATTGCAATGGTTACAAAAATTATTACCGGGATTGAAATAAACTTGGAAGAAAAACAAATTAGTAATCCTTATTCTACTGGTCAAGGCGGTGCACACTTTGAAAATCGTGTACAATCCGCCTTCACGATTTTATTATTGACTGGTGGCGTTGCACCATGTATGCCTCAGTGGCCTATAGTTGAAATCAAACTTCAAGGTAAGTATCAAGGATATAATGTTGATGATCTTATTGTTCATTGTCAAAAGCCAAATTCTGAAAGGAAGTCAAAACTATTAGGACAGATTAAACACAAAGTTAAATTTACTATTGGCGATCAAATATTAAGCGAAGTTATTACTGCTGCCTGGAACGATTTTACAAATCCAAAAATTTTTTCGGAAGCCTCACAAGATATTATTGCACTCATTTGCGGCCCTTTGTCTGCCATTGATACCGATAGTGTAAGAACTTTATTAGAGCAAGCTAGATATTCGAAAAATGGTGATGACCTAATAACAAGAATTGAACTTGGGAAATTTACAAGTAACGAACAACGAGAAAAATTCAACGTTTTTAAACACCATTTGACGAATGCAAATAATAATATTGAATTGAATAATGAACAAATATGGAGATTTCTAAAATCCTTCTACTTGTTAATATACGATCTTGATATTAAAGGTGTTGCACTTTCTCTTCTTCATACCTTAATTGAGCAGTATTCACGAAATAATGTTAGTTCAGTGTGGGCGCAAATAAATGACCATGTTCAATGGGTAAATGAAAATGCTGGATCAATTACTCTTGATACAATACCAGAAGAAATAAGAAAAGTATTTCAAAAGATTCGAGTGGAAGCAATTCCTGAAGAATTTGTTAAAGATACTACAAAATCAGAAATAACCGATTGGAATGATTATGAGAATGCATCTGATTTAGTCGTTGCATGTTTAATAGGTTCGTGGAATGAAAATTCGCCCGCAGACAAATCGATTCTCAGCCAATTGGCTGGGCTGAAATATGAAAAATGGATTCCCAAATTACGCGATGTTTTGCAATATCCTGAGAGTCCGCTGGAATTAAAGAATGGAATCTGGTTTGTAAAGGACAGAATAAAGTTATGGCAATCTTTGAGTGCAAGAATTTTTGATGATCATTTGGACATTCTGAATAAATGCGCAACAATGGTTCTTACTGAACGAAATCCCAAATTTGAATTACCCAAGAGGGACCAATTTGCGGCTCAGATGTACGGAAAAGTATTGAACTACTCCAATCACATACGAAAGGGATTATCAGAGGCTTTAGCACTTACAAGTAGCTATTCAGATCTTTTAAAAAATTGTTCTACAAATAAACCTGAAATGACAGCAATACTAGTATTAAGAGAAATATTTGATCAAGCTGATTGGGTACTTTGGGCAAGTTTGAACGATCTATTACCCACTTTGGCAGAAGCAGCTCCTGATGAATTTTTAAAAATAGTTGAAGATAATTTCAAAAATGGTACGGGTGTATTTGATAGTCTTTTTGCACAAGAAGGAAATGGCGTTACTGGCTGGAATTATATGACTGGCTTATTATGGGCACTAGAAGCCTTAGCTTGGAGTGAAACATTCCTTGTTCGTGTTACTGTACTGCTAGGAGAATTAGCTAATATCGACCCTGGTGGTAATTGGATGAATCGCCCTTCAAATTCTTTAACAAATATATTTCTTCCTTGGTTACCACAGACTGCAGCAACAATTGATAAACGAAAGGTTGCTATAAAAACACTTGACAAAGAATTGCCAGAAATATCTTGGAAACTTTTACTTTCTCTTTTACCAAGAAAACATCAAATATCTTCTGGTTCATATAAACCAAAATTCCGAAATTATATTCCAAAGGATTTAAATGGAAAAGGTATCTAATAAAGAATATTGGGAACAAACTAATTTCTATTCTGATTTAGTGGTTGAGAAAGCGAAAGATGATATAAATAAATTAAAAGAACTAATTAATAATCTGGATAATTTACCTCAACCTAGTATTGAAAAATTACTCACTCTTCTTTCATCTGAAAAAATTATTTCACAATCTGATGAAATAAAAACAAATTTATGGAATGCCTTAGTCGATTTTACGTTAAAACATAAACGGTTTGCAGATGCAAAAAGGGCGTTGGATAAAGAAATAGTATATAAAATTGAATTGGTTGCGAGTAAACTCGAACCTAAAAATCCACTTTATCTTTATGCACGTCTTTTCAGTAGTCGTGATGTAGATTTATTTGAGGAAAGTGGTAATTGGGATGAACAACACAAGAAGCTTTCTAATCGTCGTCAACAAGCTTTAAAAGATATATTAAATAATGGTGGAATCGATGCGGTGCTCGATTTTTTAAATAATGTCGATTCTCAAACAAATGTAGGTTATGCCTTAGGAGCAATTGCAGATGATGCAATTGATGAAAAAATATTACCAATCTGTATGAATGCCAATAATAAAAAACTCTTTCAATTTATTCATGCTTATGTTTGGATAAAATATTATGACAATGGCTGGGTATGGGTAGATAGAATGCTAAGTAAATCCTGGACTAAAATTCAAAAGGCTGATTTCTTAACATTTCTACCTTTTATTTTAGATACATGGAAAAGAGTTACCGAAATACTTGCTGATTCTGAATTTTTATATTGGGAGAAAACCTATATAAATCCATATCAATCCGATGGTGATCTTACTCTGGCTATCGATAAATTAATTGAATTTGGTAGACCACATGCTGCTTTGGATTGTATTAATAAAATTCTATATGATAAAAAACCACTAGATGTTCAGAGAGCAGTAAGAGCACTTTTAGCTGGCATCACTTCAAAAGAATCATCAAATATGATGGATGTTCATAATATAACTGAAATAATTAAGGCTTTGCAAGAAGATGATTCGATTTCGGAAGATGATTTGTTTAGAATAGAATGGGGATATTTACAGTTGTTGGATGGATATAATAGTGTTAGCCCAAAATATTTGGGAAGTCGATTAGCGAATGATTCAAGTTTTTTTTGTGAGTTGATTCGAAAAATTTATCGTTCTAAAAAAGCTTCAGCAGTTGCATCTGAACCTACAGAAACAGATAAAGCAATTGCTACTAGAGCATGGGAACTACTTTATCATTGGCAAACACCACCTGGTACACGAAAGGATAACCAATTTGATGGGAGACAATTTACAATATGGCTAAATGAAGTTAAGTGCGCATGTGATGAAAGTGGTCATCTTGAAGTAGCTCTCTCGCATATCGGTAAAGTTTTGTTCTATGTCCCGGATGATTCCAGTGGATTTTGGATTCAAAAAATTGTCGCTGAGGAACTTAATAAAAAAGAAGTCGAAGAAATGAGAAATGGATTTTCTACAGAGGTCTATAATTCGCGTGGTACATATTGGGTTGATCCAACTGGAAAACCGGAAATTGAACTAGCAAAGGCTTATCGTAAAAAAGCCGATGAAACAGAAAATGCTGGTTTTCAAAGATTAGCACTAACATTAAGAAAGGTTGCAGAATCATATGAAAACGATGCAAAAAGAATTATTGAAGAACATAAAAGGGAAATTGAAGAAGATAAAATCACATAAATTTTCACCAACTAAATTATGAAACCCATTGCTGAAGATCATATTGAATCTTTGGCAATCGAGCAGCTCCAATCCCTTGGTTGGGATTATGTTCACGGTTTAGCCATCGCTCCCGGTGCCAGATTATCTTTGTCCCATGTAAAGAGCGAGAGTATTCCAATTAACATTTGCTGTTAATTAAAAAATAAGTATATTTGTTATGGAAATAACGTTCAACGACAAAAAACTTTCAAAGATTGTAAACGATGATCGAAAGCTTGAGCAGAAGATGGGAAAAGTGAGAGCTGAAAAAATTAGACTTCGTTTGAATCAATTACATGATGCCAACACTCTCGAAGATGTTCGCTATCTTGCCGGTAATTATCATGAACTTACTGATAACAGAAAAGGTCAATGGGCTTGCGATCTCGATCAGCCCTACCGTTTAATATTTACTCCGCATGAAAATCCTATTCCCGTGAATCCGCATGGTCAATATATTTGGATCGAAATCAAAGGCGTTGAGGTTATTGAAATAATAAATTATCACAAAGAGAAGTAACCATGACAAAGAAAAATGAATATTTTCCACAGTCCGTTCCGCATCCTGGAACTGATCTTTCGGAAAAATTAAATGAACTTGGAATGGGACCAAAAGAATTTGCAATTAGAGCTGATAAGCCTGAAAAAACCATCACAGCAATTCTTAATGGAGAAAGTTCTATAACTCCTGATATGGCAGTTCAGTTCGAAAACGTTCTAAAAATCCCAGCTCATTTTTGGCTTAACAGACAGCGCAGTTATGATGAATATTTAGCTAGAGTAAAAAGAGAAAAAGTTGTTGAAGAAGCAATCCCATGGTCAAGAAATTTCCCGATTAGTGATATGGTTAAAAAAGGATGGCTACCGCATGTAAAATCTCCGAATGAAAAAGCTGCCTCATTACTTTCTTTCTTCTCATTTTCAACCCATAAAGCATGGGAAGATTACTATTTCAATCGCGAACTTAAAGTTGCATTTCGAATTTCTCTTGCCCATAATAAAGATTCTTATTCGATATCGGCTTGGTTAAGAAATGGTGAAATCCAAGCTGCTCAAATAAATTCAAAGGACTATTCGGAAAAAGATTTCAGAAATTCTCTGCTGGCTCTAAAAAAAATAATGACTGAACATCCTGTAAATTTCTTTCAGAAGCTTAAAGAAGTCTGTCGCAGTGCCGGTGTTAAAGTTGTTTATACTCCTTGCCTTCCTGGTAGTCCTATCAGCGGCGCTACTCGATGGATTAATGATAATCCTTTAATCCAACTTTCGGGTAGGTTCAAACGTAATGATAGTTTTTGGTTTACATTCTTCCATGAAGCCGGGCATATCTTATTGCATGGCAAAAAAGATATTTTCTTAGAAGATGTAAAGTACAAAGATTATGATGACGGAAAAGAAAAAGAAGCAAACGATTTTGCGGTTAAATGGACATTAACAATTGAACAAGAAGAGGAGATTTTAAATACTCGACCACTAACAGAGTCTGATGTAATTGCATTTGCTAAGAAATTTGGTACTCACCCAGCAATTATTATAGGGAGATTTCAACATAGGAAAAAGATACATCCTTCCGTAGGAAGAGATTTAATCCAAAAGATAAATTTAGATAATGCCTAAGATCACCGAGAGCAATATTGAATCTTTTGCGATCGAGCAGCTCCAATCTCTTGGTTGGGAATATATTCACGGTTTAGCAATCGCTCCTGGTGCAGAGCAATCAGAACGGGAAAACTTCGAACAAATTATTTTAATTGATCGTTTAAGAAAATCGCTTTCAATTATTAATCCTCAGATTCCTAAAGAAGCGCAAGAACAAGCAATTCAAAAAGTATTGCGTATTTATTCTCCTGAACTTCTTCACAACAACGAAGAATTTCATAAGCTGTTAGTCGAGAAAGTAAAAATACCTTACCAGCAAGATGGATATGAACGCAGCTATGAAGTAGCACTTATTGATTTCGACAATCTTGAGAACAATCAGTTCCTTGTAGTAAATCAATTCACCGTTGTAGAAAAAAATCAAAATAAAAGACCTGACATAATTCTCTTTGTAAATGGTTTGCCGCTTGTAGTTATAGAACTAAAAAATGTAGCCGATGAAAATGCAACTATAGATTCCGCATTTAATCAGATTCAAACATATAAAGTATTCATTCCTTCACTTTTCATTTATAACGCATTTTGTGTTATCTCAGACGGATTAGAATGTAAAGCCGGAAGCATCTCCGCTGGTTTTAATCGCTTCATGGCTTGGAAAACTTCAGACGGCCAAAAAGAAGCTTCAAGATTTGCACCTCAACTGGAAGTTCTGATTAAAGGAATGCTTAATCCTAAAACTCTTTTGGATATTGTTCGCAATTTCATTGTCTTCCAAAAAATTAAGAAAGTTGAGCCGGTGGCGAAATCCCGGATCGAAGAATTCGGGAAAGATTCAAAAACCGGTATTACTCAAATACACACTGAAAAAATTCTATCGGCATATCATCAATACTATGCAGTTAAAAAAGCTGTTCAATCAACACTTCGTGCAACCGGTGTTCATTCCCTCTCCTTTGGAGAGGGCAAGGGAGAGGCTGGTAAAGGTGGTGTTGTTTGGCACACACAAGGTTCCGGTAAAAGTTTAAGTATGGTTTTTTATTCTGGTCTGCTAATAACCACTCCGGAATTGGAAAATCCAACAATCGTGGTAATAACGGATCGAAACGATCTCGACAATCAGCTATTCGATACTTTTGCATCCTCGCGACAGTTGCTCCGTCAAGATCCAATTCAAGCGGAAAGCAGAACTCATTTAAAAGAATTGCTGAAGGTTGCAAGCGGTGGAATTGTATTCACTACCATTCAAAAATTCTTGCCTGAAGACGGTAAGCCTGAATATGATCTTTTATCAGAAAGAAGAAATATAATTGTAATTGCAGATGAAGCTCACAGAACTCAATACGGTTTTGAAGCTTCACTAAAAGATTTAGTTGATAAAGAAACTAAAGAGGTAATCGGAAAACGTATTGCCTATGGTTTGGCAAAATATCTTCGTGATGCTTTACCGAATGCAACGTATATCGGTTTCACCGGAACGCCAATTGAAAGCAGTGATGTAAACACTCAGCAAGTCTTTGGTCAATATGTTGATATATACGATATAGCAAAATCTGTTGAAGACGGTGCTACTGTAAAAATATATTATGAAAGCAGATTAGCAAAAGTAAATCTTGATGAAGAAGGTCGTAGATTAATTGAAGAATTTGACAATGAGCTTGAACAAGAAGAATTAACCGAAACTCAAAAAGCAAAAGCTAAATGGGCTAAGCTCGAAGCCATTGTTGGTAACAAACAAAGAATAAAAAATCTTGCTAAAGATATTGTTACTCATTTTGAACAGCGGCAAAGTGTTTTAGATGGTAAAGGAATGATTGTAGCAATGAGCCGTAGAATTGCTATTGATTTATATAATGAAATAATTGAATTAAGACCGGAATGGCATAATGACGACCTTGCTAAAGGTGAAATAAAAGTTGTAATGACAGCCGCAAGTTCAGATGGTCCAGTCTTGGCAAAACATCACACAACAAAAGAGCAACGCAGAAATCTTGCCGATAGAATGAAAGATCCCGCCGATCCTCTCAAACTCGCAATTGTTCGCGATATGTGGCTCACCGGTTTTGATGTTCCCTGTTTGCACACTCTTTATATCGATAAGCCAATGCGCGGTCATACTCTAATGCAAGCTATCGCTAGAGTCAATAGAGTATTCAAAGACAAAAAAGGCGGACTCATAGTTGATTACCTTGGAATCGCAAGTGATCTAAAGAAAGCTCTCTCATTTTATTCTGATTCCGGCGGTAAAGGCGATCCTACAGAAACAATCGATAAAGCTGTTGAATTGATGCTCGAAAAATTGGAAGTTGTTCAGCAGATGTTTAACGAAGAAAGTAAAACTCAAAATGCAATCAGCGTGGAAGAACCTACAGCTTATTACAAAGGAAGTTATAAATTTAATTATCCCCGTTTCTTTACTGCAGAACCAAAAGAAAAACTCTCAATACTTCTGCAAGCTGAAGAACATATTCTTGGTCTGCAAGATGGAAAGAACAGATTCATTCGAGAAGTAACTTATTTGAACCAAGCGTTTGTTTTGGCCATGCCACATCAAGAAGCGGTTGCAATCAAAGAAGAAGTTGCATTCTTTCAAGCTGTTAAAGCACGCTTAGTCAAATTCATTCCTGAAAGTTCCTCTCCCTTTGGGAGAGGCGGAGGTGAGGGCCTTGAATCTGCTATCAAACAAATAATTGATGAAGCAATTAGTTCCGATAAAGTGATAGACATTTTCGAAGCTGCTGGATTAGAAAAACCGGAAATCTCAAAACTCGAAATCCTTTCCGATGAATTCCTTCTCGAAGTTCAAGGAATGAAACATAAAAACCTTGCAATAGAATTATTGAAAAAATTATTGAACGATGAAATAAAGATTAGAGCAAAATCAAATATTGTAGTAAGCAGAAAATTACTTGAGATGTTGGAAAGCTCTATTAAGAAATATCAAAATAATTTGCTCACAACTACAGAAATCATTCAAGAACTAATCAACATTGCAAAGCAAATAAAGGAATCGGATAAGGAAGCAGAAAAACTTGGATTAACAAAAGAAGAAGTTGCCTTTTATGATGCTTTGGAAACCAACGACAGCGCAGTAAAAGTTCTTGGTGATGATACTCTAAAAGTAATTGCAAAAGAAATTGCTGATAAAGTTCGAAAGAATGCTACAATCGATTGGACAATTCGCGAAAGCGCAAGAGCTAAATTAATGGTGCTTGTAAAAAGAACTCTTTCAAAATACGGCTATCCACCGGATAAGCAGCAGAAGGCAATTGATACAGTTCTCAAACAAGCAGAACTTTTTGCGGATTACATAACGACTAATTGAAAATTAATCTATACCAATATTTGTTTTCGTTAATGATCCCGAAGTTCAAGAAAAAGCCGGTGCAGCTTTAGAATATTGTAAAATACGCATCAGAATATAATTCTCAATATGGCGGCAAACCCTGGAAATATGTTCTTATCCCCCATAGTTCTGTAATGTTGAATATGAGTTTCAAGTTACTATCGTATAGATAAAAATGGAATCTTTCATTAAGTTCAAATGTAATTTGCAGTCAAATGAGAGGTCTGTTGAAAGCTGCTCAAAAGGGCATTATATAAATTAGAGATTACTAAATAGTATACAAATAAAATATCTTTTGGTCTTTATCTACAATTATTATTATGTAGTGAAATACCTTAAGAGTAATTTCAAGTTTCGTATTTACTCATTTTCTTGGATTACATATTATGTCCATATTTAATTATCTCGTGCAAGAATTCAACAGATATATCTCTGAAATCGAACAAAGTCAAAAGCAAAAAAGATTTCTTTACCCAATTAGTCACTCTGATCCAATCTTAATTAAATTACTTTCTCACGTGTCAAAATCTGGTTTCGTCATTTTACCTGTCCCTGGTAAACCGGATTGGAATCCCAATAACGATGTTTTCCAACTAGAAAGAAATTTAGCTTTGAATGGAATCAATATCACTAGAGCGTATTTATTCCCCATCCGTCATCTCTTGTATGATCCCATTGTGCAAAAACATATTGGACTTGATAAAGAATCTGGTATTGAAGTTCATCTACTATATATTGGGAATCTCCTTAAAGAAAACAGATTACCCCATATTGATTCACTAGATATTGGTATATGGGATGATGAGGTTATTACTAAAAAACTTGTTTCTAACTCGGATCATAGTGTTTCTGAATTACTTATCTCATGTGAAGAAGAAGATCTTGAAGTATATAAAAGAAATCTCGAAGAAATAGAAAAATATTCTGAAATACTTTCCTTCAGCGATACTAATACTGATCATCCTGATCTTGAAGAACCAATGTTAGCTACAGCTCCTGTGGCAGAATTTTTATCTAAAGTGCTTTGTAAAGGTAATCATATCTCAGAAGATTGTTCTTGGTATCACTCTATTTGGCAATATCTAAGAATATTCGACGCTGTTTCAACTCCAACCTGGCACTCTTCTTTTTATGCAACTGCTTTGACTCGTGTTTTTAAATCCTCTAATAAAAGTGTTTCAATATTAATTTCTGGAACTGCCGATTACTCTATGCTAGCTCATGTTTTATGGACCTTAGAAAAGAATGTTGATATTAGTTATAAAATAACAGTTCTTGATTTATGTGAAACTCCTCTATTTTTATGCAAGTGGTATGCAAAGTTGCACAACACAAATGTCGAAATTATTGCTGAAGATATCTTCAAATATTCTCCATCAAATAATTTTGATCTAATTATAACAGATGCCTTCCTAACACGCTTCCCGTATGAAGATAGAAAGAAAGTCCTAATAAAATGGAAATCTTTATTAAATGAAAATGGAAGTATTGTTACAACTGTAAGGTTAGGTGGGGATTCACTTGGTATCCCGCGTAAAGGAAGCGAAAAGCAATCCAATCTTTTCGCTAATAACATTAAAATGAATTATACTTTTTGGCGTAATTTTCTATCCATATCTTTAACTGAATTAGAAGAAAAAAGCAAACAATATGCATCTAGTATGACTAGCTATTCAGCTGGTCAAAAAAAAGATGTCGTTAATATGTTCTCTGAGTGTGGATTCAATATTATTGAATCAATAGAAAAAGAAGTTAAAGGAGAGCTAGAACCTACTGTATACTTGGAAATTCATGCAAAGAAATAAATGGAAATATTATAGTGAAAAATGAATTCGTTACTAAAATTGAATATTTAATATCGGAACTTACATTTCCCATCCCCGTAATTGAGTATGATGATCAGTCTGAATATTTGATTACAAAAAATCCTATAATATGGCGAGATCTTCGTGTTAATTTTTTATTAATTAAGAATTGTCTCTCATTCGAAAAAATAATTAACGAGACAAAAAATTCTTATGCAGAAAGTCTCATATTTGTTCTTTTACCAGAAATATTTCCATCTTTATCATATTTAGTTCTTGAGAATTATCTAGTTTTTTTCCCAATTGATGTTCAATCTATCGAACAAAATAAATGTAATCTGCCTGATTTAATAGATTATAAGTTCCATAGATTGTTTTACCTGAGTCGCACATTTGAAGATACATTATTCGATCAAAAATTATTTGATGAGTTCCTTCTTAATTCTAAAATACAGAATAAATATTCATCAAATCTTTCTTCAGTGTTAAAAAATCGTCAGTTGAATCCAGCTGATTGGGTTGACCATCCTCTCTGTGATAAAATTAAATCCTCATTTGAAAAAGATGATCTACAAGTTTTGGTTGGGGCTAGTTCTTCTGGTAAAACTACTTTAGCATTCCAAATTGGTTGGAAAGAAAACCTCAATGGGAAATTGGTCAATTATATGAATATGAATCAATTTCAAAATGTTACTCTAAAGTTTTCATTATTTCTTCTTGAACTACAGAAGGGCAATAACAGTTTATTGATCATTGATGATATTCAATCAAACCCTAATTCAAGTATTTTTATTTTTCGTATTATTGAACTTACTCGTAAGTGTTCCATTATTCCTCTATGTCGTTTGTTATTATTAACATGGCCTAATTTTGTAGAAACCCTTTCTAATGAATTATCAGATTCAAAAGTTTTGCATATAACATCTGAACAGATCAGAAATGGTTTAATTAAAAAAACATTCCCCGATCTAATTGACAAGAGAGTTCAAGAAATTATTGACTCTTACGGATCAGACTTGTTTTTATTAAATGCGTGTTTGAAATATTTTGAGAAAAACAATTTCATCCCATCTAATTCTGATCTTGCTGAATACTTTTTAAGTCTATGGCATGATCAAAGTGATGCTTTAAAAGAAAACGATGCAAAACGAATTCTTATTGTTGTTTGTGCATTGGGTAGGTTCGATCTATATATCAGCAAGCCATTTTTATTTGAAGTATCTGGCTGCCATGAAGAAACTCTTGATTTATTAATAGAAAAGCAAATATTAAGATATATTCAAGGCTTATTAACTATTGGACATCGTTCATTTGCTATTTTGTTAGGTGATTTTCTTGAAAGCGAAAATATATGGCTGGAAGTCGAAAAGAAAAATGGTCCACGCAATATCTCTGATACTATTCTTCTCTTTTTAAGATCACTCCCTCCACCTAAAACTTTAGAAACATTAAGATTATTACAAAATCAATCGGGTTTTAAAGGCAATATTAATTTATCTCAGAGGACTGGGGCACTTATTGAAGTTTGGAAAGCTTTTGAGTCAGTTCTTGAAAGAATTTCTTCTCAACAAGAGATTGATCCATCATGGGGTAAGACACCATCATCTGTCATGTTTGCCACTCAGTCATTGTGTGCAATTGGAAAAAATAAAGAAGCCGAAAAAAGCATGAATTTCCTGCGCACTATATGGCATACAGATCAGAAAAACGACATATTTATTGATTTGAGTAAATTACCGACAAAGGAAGATTTTGAAAAGATACATGATAGAATGGTTGAAGAGGACCATAATTACTTAGTCAATAATAGTGTTCTAAAATGGGAATCAAGCCAATCACTTAATATGTCATTAATGCATAAAAACTGGTTACTAGGTGTATTACTTACCGCAGAGGCTACTTATGATGATAAAAGCGATTACAAGAAAAAACTTCTTGAATATATATTCAGAACTCAATTAAATAGCGGTGCATTTTATCCTGAAAGAGTTCCATGGGTTACCGCGAGAATTCTTATCGGATTAGCAGCTGCGGGCGTTACTTCTGCTTATAGTCCTAATGTAAGAAAAGCAATTGATTGGTTATTAAAACCACAAAGTGAGGGTGGTGCGATCACGGATGGTATTTGGCATTCTGGCACTGGTAGTTGGAATACAGATTTGGAAGTAACCTCTATGTGTGTATTAGCTCTTATAAATTCTGGAGTTGATCCAAACGATTTGAGACTAAATAGAGCTAAAACATTCATTTACTCTAGTAAAACTCAATGGGTAAATCCTACAAATATTCTTGATGGCGCATTAGCTGCTGAGGCTTTTATCACTCTTGGTGGAAGTTGGGATGACATTGCAAATGAAGTCAAGGAAATTTCCCAATGGACACGTGCTGAATCATTTTGGAAATCAGCGAATAAAGGCTCAAATGAAACTTTTACTCAGTCATGCAGAGTATCTCAAATTTCTTCACATTTAGTCAATATTGGTTGGTCAGCTATTAAAATTGATTTACCCGCTTTAGTAAATGCATTTACAATACCAAGAATTATAATCACCAAGAAAGAATCTAAAGATGAAGTTCGTCCAATTATTTCAACCAATTCATTAGATCGTTCGTTAACAAATGCCTTGAATCAGTTAGAAATGATAAAAAAAATTGGATTATCTGATTTAACAGTGGTCGGTGATTATAAACGCTTTGATGAAAAAGTGAGAAATCGATTAATCGATTGGAAAAGAAGCATTGTTAATCCGTTGATAAATAAATCATCCGCACACGAGAATTTTCTAATATGGGCTGCTCCTGGTAGTGGAAAAACATTTTTCATTCAAGAGATTGCAAAGGAAATCAAAAATGATATTGACTATATTGAGATAAATCTTGCTCTAATGAGTAAAGAAAAAGTTATTGATTCTTTGCAAGAAGCTAAAAATAATTCACGTTCAGTTTTATGTTTGATTGATGAAGTAGATGCTCGTTCAGATGAAACATGGCCATATGAAGAAATTTTCTCTTTCTTAGACTTGAATACTAAGGACGATAAAAAAATTGTTTATGTTTTAATCGGAAGCTCCAGTAGTGGTATTGAAGGATTGACGCTAAATATTTCTAAGCGATTAAAAGGAAAAGATCTTGTTGATCGAATACCTAATGATCGTAGATTCACAATCCCCAAGCTTGAGGAGATGGATAAAGTAATTCTGTTTGTTCATCAAATACTATTAGCTTCCAAAAAACGAGGGGGAAATCTTATTCAGTTTGAGAAACTGGCTCTATATTATATAATTTTAAATGAATCATTGAGTTCTCCTAGGCAACTTAGAGATTTTGCTATTTCAGCGGTTCAACGCGTTGCTATTGATGAAGATAAATTAAGATATGTCGATTTATTTGCAAAGGGAAATCCTGAAAGTCATCGTTTCTGGTCAAAGGAACAACCTCTATCAGAAAGACTTTCAGAAACTTTTATACTTTTTGAATAATACTAAGGAGCATAGCCATGCATAAAAAATTTAGTGCAATCATAATTCATGGAAGTTTTGGAGATCCAAATGAAAACTGGTTTCCATGGTTAGACAAGGAATTAACAAAAATAGGTGTTAGTTGTATTCGTCCTCAACTTCCTACTCCAACTGGACAATATTTAGAAAATTGGGAAAAGATATTTTGGGCAAACATAAAATCAATAGATGAAAATACTATTTTAATAGGTCATAGTTTAGCCCCTGCTTTTATTCTCAACATATTACAACAAATTAAAAAGCCAGTATTTTCAACTATTCTTGTTTCTCCATTTATCAGAAAACTTGGATTACCTGAATTTGATCGTGTAAATATTTCATTCATCAAGGGTCCATTTAATTGGCTTAGAATAATAAAAAATGCTGGGAAAATAAGAATATTTGTAGGTGATAATGACCCTTACGTGCCTTATGTAGCAGTTCAAGAGGTTGCATCAAAGTTAAATGCAAAGATATCAGTGATTCACAATGGAGGTCATTTAAATGCTGAAGCTGGATTTACTAAATTCCCACTTTTATTGGAAGAACTAATTAAATTAATGAAGTAATTTATTATTAATAATTTTTTTTCAACTAATAATTGTTGTTGACTATTAATAAACAAATTTTAATTGTCATTCAGTATTTACTAATTATTAGGATATTTTTAGGAATAACTTTTCCCTAAGTTATAATACGAATTATTATTTCCTAATTTTTTCTACAATTTTTTCACCTGTCCGACCTACTACATAACCGCCTAAACCAATTTGCAATAAAGTCCATGCTTCATTACTGAGACGAAATGCTAACCAACCAAAAGAATCACACACAACAAGAATCAAAAAAGTAAGCATCGTGATTGGTCTCCAATTCCGCTGCAGCCAGTTTTGTCCTTTCGCTTCCGCTTCAACAATCCTTCCTTGAGAATCAAGTAGCTTCGCTTCATATTCTAACGCCTTACCTAAAAATTCATTCTCAATTTTCGTTAGCTCATTTTTGAGTTTTCCCCTTTCTTCATCCGTTGTTGTAAGATTATCAATCAGATCAGTGATTGGTTTTACAATTCCACCTAAAAAATCTAATACTCCCATCTTAACCTCCTTCTTTGTCTGACAACTGATGGCTGATCGCCGACAGCTTAATTGAATAAATCTCCCGGATAATATTCTTCTCAACTTCACTCAATTTATTATGAAGATCTTCGAACCTGGACAAATAATTTTTCTCGATCGAAGATGATTTCTTTTTCGTTTCATCAACATCTTTCTCAATCCGCTTTATCCTGGACCAGAACAACATATTCACCAAACCCAGAAGCCCTCCAATTATCCATAGATAAATATTCTCACTCATTTTTTACCAAACGACTGTTAACTGATCACCAACAACTTTCTCATAAACAGTTTTTCCATAAACTTTCTTCGAAATCATCACATCCTTTCTATTCTTCTCACCATTCCAAGAGACATGAATCCATCCCGCCTCGACTCGCCTGTCAAGGCGAGGCTGGTTCCCGAATTCATAGATCAATTGATCAAATGAAAAATTTTGTAAGACTATGTTGAACACATCAACTAAAATCATGGATGGAACGATGAAGTCCGCAGCTTTCCCTTCGAGATGTTGGGAATTGAATTTGCCACCGACAGCAGCATTGACTTCAAACGAACGAAAACCCGAATTAATAAAAATTGGAAGAGCAATAATTTCCCTGAGAGGTTGAAGAACATTCACACAAAGTAATCTCAAATTCTCAATCTGTTTTTCATTCGGCTCATTTCTGTAACCATGCCTTTCCGCAACCTGAGATATTGTAAACTCATCAAGATTAAAATTCTCAGTTAATTTCATATTCTACTCCTCATTCTCAATTCGAAATTCTCAATTCTCAATTGCCTCTCCACTGTAATTCATCTTACATCAGACAAAAATGTAACTTGTTCCGAACTCGATTCGGGATGGATAGGCAACCTTGTGTGAGGGTCTCAGCTCAACTTGCCCCGTGAGATAATTATTATAAATCAATTTTATCCATTCAATGAAAAAAATAAATTTACAACTAATGTTACACTATAGAATATCTCACGGGGTCAACATGTGACAGCCAGTATTACATAACGAACATTATGCTAAAGTCTTTGGTCAGTCCCAACGATTACTTTGTAGTTCTGTCATCTCAGCATAATGTTGCATTATGCAAACTGGCACTTGCCCCGTTAAGTCTTATTCTCTCTTCAAAACAATCAATGCTACTCGAATACTTAACGGGGCAGCATTTGGTCGCCTCATCATCGTTCACTCCGGTCGTGGATTCCCACACACCTTCGTTCGCTTACATGTTTTAGTCGCTCGTTCCGTGTCGCCGATTCCGGCACACACGGAATTTACCCCATTGACTAACGGGGCTCGCTCCATCAAAAAAAATCCGCGTCAATCAGTTTAATCCGTTTAATCTGCGTTCTATTCATTTCACGTGATTTTCATTCTCTTTTGAAAACAAGAGAAAAGAAATCATAAACATCGAGCGTTGACGAACTTCTATGTGGTAGATAATTTTGAAGAAAAGATTTGATGAAATGAGATGAACAAAAAAATATTCGATATCACTCGGATTAGAACTGATTCCAAATTTCAGAAGTACAAAGAACTTGGACTGATCAATGAATTGGTTCTTCGCAATCTTCAAATCAAATCTGAATACTTGGAATTGCGTAAAACTCATAGTCAAATCGAATCAATCTTTCAACTTTCTGAAAAGTATAATTTGTGTTACGATTCTGTTAACACAATCCTTTTCCGAAAAAGAAAAAATAAGCCCGTTTCTTTTCCCTCATCAAACAAGCCCCTAACAAGCATGTAACAAGCCACTGCCAAGCCATAGGACAGCATCATATCCAATTTCTTTTACTTTCCCATTATTACAGTGAACACGGTTATTCAATCCTATAAAATTGCCAGTGTAGTTTAGTAACTCATAACTCAAAATTCATAACTAATAATTGAGGTAATATTATGGCAATCGTAAATGGAAATGTCATTGGGAATTTATCCGGGAAGCTTGGCAACCTTTCAGCGAGAACAGTTGATGGACACACTGTATTAGCAGCTCGTCCATCCAGCTTTAATGCAAGCCAAGATCCTGCTGTCTTGGAAGTTCGAAAGAAATTCTCAGTTACTGCAAAATTTGCCAGCGCGGTTCTTGCACTTACTTCTCTCGTTGCAATCTGGAAGAAAGTTAAAAATGTAGCCGGTTCAGTATTTAACGAAGTCTTTCAAAGCAACTTCGCTTACTCTTCATCTGAGAAACCTACGGAACAGAACATTCTTACACCGGAAGGTTTTCCTTTGCAGATTGCTGTTGCTGCAGTAGCAGCTGACAAAATCACTGCAACAATCCCTATCTTGAATACTGTTTCTGTATTCGGGGCAGATGAAGTTAATCTTTCTGCAAATGCTCTTGTCTGCTACCATGATCCTGCAAATGCAGAAGACGAGCCGTACAAGATCATTTCTCTTTCAAAAGAAGTTGCCGCACACAACTTCGCCCAGACATACGATTTAGAAATCGATCTGAATGCAACTCAGAAAAACATTGCTGCAAAGTACCAGCACAGTATTTTGTATGTGTGTGTCGTCACCAAAACTGCTGATGGTAAGGTTGTCCAGAACTCTTCAACCTTCACCAAACTTTCCTAATCACATTATTGATGGGTTGCCTGCAAGGGGCAACCCATTTTTATTAACCACTAATCAACCGCAAGGATGGGCTCAGTCACGGGTTTTAATGGTGTCACGCTTTTTGTATAGAACACAATAATTTTTTCTTAACGCCTCAACAAAAAATATTCGTTTCACTGCTTATTGTTCGTTCAACTCATTGATTCGTTTCACTCACAAAAAGCAAAACGTTTCACTATTTCTTGTTTCGGCTAAAAAAAATTATCCCACAATCGCCAAAAATCCCGCCACGACCAAAACCCGCGCCTTCGCCAACAATCTTCTGCATCCATCCAAATTATTTTCTCACATGATGTGAAATCTATTTTGCCCGCCGGCAAACAAGCTTAGTGTTATTCGAATCTTAGTAGTCAGTCGGGGCAAGGGTATATGAAACTTGTCTTGCCCTTGCTTTTTTCATTCGTCTCTCATTAAAAAGCGGGCAATACTGCGCCCTTGCCTTGACTTATCATCTTTTCTTACACCATCATGGTAACAAGTCATTTTTTCGCAAAAGATCGCCTAAGCGGGCAAAATATGTTTTTTAACAGCGCAAAAGGTCGGGTTATGGCATCTGTAAAAGTTCATTATTCTAAACGGCACAAAGGTTTTCTAATTCGGTTAGTTCAATCAAATCAAAATTTCTTTGTAAATGTATTCACTCCGTCCGGTTCTTTTCATTCACAATCATTCAAAACATATAACGCAGCATATACCTTCCTAAATGCTTTTATCAAATCAATTAAAAAATCTTAAAGGAGTTTAAGCCATGTTATCACAAGAAAAAAAACAACAATTAAGACAAGAGAAAAAAGAAAAGATAATCCGCATTAGAAAAACTCTTTCTGAAATGACAGAAGAACAACGTCAAGCTGTAGCGAATAAATTCGGCATCGTTACAGTTGAAGGGCATTTACTAACATCTCACAATCAATGCTTTTTAGTTGCTCAGTCAGAAATAAGCTTTTCTATTGTTGGTGGCTTTCAACAGTGGAAGAAAGCCGGCAGAATTGTTCGCAAAGGTGAGCACGGCTTTTTAATCTTTGTTCCATCTAAAGCCAAGCAAGAAAATAATTCAGAAATGATTTCAGATGATGAAGATGTTCACTTTTTTACTGCAACCGTGTTTGATATTTCACAAACTGAAATACTCGCAGCCGACGAGAGTAATAAAAACCCGGGAGTTGAATAATCTTCCGGTTCTTTCTCTTAATTGTCTATTTCACTATTTTGGAAATGAAAAAAGTTCGAAGCCGATCAGAAGTTATTGTTCTTGAAAACACAGAAAAGTTTTATTGGTACGGCAGCCATGAACTTTCTTTTTAGTGTATTCAATAAAAACATGTTTGGTAGGCAAAAAGGACTAGGACTCGAAAAGTCCCTACTAAAGTCCCTACAAAATTGTAAAAATCAGCATGACAGTTCAAACTTCCAGAAAACAAAAAAGCCCGATTATAATTTATAATCGAGCTTTCTTAGAGCTGGCGGGCGGACTTGAACCGTCGACCTGCTGATTACAAGTCAGCTGCTCTACCAACTGAGCTACGCCAGCATTTATTTTATTACTCGCAATCTTTTAAGAACTTTCAACCTGCTGATTATCCCAGCACGTCGGGACAGCTCTCCAACCGAGCTACCAGCATTTCAAATTTTGCGGCTCAAATCTAATATAAATTACATTTCCGCGCAATTAACAGAAACCGTTTCAAGCCACGCAAGGCTAATCAATTTCTGTACAGCCGTAAATTGAATATATTAGAGTTGCAAATGAAAGCATTAATGAAATGACCAAGAATGAACTAAAATATTATTCGTCGCTGCTTATTAAGAAATACCGCCGAGAGGAAAATAAAATTCTAGTGGAAGGAAATAAATTAATTGCTGAAGCGATTAACTCCCATTACGAGTGCGAAATTCTTTTTGCCACGAAGGAAAGTTTTGCAGAAGAAAAAGATTTTGCCGCATTGATTCAAAAGAGAAAGATCAAAGTTGAATTTTTGAAAGAAGCAGAACTATCGAAACTCAGTGACACAAAAACCAATCAAGGATTAATTGCTGTATTTCGAACAGCGAAATTGACTACTCACACTTCAGCGAAGCAAAATCTGATCGTTGCACTCGAGAATGTCTCCGACCCCGGGAACATGGGAACGATAATCCGAAACTGCGATTGGTTCGGAATAAAAGAAATTATTTTGAGCAATGACTGTACGGAAGCATTCAGCCCCAAAGTAATTCGCGCATCCGCCGGGTCGGTGTTTCATGTCGGCGTTTACGAGTCAAAGGATTTTTATGCAGAATTGGAAAACCGGAAAAAAAGCGGTTACAAAATTCTCTGTGCGGATCTGAAGGGGGAAAACATCTATTCATTTGGTGTTGCTGATAAAATGATAATCGTTTTTGCAAATGAAGGGAACGGACCTACTCAGTATCTGAAACAACTGACTGATATTTTCATCACGATTCCAAGAAAAGGCAGCGCCGAATCATTAAACGTTGCGAGCGCATCAGCCGTAATCCTTTCAGAGCTTACAAAATAAAAAAGCCCGCTTATGTGCGAGCTTTTCTTAAAACTTATTATCCACCAATTTTATTTCAGCAGAATCATTTTCTTGGATTGAACAAACTTATCCGTTTCAATTCTGTAAAAGTAAACGCCGCTGGAAAGATGAAACTGATTCGAATCGAACTCAACTTTATAATTTCCGGTATTCTGAACTTGATTGATCAGAGTTGCAACCTCACGACCAAGCACATCGTACACTTTTAAAGTTACATAACCCGCAACCGGTAATTGATAGCTAATTACCGTGGATGAATTGAACGGATTAGGATAATTTTGCGACAAATAATATTGAGCAGGCAACGATGTTTGTTCAGGTATATCTGCGTCAAGTTTTGGAATTTTCACAGTAGTGTAAAGTCTGTATTCACCGGGCTGTAAATCAATTTGAGCATTAACGTCGGAGACATCAATACTATCGCCGGTAAAAAACTCATACCACTTTCCTGTATTTTGAAAAGCCGGCGTGATGTTTTGTGCAACGACGTCAAAGTTGCCGAGTATCGTCGCATTCATTGTAGTGTCTGTAATGTGAATACTTTTTGTTGACGCGGACGCCGAAATTGTAAAATTGCTGCTGGAAAATGCCGGATAAGCTTTTTTCAATCTGATAAGACCTGCGAAAACGTTAAACAATTTTTTGTGAGTTGAATCTGCATAGTAATTCCACTTGAAAGGTTTCTCAGATATTCTGCCGCTACTATCAATCGAAACATTATAGCCAACTTCACCACCCATCCAAATCATTTTTGGCCCTGGAACAGTTAGGAACAAGGTCGCACATAATTTTATTCTGTCTAAAGCAGTAGAAAGATTTTTAATGTTGTAGCTACCATTGGAATTACCATATTGCAAATTTTTGAACATCAGTCTTTCTTCATCGTGACTTTCCATGTATCCGACAAGTCCTGGCGAATTCCAGCCTCTGTTTAAGTACGATATCCATGAGAAATCCCATGTCCCAGGTGGTCCTGAAGGATAGCCCATTGCTGCTTGTTGATAACTGCCATTTAAATTTCCCCACAGCATCATTCCGTAATTTGCTAGTTGAGTCTCTTCAGTATTGGCGCAAAAATGTTCAAGGATTACATAAGCATTTGGCGAAACATTCCAAATCTTGTCTGCAATTCTTTCAAGTATTGCAATGCGCTTTGCATCGTATGCAGAACCGTCGCCCGGTGTATTCGTAAATCCTTTAGAAAAGTCGAAACGGAATCCGTCCATTTTGTATTCAGTCAACCAGTATGATGTAACGCGATCGACAAAATATTTTGTTGCGGCGCTTTCATGATTGAAATCATACCCCCATGAAAAGGTTGTGTTTGGTGAAACCTGGTTAAACCACGGATTGTTTGCAGCCGGGCGAGCATTTGTAGTGTCCCAATACATTCGAACCATCGGACTTAAACCGTAAGAATGGTTCAATACAATATCCATAATGACAGCTATGCCGTTCTGATGGCATGCATCAATGAAAGCTTTCAACTGGTCCTTCGTGCCGTAATATTTATCCGGTGCAAAGTACATCATCGGGTTGTAACCCCAGCTGCTGTTGCCTTCGAATTCGTTGATAGGCATAAGCTCAATTGCGTTAACGCCGAGCTTCTTAAAGTAACTCAAAGTGTCCTTCAAAGTTGTGTAAGAATGAGTTGTTACAAAATCGCGTACAAGCAGTTCGTAAATAACAAGTTTATCCTTGGATGGACGCATAAAATTCTGAATATTCCAATTGTACGGAGTCTGTCCCGTTTGAAGAACAGAAACTATGCCTTCTGTTTTCCCGGTCGGGTACGGTTTCAAGTTTGGATATGTTGATGATGAAATGTATTGATCGTTCCATGGGTCTAAAATTTTATCCGTATAAGGATCCTGCACCCTGATCGTACCGTCAACTAAAAATTGGTACGCATATTCTTGTCCGGCGGTTAGATTTGAAAGAGTAATCCACCAAATAACGCTGTCGGGTCTCACTTCGTAACGGTTCATGTAATAGGTTGTATCAACTTTCCAGTCGTTGAAATCTCCGAGAACGTAAACAAAATTTTTGAATGGAGCGTAAAGAGCGAGCGTAACCTTTGAATGATCGTTTTGATGGTAATTAATTCCGATTTGATTTCCAGCCGGTAACGGCGCGTCTTTAACAGTAGGATTTCTAAAAATGACGAAGCTTGTTGAATCTTTTAGGTTAGCTGTATCCGCCGCAACAATTTTTACATCGTTCCTTCCACGAGGGTAATCATTTGCTGAATATGTAAAGTTCAAACTGTTTGTAGTACTTTGAGCTTTCTGAGTTCCGTTCACAAAAAGCGTGATCAATTTTGTTTTAGTACCAACTTCCGATGTGTTCACCAAAATCGGAATTGTACCGCCGGGTGAAATAAAAACCGGAGAACGCATTAGATCACCAAAAAAATTACCTACGGCGGGCTTCTGTACAATTATCGAAATACCGGCAGTGTAAAGTGAGGCAAAAATATCTTTCCCACCAACATCACGTCCCGTTCTACTTCCAGTTGCATCTCTGAAAACAAAAGCTAACTTTAAAATATGTTCAGAGGAAGGAATAGAACCAAGGTTTTGATGATTATTACCATAATATATTCTTGGTCTCCCAATAACAAGATGATAATGATCCGCACTGTCGCGAGTTAATTTAATGTCGGGATAAGTTGCTGCCCATGGAGCCATAACATATTTCCAATCAGATCCACTGGTGCTAAGATTAGTAATTACCCCGGTATGAGCATACACATCTCCAGTAAAGCCCATTAACCCGGCATCACCTTTAGTTGCGTCAAAATAAATTATGATGGAATCGTTTTCAGTAGCAAACATTGGAGAGGTTGTAACGGGAGATTGTGCAAACAACGTTGATGTGAAAACAACAAGCAGAAAAGCGAAACGTACTTTCATGATTATCTCAATTGAAAGAATGAAAGAAATAATTGTTCGAATTTCGGCTGGAAATTTAGACTTTGCTCAACTGCTAATCAAGGAATTCCCACGCCACTCCCAAACGGAGTCCGCGTGATTGCTTTGGGTAATACGGTGAAATGAAATAATTGGCATTTAAAAGATTTTCGAAAACGAGATAAACAATGGCGGAATTTTGAATGTGTCCGGCTAAAAAGAAGTCTATCTGGAATGAAGGAGAAATTTGTGAGTTTGAAATCAATGAAGCCGTATGTAACAACGGATCGTAAATGTAGTTGGACGTAATGCTCTTTTCGAAATCGATGGATGTATAATCTTGATCGCCAACCGTGTAATAATTGATTCCGGCTTTCAACTTCAGATTGCGGTTGAACAGCGTATCAACATAATAAACACCGCCGCTGGAAGTGAACATGGGTAATTTATAATCACGCCGGTTCTGATCGTTGAAGTATAAGTTTGTGTTTGTGCTGAGGAGAATTTTCCAGATTCTAAAATCGAGGTTCAGGTTAATCCCTTGCAACGATAAATCCTTCGTTGAAAAATAAATTGCACGATCCGTTTTTGCAGAATCTTCCTTAACAGCAGCAGAAAGAAGAGAGTTCGATGCCGCTTGATTGAAAAATCCAAACCAGGCATTTATAAATTTGGTTTGGTATGACGCACGAAGTTCAAACGATGTGATTTTTTGTTTGTCAAGAGTAATACCGGGAAGAACAAATTGTTCTTCAAAAATACTGCGGGGTTTTTCATACGAAGAAAATGCGCCGAACAATTTGATTGAATTGTCTAAAGCAAACGTGGCTGACGCCCCGGCTCCGAAATAATTATTACCTGCTGATCTCAAGTACTTTGCAAAGACTGACGGCATGAATGACTTATCAAAAATATTCAGTCCAGCTATGCCGGCTATCGATGCGTAGTTCTTACTGAAATCATTAGGTAAAAGTGGTGATGAATAATTCACCCGTTCAACGTTGGCAATTGAAGTAAGGTTGAAGAGATCACTTCTAAAATCTTGACGAAGATTAGCGCCTAAAACTTTACTTTCATTGTTATCGATAATTACCTCGGCATTGCTTTGTGGATTTGTGTAATCCTCGTTCTGTCTGAACTCGGTAAGGTTTGTTTGATAATAAATACTCAAATCCGTGAATGAGTTGTTCAGAAAATTCCCAAGCAGACTCAAACTAAAATCATGTCCAGAAACTTTCTGATATCGATTCTGATAACTTACCGGTGCAAGGTAACGGTCATATAACACGCTGTTAACGTTGGAATTCGGATATTGATTTTTAATCATGTTGACATCGACGCCGCCGTTGAGATGCGGAACGCTTTTGAAGTATCTGTAATTTGCAACAATGTTCACTGACTTTGATAACAAATAATCTGCTCTAACAGTTGCCATCCAGTTGCTTAAGTCAGTGTTTGCAAATCCGCCGTTTGTACTTTGGTTTGTAATTTCAAAATAAGTGTTGAGTTTGTGGAACGGCATAATGCTGAAAGTGCCGTCTAGAAGTCCTTCGGTATTCGGCGCTTGATAAAACTTAATTCTAGAATAAGGCTTGTTAATATTGGGTATCCTTGGTATTAGGTTTACCGACGCAGAGCTGTTCTGACTTCCGAAAAGGAATCCTAATGGCAGAGGAACAATCTCTAAAGAACCGATACTTTCCGATTGAAACAAATTGAGATCAAATGAATTTGTAAGCCGATTGTTAAAAGAAACGCCGTTAGAAAGAAAAGCTACATTTCCAAATCCTTGTCCGTAAATAAGTACTTCGTTGGGTTGACCGATTGTGCCGAGATCTCTCAAGAATCCAAACGGAAAATTTTTGAACCAATCGCCGGCATAACGGTAGTCCAGTTCATCCAGGTTATTCCTTGTGTAAACTGTGCTCGCAGAATTTTCTATCATTAATTTTTGAAAGTGTATCGGCTGCAATAATTCTTTTTTCGATTTCGCAGAAACAGAATCACGCGATGTCTTGATGATGCTTTTGGAAGTATCCGCCGATTGATTTGCCGTAACCTGGTGTATGAAAAAATTCTCTGCAGATAAATTAACTTGGAGAGAAAAAATTAAAAGAATTGATATGAAGAAGGAAAATTTTTTCACGGCAGCATAAAAAGTTTATTGCAAAATAGTTTTAAAATGTCATCTTTCAAAAATAAGTACCCAAGTTTTACCCCTAAATTTATTGATTCATCGAGGGGTCCCAATATAAATCAAAATGTTGATTAAGAAGACAAAAACTGTTTGTTTTCAATTAAAAAAATACTAAATTTCAATTGAATTTTAACTCACAAAACGAAGGGGTAACACAATGCCGATGACAAAGAGTCAAGTAATGACCTATATGGCAAAGAAATCCGGTCTAAGCAAAAAGGCTACCGGAGAATTTATTCAGGAATTAGTCGTACTCGCTTACAAAGAGGCCAAGAAAGGATTTGTCATTCCAGGTCTTGGAAAACTGGTTCTTGTTGACAGAAAAGCAAGAATGGGAAGAAACCCGAAAACCGGCGAGACGATTCAGATCCCGGCAAAGAAAGTTGTTAAGTTCAGAATAGCAAAACAAGCCAAAGACGCGATACTTATCTACAAGAAATAATTATAGAAATAAAAAAGCCCCGCTAACCCGGGGCTTTTTGTTCAATTTTTCTTCTCCCTTTTCATTTTTTCCAGCAGATCGTCATACAACGTCTGTGGTATGTTCTTGAGAATTAATTTCAGCAGATTTTTGTAGCCCGCAGAGTGTGTGTAGATCCCAATTGTTTCGTCAGAAACCGAATCATGTAAATAGATTGCTCTCGAAGGGTAACCGCTGAAAATCCCGCCGCTAATTTTATCAATGTTGATAAGTCTGATCTCCACACTTTTTTTTCTTAGAAAAAAATTCGAGCAGATCATCTTTTCATTATCGGCAGAAATCTTAAATGGAAATAACTTATACGTTTTAGCGTAGTATTTATTAAGCGAAATGATGATGGCAAGATTTATCAGTACAAAAAAAATGGCATACCAATGCTGCGGCAGTTGCACAACGGATTCTATCAAGTAGATCAAAAGAAAAAAAGTTATTGGAATATTTCCGTATCGATAAAGTATCTTTGCAAAGAGATTGTATCCGTAAATTGTCATTTTAACCGGTTATGTTGTTTTAAAATTACAAAAAGAATTGAAAAATATATGTATGATCTACTTGTAATAGGAGCCGGTCCGGCCGGAATAAGCATGGCTGCCGAAGCCTGCCATGCCGGAATCGATCCGTCAAAAATTTTATTAGTTGAAAAAGCGGAAGAACATTCCTTCTCGATCAAGAAATATTATCCCGATTCGAAAATTGTTGCTGCTAACTACAAAGGATTTGAAGCCAAATGTACCGGGGTAATGTGCATTCCGGATTTAACCAAGCACGAAACGATTTCCTATTTGGACAAAGCTATTATTGAGAATAATCTCACCGTGCATTACGGGGAAGCTGTATGGAAGCTTCATCAGAACGAAGACAAAACATTTGTCGTTTATACCGACAAGGGAACTTACGAATCTAAAATCGTGACTATCGCAATAGGAATTCTCGGCAAACCGAATAAGCCGGGGTATAAAATTCCGACAACGCTTAGAGACAAAGCTTTGTTCGATATTACCTCGGCGGAAATCAAAAACGCAAACGTTCTTGTAGTCGGCGGCGGCGATTCGGCTTCAGAGTATTGTCAATATTTAGTGCAGAACAGAAATGCCGTAACGCTGAGTTACCGCAAAAAAGATTTTTCTAGAATGAATGAAATTAACCGGGAGAGTTTGTTTGAACTCGAGCGCGAAAGCAAAGTAAAGATTCTGCGCGAATCCGAAATTGTTTCTTTGGAAAACAAAGATGGTAAACCGCTGGTTAAATTTTTAGAAAATAAATTTCCGGAAATGAATTTCGATTTTGTGGTATATGCTTTGGGCGGATCGACCCCGAATAATTTTTTGAAGATGATCGGTATTGAGTTCGATGGCAAGGAGCCAATACTGAAAGAACATTACGAAACATCCGTTCAAGGGATGTTTTTGTTGGGCGATCTTACTGCCGGAACAAAAGGCGGTTCGATCATCTGGGCATTTAATTCCGCCAACTTTGCAATGAAGAAAATCTGCAAAGACTATTTGCAATGTGAAATCTAAAACTATCCTTTGTGAAAATGGGAAATCAAAATAAAACTTATTCGTTGTCGAAAGAAAAAATAAAAGTCCTTTTGCTGGAGGGACCTCATGAAAATGCATTGAATCATTTTCGTGCTAACGATTACACGAATGTTGAATACGTCAAAGGCTCTCCGGAGAAAGAAGAACTGAAAAAGATAATCCGGGATGTACATCTCATCGGAATCAGATCCCGTACGCATCTGACCGAAGACGTTCTTGCTCACGCAAAAAAACTTATTGCGATTGGATGTTACAGCATCGGTACAAACCAAGTTGATTTGCAAGCGGCAAAATTAAATGGAATACCAGTCTTCAACGCGCCATTCTCCAACACACGGTCGGTAGCGGAACTTGTGGTCAGCGAGGCGATATTATTGATCAGGGGAATTCCCGAGAAAAATCATTTGGCTCACCTCGGCAAATGGCAGAAGGACGCATCCAATTCGTTCGAAGCAAGAGGAAAAAATATCGGCATAATCGGTTACGGGCATATAGGCTCTCAAGTTTCGATTCTTGCCGAGAGTCTCGGAATGAATGTTTACTATTATGACATCGTTAAGAAATTAAATCTCGGCAATGCAAAATCATGCGACAGTTTGGAAGAACTGCTTCGGGTTTCGGATATTGTAACGCTTCATGTTCCCGAAACAGAATTAACGAAGAATATGATTTCAGCCAATCAGCTGAAACTTATGAAGAAGGGTTCATACTTGATTAATTATTCGCGGGGCAGTGTAGTTGATCTGGATGATTTGGCTTCGGCGCTGGAAGAGAAACACATTTTCGGTGCGGCGATCGATGTTTATCCCGAAGAACCGTCATCCAACAAAGAACCGTTCAAAAACGTTCTGCAGAAATTTCCGAATGTAATTTTAACTCCGCACATCGGCGGCAGTACTTTGGAAGCTCAAGCCAACATTGCAGTGGAAGTTTCCGAGAAGCTCGTGAATTACTGCGATATAGGTTCTACAATTGGCGCGACGAACTTTGTAGAAATATCTTTAACTCCGAATCTTGATAAGCAGCGGTACATGCACATTCACAAAAATCAGCCGGGAGTGATGAATAAAATCGCGAAGGTTTTTACGTCGCGAAAATTGAACATTGCCGCCGAGTATTTGCAGACCGATCCGTTTATCGGCTATGTGATAATTGATATTGACGGTAAAGAAGATTCAAAAGAAATTTTGAGCGAGTTGAAATCGATTCCGGGAACAATCAAAGCGCGGGTATTGATTTAAGTATTTTGAAAATCGAAAATCGCAATTCATTCCGCAATTATTTATGAACCCATTCTTACTATCTCTTCGAACTCATCTTTGGTGACGGGCATCACCGACAAACGACTGCCGCGCTGAATCAGTTTTATCTTCTGCAATTTCTTGTTTGCTTTTATTGCATCAAGCGTTACCGGTTCGGAAAATTTCGAAATAAATTTCACATCAAACATAAACCAAGCCGGATTTTCTTTTTTGCTTTTGGGGTCATAATGAACGTTGGAAGGATCGAACGCGGTGAAATCCGGATAACCTTCTTTCACAATCTCACAAATTCCAACGGCAGCCGGCGGCTCGGCATTGCTGTGATAAAAAATTACTTTGTCGCCAATCTTCATTTCGTCACGAATGTAATTCCGGGCTTGATAATTTCTAACCCCGTCCCAATGAGTAGTTTTGTTTTTCGCCTTTGCGAGATCGTCAATTGAAAAAACTCCCGGCTCGGATTTTATTAGCCAGTATTTTGTCATGTTTCTTCCTTTCGGAAATGGAATGCAGATTTTGTGATTAACGTCTACTTAAAAAGTGATTTCAAGAATCTTCCCGTATGGGATTTTTCAGCCATTGCAATTTCTTCCGGCGTTCCCACAGCAATAACTTCTCCGCCTTTTTCTCCGGCTTCCGGTCCTAGATCGATCACGTAATCTGCACATTTAATAATATCAAGATTATGTTCTATGATAACCACGGAGTTTTTGTTTTCGATCAGCATTTGAAAACAGTTTAAAAGTTTACTGATGTCGTCGAAATGTAATCCCGTAGTCGGTTCATCAAAAATGAAAAGCGTATGCTGATTTTTTTTCTGCTGCGAAAGATGTAACGCAAGTTTAACACGCTGCGCCTCGCCTCCGGAAAGAGTAGTTGACGGCTGACCCAGCTTTATGTATCCGAGACCGACATCGGAAAGAACCTGAAGCAATGAAACGATCTTGCTGTTGTTATGGAAAAACTCGATTGCCTCGTCAACAGTCATGTCAAGAACTTCAACAATATTTTTGCCGCGGTAGGTTATCTCGCGTGTTTCTTTTTTGAATCGCGTTCCTTTGCAGTCGTCGCATTCCAAATAAAGATCGGCAAGGAACTGCATTTCGATTGTGATAGAGCCTTCGCCCTGGCAAGTTTCGCATCTTCCGCCCGGCACGTTAAACGAAAAGTAGCCGGGTTTGTATCCCCGTGCTTTTGCCTGCGGCGTGTTTGCAAAAAGTTCACGGATAATTTCGTATCCCTTCACATAACTAATCGGGTTTGAGCGCGGCGATTTGCCGATAGGCGATTGATCAACAATTTCAATTTCATCGATGTAGCGAGCGCCTTCAATAGAATCGTACTTGCCGAGTTTTGGCGGATTGCCGCCGTTAAGTTTAACTATTCCGCCGTAAAGAATATCATGCACCAAAGTTGATTTGCCCGAACCGCTGACGCCGGTTACGACAACAAAATTTTGCAGAGGAAACTCTACCGTAATGTTTTTCAGATTGTTTTCGCGCGCCCCGATAATCTTGATCACTTCGCTCTTGCTTATGCTGCGTTTTGCCGGAAGCGGAATTTCCAATTTGCCGGAAAGATATTTGCCAGTGAGCGACTTTTCATTTGCCATTATGTCGTCACATGTGCCGTAGGCAATAATTTCTCCGCCGTGAATACCTGCTCTCGGACCCATATCAAAAATCAAATCCGATTCTTTCATCATCTCCGGATCGTGTTCAACGACCAATACTGTGTTACCAAGATCGCGCAACGACTTCAAAATTTTTATCAAGCGGGAATTATCTCGCGGGTGTAAACCGATTGACGGTTCATCCAAAACGTAAAGAGTCCCCATCAATGCCGAACCGAGAGAAGTTGCAAGGTTGATTCTCTGAGTTTCGCCGCCGGAAAGTGTGCTGCTCAATCGATCCAAAGTTAAGTAACCAAGTCCTACGTCGTTTAGAAAAGTTAATCGTTTTATTATCTCGTCATGAAGCTGTTGTGCTACAGCTTTTTCGTATTCGGTTAGATTAAGAAGTTTAAAAAAAATCAGCGCTCTTTCGATCGACATTGTTATAATCTCGTGAATCGATCTGTCTTCAATCTTAACTTGTAAAGCTTCGCGGCGCAAACGCGAGCCGCGGCATGCAGCACATAATGTGTATCCGCGATATTTACTCAACAGAATCCGTATTCCCATCTTGTAAGTTTTTTCTTCGAGATATTTGAAGAAGCCATTGATGCCGTCGAACCCTTTGAATCCTTCCTTAAGAAGAGCAACTTGTTCGGTATTTAATTCTTTAAAAGGAATGTTGAGAGGAATTCTATTGTTGTTGTTCCGGATTAAATCGCGCAAGTACTTGCTGTGTTTAACTGTCCGCCACGGTGCAACTGCCCCTTCGAGCAAAGTTAGGTTCGGGTTGGGAACGATTAGATCCATTTCGTAACCCATAGTCTTGCCGAACCCTTGACAAACGGGACATGCGCCGAAAGGATTGTTGAATGAAAAAAATCTCGGTTCGGGTTCTTCGTAACGGATGCCGCAGCATTCATAAAATCTGGTAAACTTTTTCGCTTCGTTTAAGTCGGCATTGATGATTGCTAATCTACCTTCACCTTCTTTGAATGCGGCTTCAATGGATTCGGCGAGCGCCTCTCTAACTTTTCCTTTTTTAATTTTGAAGCGGTCGAGAACTACAAAAATTTCCTGCTTGGATTTCGGCAAAGTTTTTGTCTCGCTCAGATCAATCAAAGTGTCTTTTAAGAAAATTCTGAAAAATCCTTTCTTACGGAGGAGGTCGATTTCTTCTTTAACCGTTCTTCCTTCATGTATGTGAATGGGGAAGCCGAGATAAAATTTATTTTCCTCGTTTTGATTTTCCAGCCATTCGGAAACAGTTGCAACGGTATCTTTCTTAACTTCCTTTCCGCAGCTGAAACAAATTGTTCTTCCGATGCGCGCGTAAAGCAAACGCAGGTAATCGTAAATTTCAGTACTCGTTCCAACAGTCGAGCGCGGATTCCTTCCGCCGGTGCGTTGTTCGATTGCAACTGCCGGAGAAATTCCATAAATGAAATCCACTTCCGGTTTGTTCATTCTTTCAAGAAACTGCCGCGCGTAAGAGGAGAGACTTTCAACGTAACGCCGTTGTCCTTCTGCGTAAATCGTATCGAACACAAGCGAGGATTTTCCGCTTCCGCTTACTCCGGTAAAAACAACCAGCTTGTTGCGTGGTATTTCCAGCGAAATGTTCTTGAGATTATGCTGTCGCGCTCCTTTAACTATTATTTTGTTATCGGAGTATAAATTTTTCTTTGACATATATTTCTTTTCAAATCGGAACTGAATAATTAAAAAAAATTCTATAGAAAAACAAAAAAATCACTTGGTATTCGGGAAAGTAAATCGTGGAGGTTAAAATTTTCGATAGATATCTTTTCTCTGCCCGACAGCAACAACCAGAACTACTAGGTCTTTGATTTCCTTTTTATAAATTATTCGATAGTTGCCAACTCTAAGCGATCTTAATCCTTTTAACGGGCCAACCAACTGTTTTCCAAGATCGGGATTGATCTGCAGTGATTCCAACGCATTCTTAATTTTCTTTTTTTCGGGGTAAGAAAGAGATCTAATCGATTTTTCAGCAACGGTTGTGTTCTAACTTCCACATGTTAACCTTTTTTTGCTGAAATATAGAAATTGTTTAAGAGCAAACTACTCTTAAATTTTCGTTTCCCCTTTTTTACGGATTTGTGCAGCAAAGACATCCTTATGTGATCTTCGTGTTGCGGTTGGTTCACTCAAGGCTACGGAAATTGAACGGACGAGTTGCGAATCGGATAGTATTTCCAAAGTTTCCTGTAGGCTTTGATACTCCTCCGCACTCATAAGTACAGAAGGTTCTTTTATTTTAATAGTCTTTCTTTCCATCATACGTCACTTTGTTTGTATAAAAATTAGAATATTAATTTGTTAATGTAAAGTCCGCTGAAAATTGTTTCGAGTATCTGGTTTTCTGCGCATTATAACTCGTGGATAGAACAATCGGACTGTCCACATGTTAAATTAACTGAAAAACTATATTTTTCACACGCGAATAATCGGATTCATCTTGATAAACAGCTAAACCGCTAAAAAGATTCTCAAAAATCTAATTATAAAGTATGGCAAATAATATTTTAGTTTCCGTTATTATTTCTGTTTATAACCGAATTGATTATTTGAAATTAGTGTTAGCTGGTCTTGAAAATCAATCTTTCAATAACTTTGAAATAGTTCTGGCAGATGATGGTTCAGATAAAAATGCTGTTAAGGAAATAAAAAGCTTAATTGATAAGATTAGTTTGCCTGCTTATCATATTTGGCATGAAGACAATGGATTTAGAAAAAACCGAATTCTGAACCGGGCTATTCAAGCTACTAATACCGATTATTTGATAATCATAGACGGCGACTGTATTCCTCATTCTGAATTTGTAAAAGAGCATTTTCAAAACAGAAAAGAAAAAACTTGTTTGACAGGCAGAAGAATAAATCTGTCACAAAAAATAACAGACACATTGAATGAAGAAAGAATTAAGTCTGGTTATTTAGAAAGAAATTATTTCAAACTAATGATAGATGGTGTTTTCGGCAATTCAACAGATGTTGAAAAGGGACTTTATTTTAAGAATCACTTTCTCAGAATATTTTTTAACAAAAAATATCGCGGACTTCTCGGCTCTAACTTTTCAATTCATAAAAATGATATTCTTGCGATTAATGGTTTCGACGAACGATACGAAGCTCCTTCTGTTGGAGAAGACACCGACATTCAATTCCGTCTTGAATTAAATGGTGTTAAAATAAAATCCTTGAATCAAATAGCTATCCAGTATCATCTTTTTCATGTACTTCAACCAAGACCACAAAAAAACCTTGACCTATTTGAAAAAATTAAAGCTGATGGACATGCAATTACTCGCTTTGGTATAATAAAAGACTTGCTTTAGATTTAATTGAGAAGGCGTGACGGAATGCTTATGGATCGAAGAATAGAGAAAATAAACGAGAGGTTAAAGACGAAACCCTGTTCGTTTTTGTATCAGAGGATAATAAAAAGTTTGCGCAAAAATATTTTGATGAAAACAAACTTACCCAAAACAAAACGGTCTGTATTCATCCCGGTGTATCAAAACCGGTGCGTGCTTGGCTGCCGGAACGATATAAAGAAATTGCGCGCAAGTAATTACTAACTTCCTGCATCGACTCGCCCGCCTAGACTCGACGTCTAGTCGAGGCTGGCGTCTTTGGTGAGGCGGGCTACCTACTATTTTTTCTCCAGCTTAGTTTCCAGAACTTTCAGTTCTTTCATTTTGGCATCAAGAAGTTCATTCTGTTTCTTTAACTCGTTCAGCTTCGTATCAATATTTTGCTCATACACGGGCGTATCCCAATAACCGCGCTGCTCAAAGTAACCTTTGAACAACCAATTGTGTTTCAGCGCCTCCATATTTTCTGCAAGTCGTGAAACTGCAATGTGCGCTTCGTCCGATGTTCTGGTTAAGTTGGTGATGATCGTTTTGATCGAGTCGCCCATATTTTTGTCGCCGATCAACTTTCCGAGAGCGCCTTCTCCGTTATCTATCTTGTTGATAATTCCGCGAACATCTATAACGGTTTTATCAACGTCTGTTAAAATGGATTTAACAGTTCCGCTTGTGCTGATGATGATATTTGAAATCTCATCGAGTCGTGCGGTTATGGTTTTCAAACTTTTATCGGCTGACTGAGTAATGTTCACAGCAGAGTTATAAAGCTTGTCATCGTTAACAAGCTTACCAATGGAGCCCTGTCCTTGATTTACCTTGGCAAATATTTCGGAAAAATCTTTGGTTAGATTTTTCATGTAAGCCATTACGGATTCGGTTTCTTCGATAATCCTTGCAATGTTCACGGGAGTTTTTGTTCGGACGATCCCGCCGTCGGTAATTTCAGCAGCGGTTGGAGAGCCGGGTGTTATTGAAACAATTTTCTTGCCGACCAATCCTTCCGTCTCAACCGAAGCATAACTATCCAAACGGATGAAATGTTTCAGCTCGTTGTCGATTCTCATCGACACTTCAACTTTTGCGGACGTGTCGCTTGTCATGGAAATAGAACTCACGCTTCCAACATCGTAGCCGCTCAAACGAACAGGAGCGCCGCTTTTCAATCCTTCAATTTGATTGAAGTAAGCTTTGATCTCAATCGTTCTTGTGAATAATTTTTCTTTGTTGCCGAGAAGGAAGATCGAAATTATCAGCAAGATTGTTCCAAAGAAAATAAAAATTCCGAGTCTGGCACCTTCAAGTTGTTTTAACATTTCAAACTCCGCTAAGCTTTTATTAATTCATGACCGAAAAAGTTTTTTAGGAAAGGATCTTTCGAATCGGTCAGTTCTTTTATATTGCCTTCGTAAGCAACCTTTGCATCTTTCAAGAAAATCGCGCGGTCGGCAATGATTTCAGCGCACATCAAATCATGCGTTACCGCAATCGAAGTCATGTTCAATTTCTTTTGCAAATTAAGAATTAGTTCGCTTATTTCTTTTGTCGTTATCGGATCGAGCCCTGTTGTCGGTTCATCATAGAGCATTAATTCCGGCTCGGGAATAATGGAGCGCGCCAGTCCGATTCTTTTTTTCATTCCTCCGGAAAGCTCCGAAGGCATTTTATCAATCGCTTCTTCAAGCGAAACTAATTCGAGCGTACGCTTCACCTTTTCATCAATTTCTTTTTGCGGCATTTCCGGAAAGTGACGCTTCAAAGGAAAAGTTAAGTTCTCGCGCACCGTCATTGAATCATACAGAGCCGAACCTTGAAATAGGAATCCGATATTTTTTCTTATCTCATTTAATTTGGCAATTGAAAGCTTCAGAACATTTGTGCCGTTGATAAAAATATCTCCGTGATCAGGCGCCATTAACCCGATTATGCATTTCAGCAGAACGCTCTTGCCTTGCCCGCTTCTTCCGAATACAACAAGATTTTCGGCGCGCTCAACGACGAGCGAAACGTCGTCGAGAACGACATGTTCTTCAAATCTTTTTGTAAGATTTTTTACTTCTACTATCCTAGAGTCGGCCATAACCATAAAGTTATTTTTACAAGAACCGTGTCAAAAATTAAAATTAATAGTGAAGAAAGAACCACTGAGGTAGTTGACGCGCGACCAACGCCTTCAGTTCCTCCTTCGGTAGTGTAACCTTTGTAAGCCCCTACAAGACCAACTATATATCCAAACACAAAAGTTTTTGCAACACCGGGAATAAAATCTCCAAACTCAACAGAGTTTAGAACTGAGCTTAAATAATATTGCCAGCTCATTGGTTCGGAAATTACGATTGCCAGATACCCGCCTAAAATAGCAATGATGATAACGTAAATTGTAAGTATCGGAAGAATTAGTGTTGTTGCAAGCACGCGAGTAACCACCAAATACTTAAATGGATTAACCGCCGAAACTTCCATCGCGTCAATCTGTTCTGTTACGCGCATCGAACCGAGTTCTGCGCCGATGCCGGAGCTTACGCGACCGGCAAAAATTAAAGCCGTTATTACCGGTCCAAGTTCGCGGACAACTGTTAATGCAACCATGCCGGGTAGAAAATCGCTTGCGCCGAATCTTTGCATAACAGGCTGGCTCTGCATTGCAAGCACAAGTCCAATTATGAAACCGGTTATGCTTACAATCCCGAAGGTTTTAACTCCGAGTTCATCCATGTGCTTTTTGACTTCGCCGATTTCATACGGCGGTAAGAACGCCTGTCTGATGAACTCCCAGTTGAAAATTGTGAGTCCGGTCATCGTTGCAAAGAAATTGTAAATTTGGTCGGAGATTGATAAACGACGACCGAATTTATGGTGAGGCAGTTTCATTAAAGGTTATTTTTCTATTTAATCCTTATTCAAAATAACAAAAGAAATGAATACTTTGTAGCCAAGAATCATCTACGATTTATCTTTATAACTCTCTTCAAGTGCACAAGAGCGAGTTTCAAATCACAATATTTATTTTTATTCATTATCTTTGATTAAGAGAGGAAACGTTAGATGGAAAGAAGAGAAGAAATACTAGACATTCTTCGGAGAGAAATTCCGTTCATCAGTCAAAACTACCGCGTTAAAAGGGTGGGAGTATTTGGCTCATTTGCGAAAAACAGTGCAAATGACCAAAGCGATATAGATATTGTTGTTGAATTTGAGAAACCTATTGGTCTAAAATTTGTCTCCCTTGCGGAGTATCTCGAAAAAAAACTAAATAGAAAAATCGACTTGCTTACTAAAGAGGGAATCAATTCGATCCGCAATGATGAAATTGCTGCGGATATAAAACGGAATATTATCTATGCGTAGGGGTGATAAAGAATTTCTTACAGATATTCTCGAGTCCATCAAAAGAATCAAATCCTATTCTAACAATGTGAATTACCGTCAGTTTCTCAAAGATATTAAAACTCAAGACTCCATTGTGCGTAATCTTGAAATCATTGGAGAAGCGGCTAAAAGAATTTCTGATGAACTGAAAAAAAATAATTCTTCCGTTGAATGGAAAAACATTTCTGATTTAAGAAATAGGTTAATACACGATTATTTCGGAATTAATCTCGATATTGTCTGGGGAATCATAGAGGAAGATTTGGATACTTTGAAAAAGGAAATAAGTAAAATTATTAAGTCTTTCTAAATCCCATATCTGTTTACTCACTTCAGAAAGCATTTTTATAGTGATTTATCTTTGGCTTCTCGCCGGATAAATGTAAAATAGCGATGACATCTATCCGGCAGTCTTGGTTTTTGATTTCACGTTCAGCCAAATATGCTTCTGCAATTTTCTTGATTTGATTCTGTTTCCCTTTTGTGATCGCGTATTCCGGCTCGCCGTACTCAAGATTCTTTCTGTACTTCACCTCAACAAAAACTAAGAACTCTTTGTCCTTGGCAATAATATCAATCTCGCCGTGACCGAAATGATAATTCTGTTCGACGATTTCGAAACCAATGCTTTTGAGAAACTCCACTGCAAGTTTTTCACCGTACGATCCGGTCGAGCGTTTGTTCTGATTAGTCATTGGTCATTTGCTATTAGTCATTTGTTAGTTTTATTACTTAGATTCTTAGACACTCAGTTACTTAGTTCCTTAGTCCCTAAGTCACTTAGTATGATAGATTAAATTTCTTGGTTCTCTTCTTCCAAAATGTTTTTCAAAAAAGTTTTTCTGTGCATTGGGCTTGCGCCATGTTTTTTAACCGCTTCAATGTGTGCGCGTGTGCCGTATCCTTTATTTTCCGCCCAACGATATTCCGGAAATTTATTTGATGCCTCGCGCATTATTCTGTCCCGCGTGACTTTTGCAACAATAGAAGCGGCAGCAATCGAGAATGATTTTGCATCGCCCTTCACAACGGTTTTGGCTTTTAATGCCGAATGAAACGATTTATTCCCATCGATAAGCACCAGATTGGGCTTACGATGAAGTTGTTCAACCGCGCTCTTCATTGCTTTCAAAGTTGCCTGCAGAATATTTATTTCATCTATTTCTTCGTGGTCAATTATACCGACGCCGTAACTTTTGCAGTTCTCTACTATCCAACCGAATAATTCTTCGCGCTTGGATTCGGAAAGTTTTTTTGAGTCGTTAATTTCCTTATGGAAAGTTCTTCTGTCGAAGATTACTGCTGCGGCTACCACAGGTCCGGCAAGCGGTCCGCGTCCGGCTTCATCAACTCCGGCAAGGACTTTGATTTTACCGGAAAGATGTTTGTTGTCAAAGTTTTTAAGAAAGCTCATGAACAAAAAAGATCATTCAAAATTTGGAAAAGATTCTTCATTCGATATAACTAGGGAACGTTAATGAATGTTATGCTAATATACTTCTTCGTGAGAACCGATATCTATCAGTAAAACTTTGTTCTCTGCCAAAAATTTGAAAATTACCCGGCAATCATAATCTACCACAAATGCCCAACAGTCTTTAAGTATGCCGGATAGTTTATGTGTTCTAAGAAGAGGATTGAAAGGATTTGTTGAAAACAGCTTTATATTTTCTTCGAATTTAGCTTTTAATTTTTTGTCGGAAGTAATTTTCTTTTTATATGAACGTTTGAATCCGGAATCCCAGACGAATTCAATCATTGTTTAGATCCTTCAACAATTCCTCGGAGCCGCCGGATTTTATTTTACCAGCTCTGAAATTTTCTTCGATTTCGGAAACTCTACCGTTGATATCTTTTCTTTTTAGCTCTATTAATTGTTTTTGAGCAATTTCAAGAAAATATTCTTTATCTACATCATTGAGCTTCTGAAAATCATTTAGCGCATCATTAATAGTTATGTCGGCCATTTCTATAACCTTTCTTATTTTCTTAATAGAAAATAAAGCGAATTATAATTCAATGCAATTGGTCGTCTTCTCGTGACGGCGGATCGGTTATAAAAGGGGAAAAAGGATAAGTCTTCATCTACATCAAGAATCTAATCGCAAGCATCCAGTATCAAGAATCTAGTATCCTGCATCTAGATCAGAACTCATTAATAATTCCAAAGTGAATTTTTCCTTCGCTTATTGAATCGCCCTTGCCCAATGCAAAACTGACGCCAAGCACACCGAGACTTGTTTCTAAATTAATTCCGAATCCGTAACCGTTTCTAAATCCGGAAATCTCGGCGATCTGTCTAGTCTCATCGGCGTTTCGCAAAAAGTAGCCGGAATCAAAAAATAAAAATGCGAATGTTCGTCGTGTAAGCAAAAATCTGTATTCCAAATTCGACCAAATAATTCTGTTACCTTGAAATTGTTTTTCCCGATATCCGCGTAATGATCGCGCGCCGCCTAAAAAGTATAAATCGCTTATTTCGAAATCTGAACCGCGCAGTTCTCTTGCATGAACTGCAAATGCAATGACTTGTTTGCTGATGAACTGTTTGAATATACTAAAGTCGAATTCGAGCCGCTGAAAGTTTTGTTTTGTTTTCGTATCGGCAGCAATAAATTGAGCCGGGCCGTTAATTGTCTTCTGAGTGAATTTGTACGAGTTGACAAAAAGTATTCCCGATGTCGGTGCGTAGAAATCATCGCGCGTGTCTATCTTGAGGTTAACGCCGCTTGTGAACGCAGAAGAATTGTAAACTGTAAAAACATTCACATTGCGCTCGGTTGGAATGGTTGATTGAGTGTTCACAATTACCGATGCGGAAATTTCCGGTGTCGCAATGTATTCGAGAGCGCCTTCAAAATTGCGCTGCACGTAAGTTGAATCCTGCTTCCTCTGAAAAAGTGATCCTTGCACGTTAAACGGAAAACCGAAAAGCCACGGTTCCAGATATTGTATTTCAAGTTCTTGCGAGTATTGATTTTCCTGCTGCCATCTGAATGAAGCGGCACGCCCCGTTCCGAAAAGATTTCTCAAGTTAATATTTACGAAGCCCGTTAAGTAACCTTTTGTGTTGTCGTTCGCGGGGGGAATGTAGCCGGCAATGCCGTCGAAATAATTTGTTTCTTTTTCCTTAACGGAAATTTTTAACACACCTTCATTTTTTGAATTGATAAAATAAGTCGGTACTTCAACCGGTTCAAAAAAACGAAGGCGGTTCAGCTTGTCGGGAATATCATTTATCTGTTTCTGCGAATATGGTTCTCCTTTTTCAATTTGTAACGCGCGCGTGATAACATTGTCTTTTGTTTTCGTGTTGCCTTCAATTTCAATTTTGTCAATCTTACTTTTCGTCCCTTCGTCAATGGTGAGAAATAGATTTGCCGCGTGATCGTGCGTTGATGAATCGTCCACGAACTGAACCGACTCAATTCTAACCGAGGCAAAAGGGAGTCCGATGTTCTCGTAATAGTCAAAAATTTCGGAGAAGGCCGACTCAATGTTTCCTTTTGTGAAAACTTCATTATCAAGATCGGATAAGAAATTTGCAAGCCGAAGAGAATCTTTAAGTCCGGAATTGAAAATAATTTTGCCAATAATTGTCGGCTTACCTTCGTCAACATCAACAATTAATTTTGATTTGGAAGAATCGATCTTTTCAACTTTCGAGTTAACTGTCGGGTGAAAGTAACCTTCGCTGCGCAATGACGAGTAAATTCTTCCGCGAACACTGTCTTCCAATGCCGGAAATATTTTTGTCCCGGCGTTAATCTTCATCCAGCCAAGATAACTGTTCACTGAAAAGATTTTATTGCCGGTTATCTCAATCGAAGAAATTGATTGAGCAAAAAGGAGAGTGGTGAATAGAAAAAAAGTCGTTAAACAATTTCTAATAATTTGGCGAGTCATCAATTATCTTCATCTTTTTGCCGACGGGTGTAATTGTCACTTTTTCAAGATACCCATTCATTTGGTCAAACGAAACCGAGCATGTTTCGAGCATCGAAGCGTTGGCTACTCCTAATGCCGCTGCAATTTTTGCGAACTCTTCAAACACAAGAGACTTTTCCATTCCGTAAGCAATTCCCGCTACGAATGCATCGCCGCTTCCGGTTGCGTCGATCGTTTTAATTTGCGGCTGATCAATCTTGTAATGAAAATCAAATTTTGAAACGTACGCCGCATTAGCGCCGTCGGTTAGAAAAGCTAGTTTTACCCCTTTGGAATATAGCCCGCGCAAGTATTCAAGTTTGTCTGATTCGCTGTGAATTGAAATATGGAGCGACCTTTCAACTTCGGAAACGTTATTGTGAATTGCAGTCGGCGACGCATCAATGCAATTTTTAAGATGGCTCCCGTAAGTATCCAGTATGGAAATTTTATCATGTTTGTTTGCAAGTTCGATTCCAAACGGGAAGATATCGTCGGTAGCCGGAGAGGGGGAACTCCCGGCGAAAACTACGATTGAGCAATTCTGAATCATCTTTTCAAGTTTGCTTTTGAAGTCCGATGATTCCGAAATGTTTACTTCGCTGTTTGTGCCGAAAAAGGTCGAGATGCGATTTGAATTCTCTTCGATGATTACATCTGCCGAGCGTGTTTCGGATTTTGTAGAAACAACACTTAAATCAATTTTATCATCGGTGATGCAATGACGCAAAATTTTTCCGTTGTTTCCGCCCAAGAAAGTAAAAGCATGATTCGAAATTCCCAGCAGGTTCAACTGTCTGCTTACGTTTATTCCTTTTCCGCCGGCAGAAAAAGTTTCTCTGACGCATCTGTTTTCTTTTCCAAGTTCAACGGAATGAAAAAACAATCGTCTTTCTAAAAGCGGATTGATTGTAACAGTGAGAATCATTTTAAAAGTAGATTTAAGATTAGCGGAATGAATTTAACCTTCATAGTAACTCTACGTTCTACACTCTTCACTATTGTTCAACGTTCTATTACTGCCTATATCCAGGCCAGCGGCTGTAATCCGGATTAACAAGCCTGTAATCGCCAAATCCGGTTTGATCAGAAAAAACAAAGCTGCGGTTCAGATCGTAATAATCCCAAACTTCATACGGCTTTGCATCGGGATCCATCGGATGCCGTTCAACATAACTGGGCGGTCCAAACGTAACATAGACCATTCCCATGTCGGAATGCCATCCGGCGCCGAATCCTTTGAAATGTTTGTTCGCGTATTCAATTCTCCGGTAGTATTCGTAGAGTATCGGGTTCTCGTCAACTTTCGGATTCGGTTTTTTCTTATCCCAGTAAGCGAGGAAGCGGTTAAGTTTTTCATCGTAAGTTTTGGCATCTTTTATAAAATCCAATTCATCCGGCGATGCGATGTAAAGCATTTCATCAACAGCCAGGTCAAGATCGGTTATAGTATTCGGCACGCCGTAGATTATCGAATAAAACTTTTTCTCGGTTGTTTCAACATCTTTCCAATCTTTGTTCTTCAACGCAACTTTCAATGTATAATCTCCCAAAGAAAAGTTTGCATTTTTGATTGTGTGTTTGATAAGATTGTTCCCGGCTTTTAATGTACGTGGATCGTCCTGCTTGAAAGACTTACCGCTCTTTAATTCGTTCATCGAGTATTCAAGAACCACATCGCGGGCTTTGTTCGAATAAATAGTGAAGAAAAAGGAAAGTGAATCGGTTTTGTTTGTAACAAAGGTTGAAACATTCGGAATAATTTTTTCGCCGGTAGAATCTTTTACGACATCGGAGATAAACATTACGTCGCTCATACCGAGGGTATCCGAAATCTGCCGGACAGTCAACGGAATTTCCTTAAAAGATGTTCTTCGGGATTCCGAATCCTCGACGATACATTTCAAAAAATACTTGCCGGGATTCATATCGTAACTTTTGTAGCTCAGGTTGAAATTGTTTTTGGAAAGTGTCTGATCGAAATCATCCGACTTAACGCGTTCTTTCCATATCCTTTCAAACAGAACGTTCTTTTTACTCTCGTCTAGAAAAGTTAAAGTAACGTCGTACGTGGCGTGGTATGAGTTTTCCTTTTTTACAAATTGAATGCTTGAATAGGGGACTTTTACAAATACATCTACACGCGATTTATTCGGAACCGTGCTTTTGTAATTGGCGTAATCCACCGAAAAATTAATAACGCTTCCGAAAGCACCTGCGCGTGCTGAATATTCAACTTGCGCGTATAAAACCGCACCGAATAAACACCAGATCAATGCCAACCGTTTCATTGTGACTCCTTTGCTTGCGTACGTAACTTGCTAACTTCAGTTAACTTACCAAATAAATCATACTCATTGCAATCGTAAATTTCAACATCATAAAATTCACCAATCTCTAATTCACCTTTTTTTGCATCTATTATTACCTCACCGTCCACTTCCGGCGCGTCGCGTTCGGTTCGTCCGATGTACTGATTGTTTTCAAAATCGTCAATAACCACTTTCATTTTTTTGCCGATAAACAAACGATTCTTTTCTTCCGAAATATTTTTTTGAATTTCCATTAACGTCGCTTTTCTTTCTTCTTTTGTTTCCAGCGAAACCGGATCGTTAAGAATAAAACTCGGTGTGTTTTCTTCAACCGAATAATTGAACACGCCGAAACGGTCAAATTTTATATCGCGGACGAAACCGCAAAGTTCCTCAAATTCATTTTCTGTTTCATTCGGGTAGCCGACAATAAAAGTCGTCCGCAAAGTTAAGTTTGGAATTCGTTCTTTCAACAGTTGCAGAAGTTCTACGGTTCTTCTTTTCGTTATACCGCGCCGCATGGATTTTAAAACATTATCGGAAATATGCTGAAGTGGTATGTCGATGTATTTGCAAATTTTAGGATTGACGGCAATTTCTTCAATCAAATCATCCGGTAGGTGTGAGGGATAAACATAAAGTAAACGGATCCACTCGATACCTGAAATCCCGGACAATCGCCGCAGAAGCTCAGCAATGTTTCTCTTGCCGTTTAAATCGATTCCGTAATCGGTCGTGTCTTGTCCGATGAGAATTAATTCTTTAACTCCTTTTGCTGCGAGCAGCGACGCTTCATTTAACAATTCATCCATCGGTTTGGTTTTATGAACTCCGCGCATAAGCGGGATAGCACAAAAGGAACACGGGTTATCGCACCCTTCGCTGATTTTCAGATAAGCAAAATGTTTCGGCGTGGTAACTATTCGCTCGCCGAGCAGTTCATATTTCAAGTTGCCGCCGAACTCGCGGACAATTCCTTCATAAGCTTCGGTTCCGAAGAATGCATCGACTTCCGGAATCTCTTTCATCAAATCATTCATATATCTTTCAGAAAGACAGCCAGCGACTATAACTTTTTTCAGCTTTCCTTTTTTCTTCAGCTCGATTGCCGAAAGAATTGTGTTGATGGATTCCTCTTTCGCCGCGTCAATAAATCCGCACGTGTTGATCACAACGGAATCGGCTTTGTTAGCGTCGCCGATCAAATCAAATTTATTCAGTTTCAGTTGACTCATCAGCCGTTCGGAATCAACCGTGTTCTTTGAACAGCCGAGTGTTATAACGGAAATTTTTTCTTTGTTCATGTGAAAAAATCTTTCAGGTAAATCATAATGTTTGTTTTGGAATGACAATGCTTTACTTGGCTATATAATTGAGGTACAAATATACAACCGGTGCAGAGAAAAGTAATGAATCGAACCGGTCAAAAATTCCGCCGTGACCCGGTATGATTGAAGACGAATCCTTAACAAATGTGTCCCGCTTGATCAGGCTTTCAATTAGGTCGCCGATTTGCCCGACGGTTCCTACAATCAGACCGATAACTATTGCGTCGCTCCAGCTTAGGAAATCAGCCATGATAGATTTGCACGCCAACATTCCGATGATTGAAAAAACAAATCCGGCGAACGCGCCTTCCCAGCTTTTGTTGGGACTTACACGCGGCATCAATTTATTTTTTCCGTATGCGGTTCCTAAAAAGTAAGCGGCGGAATCGCAAATCCATATCGCAACCAAAATTGAAATAATCAGATACCCGCCCTGGCTGTAAATGAAAATGGAATCGTTATAGAATTCGCGCAAGCTAACAAGCGCAGAGGAAAAAAATCCTATGTAGAAAATTCCTAGAAGAGAAGCTCCAAGGTTTGATACGGCGGATTCTTTATTCCGGAACAGTTCAAAAAGCAGCAGCACAGCCACAATTAAAAAAAATAAAATTTTGAAATCGATAAAAGTTTTGTACTCATTTAAAATGATGGCAACAATGGCTAAATATCCAACGAGATTATTCGTGAAGTATTTTCTGTTCTTAACCATCTTAGAAAATTCATGAAACGACACCAGTCCGATAAACGCTGCGAAGGCCAGGAAGGGATATTTTCCGTAGAGACTTACAATGACGATTAGCGGAATGCCTAAAACGGCAACGATCACCCGGGTTGAGAGCTTGCTGAATGCTTTTGCCATTTATTCCCCGTCATCAGTTTTGGATTCTTCAATATCGCGAATGATCGCTACAGTTTCTTGAACATTTTTCTTCTGCACAAGCAATTTTACAACCGCCAAGTCTCCAACGCCGGGATAGCTTCTATCCTTTTGAGAAATGATTAGCGATTCAATCTCGGCACCGGCAAGATTGGCTTTCAACATTTCGGCTTGATACGGTTCATCGCAAGTATAAACTATTACCCAGTCTTTCGGATGAACAAGATGTCCTTCGAAATCTTCGACCGGAATAAGCTTCGCGCCGCAATCGGCACAAACCTTTACTCCCTCAACATATTCGTATTCACATCGCGGGCAAATCATCTCTGCCTCCTTTCATTTTGAGGTAAGTCTGTGGTAATTCTTCCTAATGAAAATCATGTATGAGAAAAACAAAAGAGCAAACATCACAAACGTAATCAACTGAGGAACAAATTGAGAACTCTGGACGCCGGCGGACTTTATTAAGTCATCGTTGCCTAAGATTACGAATGCTAAAACGGAAACCAGGTTGTTAAAAAAGTGAAGAGTCATCGAAACAAAAATAGAATCGCTTAAATATGCTGCGTAACCGAAATAAACTCCCAAAGAAATAAGCGGGATTGCGCCGTAAGGGTTGAAGTGATACAGTCCGAAAAAAATGGCTGTGATAAAAATGCTTAAGAACGGTTTAAACTTTTGTTCAAAACTTTTCTGAACCAAGCCTCTGAATAATGTCTCCTCGCAGATAGCGGGAATTACGGCAACGACAAATATTATGAACGAGGTTTCGAACGGCGAATGCGACGTTAACAAACTTCCGTAAGTCGTAGTTACAAGTTTATCGATTTGATCCAAGAAATCGGTAAATCTTTTAATCAAAGGAAAGGAACTTGCCAGTTTGGTAAGAATAGTATTCTGAAGCGAAAGAAAAGCCTGAAGAAGCGGTGTAAGTAAAAACAATCCTATCACAAACGCGCCAACTTCTTTCAGATGGGGAAATTTCATCCGCAAAATAAATGTGGTGTTATGATGGTAAATTCTTTTCGCAAGGATTAATGTCGGCAGAAGAATAAGCAAGATTTGTCCGCCCATGGTTAACAAACGGATAGCGTTAACATCAGCTTTCTCAAAGTTAAATCCGAAGATTGCCAAAGTTAAAATTGCACCGCCGACTTGGTAGAGAAGAAAAATTCCTACGAGGGCAATAAACGCCGTTGCAACAGGAGATAATGTTGAAAACGGTTCTTTCTCCTCATTTTTTTCTTCCGGTGCGGGTTGCTGGTTTTGAAATTCTTCGTTCATGCAATTCCAAATTAATCAAAAGGTGAGAGATTTGCTAAGAATTCTGCATTATGCGTGAGTATTTCTCCAAAATGAATGTTAAATTTCTGGTGTCATTGGAAGGAACTCAATATGGAAATTACAAATACTAGAATCACGATAGATGAGAATATCTGTAACGGTAAACCTACAATCAGAGGCAAGAGGATTACTGTTCAAACTATTTTGGAATTTTTATCTGCTGGTGAAAAACCGGAAGATATTATTAAACAATATCCATCTCTTGAATACGAAGACATTTCTGCATGTCTTAAATTTTCATCGGAATTAATGAACCGGAACTACATCATTAAAGCTGTTTCTTAATATGAAGAAATATCTTGTTGATGTGAACTTACCTTATTATTTCTCCCTCTGGAATGACGAGGAATTTATTCACCAAAAAGATATTAATGATGGGTGGACGGATACCCAAATTTGGAATTATGCTAAAGAAAATAATCTTACAATTATTACTAAAGACAGTGATTTTTCACACCGGATAATTCTTAGTACACCGCCCCCAAAAGTAATTCACATTCGTTTTGGTAATATGAAATTCAAAGACTTCTTTAAAATAATTTCTGATAACTGGCAAGCTATTGTAAGATTAAATGATGATTTCAAACTTGTGAATGTTTTTGCTGATAGGATAGAAGGTATTAGCTAAGATGGTTTATAACTGGGCGGAGAAAATCATTTCATAATAAACTTTGCTTCCATTTTAGAAGAAGTTAAAAAATTATTGCTGAAGTTCGGGCTCATTTCTCTCATTGTTTACATCTATAATACTAATTTCTACTTCCGCTTGGCTTTCAATTCCCCCGCTAATCCTTGGTATCCGCTAAGTTCGGCATCAATCGATCCAACAATAACTTTTGTTTTCACCTTAACCGGAATTTTCAATTGATCGTTGGTTAACCATACAACAATGCTTCCCTCGCTTTTGAATAAGCCGCCTTCCATAACAAGAGGTTCAAGAATAATGCAGTCGAACGTGCCGGCGGAAACGGAAACTCTCTCCCGTCCTCGGAACAAAACATCGAGCGGGTAAACTTTATCTTTGTAAAAATTTTCGAGATGAACTTTATCTCCTTCTTTCATTTTCGAATAATCGAAAGTGCGTGCAAGATAAAATGCTGAGACAATATCGTTCACATACTTTGGAATGTCGTACGATCCTTCCGTTGTTTTTGCTTTACCGCGCCGTTGATCGAAGAACGCCGAAAAATCGCGCGAGTAGCCGCCTTCGCGTATATGCTGTTCAAAACGCCACGGGAAAATTCCCGCCACGTCGATATATGTTTCGTAATGATCGCGTACTTTATAAAAAGGATCGAACGCCGAAACCGAACTGACATCGAACATAACATTGTATGCGTCGCGTCCGGCAATCTTTACAATTTTAGGAATTGAGTATTGCGCAATTCCAGCAGTTACAAAACCATACTTCACTTCGAATGTTAATTTCTCTCCCACTTTGAAAGCGTTATTCTGCACAGTACGAAATTCCGATTTTGACTGGGCGTTAGTTGTTTTGAACATGAGCAAGAGCATGAGCAAGAGCAAGATTTCATGAGGTAGTTTCTTGATCGTGCACTTGCTCTTATTCTTAATCATACTCTTCCCGGTTGTTGCTGCCCGAAACCTCATCTCTTCCCTGCAGAAATTTGTTGAAGAATATTTTTGGCGGCATTGATCACTTCATCAACAGAAATGCTTTCCATGCAGTTTAATTTTTTGCATTGCTCTCGTGTGCAGTTGCTGCAATCTATGGTCGGAGAAAAAATTACTTTCTTGTTCGTGTATGGACCCCAGCGTTTCGGCGCGCAAGAAGGAATCTTCGGATAAAATCCAATGACATGTTTTCCCAATGCCGCCGCGATGTGAATCGGTCCTGTAGAATTTGCAATCGTTATGTCGCTCATGCCAATCAGTGCCATTAAATTTTTTAAATCGAATTTACCGGCGGTGTTAATTATTATTCCGTTAGAATTATTTACAACCAGCGATTGACAAAGTTCCTTCTCATCGGAGCTTCCTGTGATAACCGTCTCAACGTTTTCTTTGGATAGCGCTTCAATAATCTTTTTCATTTTGTGAACCGGCAAATCCATTGAGCTGCCGCCGCTTCCGGGATGAATAATTACAATCGGTTTTGTGAAGCCGAGACCGAGGGACATCAATTCACTCTTAACCCTCTCGCTATTTTCTTTTGAAGGAACGATACCGAACTCAACATTTTCTTCGTTTATATTTTCTGTAATGCCGAGTTGCCCGAGTAACCGAACGTTGTATTCCAATTCGTGCCGCTCGCCGTATTTTCTATGGTCATAAACTTTTTTGTTGAACAGAAACGAATACCAACGGTAACCGGTTCCAATTCTAATTTTGATTCCGGCAAGAAATAAAATGAGTGCAATCTTAAATGTGGGATAGGCAACTATACATGCATCAAATTTGTTTCTTAACATCGCAACGTTAGAAGCTAACGGAATTTTTCCATTCTCAACTTTCAAAGTAATTGTTACATCGATGAACTTGTTATTGGCGGCAAGTGGTTTTGTGTAGTCTCTAACCAGAAAAGAAATTTTAGTCTGGGGAGAGTGTTTCTTGATTACCGAAGCAATTGGAAGAGAAAGGATTACATCGCCAATGCGGTCGGTGCGTACGATTAAAATGTTTTTCGGAAAAATCATTTTTTCCCCCGAAGGGGCGGTTTTCCAGACACGAACGGATTATCCTTTATATAATAGCGCCACGGTAAATCTACAGATTTTTTTATACCGATTCTTACCGAGTTAACGATTTTGTTTTTGGAAACTTTGGGCGCGTTACAGATAAAAATTTCGTTGCCGGTTAAATCCGTTCCGTTCTGGGCACGCGAGATTTGGAATGCTTCGCATATTTTTGCCGGACCGTTCGTAAGGTTGATTAACTGTTTTTCTTTAATATTCTTTTCGCCGAATCGGTTCAACGCCATCAGGTCAATTCCATCAACCGGTTCGAACGCACGCAGCAGAATCGCTTTTCCTTCGTTTGCTTTCCCGGCAACAACATTGCAGCAGAAATGCATCCCATAGGTAAAATAAACGTAAAGCAATCCGCCCTCTTCGAACGTTACCTCATTTCTTTTCGTTTTACCGCGGAATGTATGTGCGGCTTCGTCTATGGAGCCGTCGTATGCTTCCACTTCAACGATTATTCCGGAAATTATTTCTCTGCCAATTCTCCGCACGAATAATTTTCCAAGTAATTCCTTTGCAACTATATGAACATTGCGCGTGTAAAATTTTTTTTGGAGCTTGGTTTTGTGTTTCATAATCAGATTAAAAGTGGATACTAATAAAAAATAGTTTTTATAATTACCCGCAACAATTTTTATATTTTTTTCCGCTTCCGCAGGGGCACGGCTCATTTCTTCCAACTTTTACTTGCAAAAATCTTTTATCATTTTTTTGAACCCATCTCATTACATTACTTGGGGGACGTTTGTTTTTCAACTCATCAGCCATAAATTTCATATATGGATCAATATGATTAAAAAACATTTTATAGCCGGCACAGAGATAATTCAAGCCGTATTCATCATCCGGAGTTAAAAGGAACCGGTTTTTAGGGCATTCACCATTGCAGACAAACTTTACATTACATTCTCTGCAATATTTTGGCAGCTTATCTTGCTTGTCATTTCCAAAATCTGTTTGTTGTTTGGATCGCACCATACTTAAAAGCGGATTCTCAAGAATGTTACCGAGTTTATTTTCGGGAAAAACATAATGATCGCAGGAATACAGATCACCATTATGTTCGATTGCAAGTGCATTGCCACAGGTTTTACTAAAAAGACATAGACTTGGCTCTAATCCAATCCAGGCTTCGAGTGAGACATCAAAAATCTGTACAAAATATTTCCCGACATCATTACTTACCCATTGGTTAAATATCTCAATCAGAAAATTGCCAAACTGAACCGGTTCTACGGACCATTCGCTGACAACAGCTTTTTTATGATCGGGAAGAGCGATTGATAGTCCGTTTGAATCCCTTTCAGAAATTCTTTCGACTATCGGGATGAATTGCATATACTTGCTGCCGTTCTCTTTTAGAAAGTTATACACCTCAAGAGGATGGTAAGAATTGTTTTTTTGAACAACTGTGAGTGTATTAAATTCTACTTTGTGTTTTTTAAGGAATTCAATTCCACGCATAACTTTATTGAAGGTGGGATTACCTCCTTTATCAACCCGATATTTGTCATGCAGTTCGCGTGGACCATCAATGGATAAGCCGATTAGGAAAGAATTTTCGGAAAAGAATTCACACCATTCATCATTCAAAAGAATTCCATTTGTCTGAAAGGCATTATGAATTCTTTTTCCGCCGGCATATTTTTTTTGAAGTTCTACAACTTTTCGAAAATAATTTACACCTAATAAAGTAGGTTCGCCGCCCTGCCATGCAAAAGTTTCTTCTGGCAGATTAGTTGATTCAATTTTTTGCTTTATGAACGACTCGAGTAGATCATCAGCCAATATCCAATTAGCTTTGCCGCGTGAAATTCCAGCATAAAGATTTTCCTTTTCCAGGTAGAAACAATATTTGCAATCAATATTGCAGATAGGTCCTATTGGTTTCGCCATTACATGGAATGGTGCGGTAGAATTCATACTTTTATTTTCAGATTATCAATTTGGTCTTGCAGCCCGCCAACCTTCATGCAGTTCCTTTGCAAGATCTTTAATCAATTTTGCATTTTCAGGATATCCGGCAATATTGATATTTTCTTGACGGTCTTTTTTCCTATCATAAAGTTCGGTTCCTGCAATTTCGCCGGCAACTTTTTTGTCAATATCCCAGTAATGCCATTCGACGTAATGATAATTTTTTGTAGTCATTGAATAACCCATATATCTTTTCCCGGTCGGTGAATGATTTGGGCGTCTGTGATACTGACTAAATACCGCATGTTTCCAAGGGAGATGAGGGTTTTTCAATAAGGGGGCAAAACTTGTGCCTTGCAAATAGGAAGGTACTTTTATTCCAGCTAAATCAAGCAGCGTAGGGTACATATCAACAAGTTCGGTAAGCTTATCAACTTTAATTCCGCCTTTAGAACCAGGCACTTTAATTATCATTGGCACATGAGTATCAATATCATAGTTTGTCATTTTGCCCCAGCTTCTGTGCTCTCCAAGTTTCCACCCGTGATCGCCCCACAAAATAATGATTGTGTTATCATATAGTCCCATCTTTTTTAATGCTTTTATAAGTTTACCTATTTGTGCATCGGTATAACTTACGCTTGCATAATAACCCCGTTTTAACAAGCGCGCAGTATCGGTTGGCATTTGGTACACGGAGGGATGTCCGATATGTTCAAAACCCCAATATCCTCCTAACTCATATAAAGAATTAATTGCCCAGACCGGTGAATTTTTTGGAAGGTAAGGATTTGCTGCTAATGGAATATTTACATCTTTGTATAAATCCCAATACTTTTTAGGAACTACGAATGGTAAATGCGGTCTGAAATAACCTAACCCCATATAGAAGGGCTTGTTGTATTTTTTTATTCTCTTTAATGTCTCTATTGCAAGTTCTGTTTGTGCGCCGTCATAGAATGCAGTATCGGGATTATCGGTAACTTCAAGTGCCGGACCAACATTCCATCCATTTGCATATTGTTGCGGTCTTTTCTTAATATTTTCATTTCTTTGAATTGTTTGTTTTGCAATTGTTTCAGCATCGTTATAAAATGTTTCTGCGTCGCGGTCAATCATATCTTTAGTATTGTATTTTGAAGGACGGAGATCGGGTTCATCCCAAGAAATGGAATCAGGCATATAATTGTGAAAAATTTTGCCTATGGATACGGTATGATATCCATTCTTATGAAAATATTGCGGCATAGTAACTACATCAGGAAGATTTTTTCTGAATTTATCACCAAGATCCCAAACACGATTGGAATCGGGTCTCAGTCCCGTCATTGCACTTGCCCTGGAAGGTGCACAGACTCCTACCTGACAATAAGCTTCTGTAAATAGAATCCCTTCTTTTGCAAGCTGGTCAATGTTTGGTGTTTTGACAATTTTATTACCATAACAACCTAATTCAGGGCGCAGGTCATCAACTATGATAAAGAGTACATTAGGTTTTACCGGTTCTTTTTTTACTCCCTCGAAATGAGAGCCTGTAAAGACAGTTGTGGCAGTTGCCAATAAACCAAGATTTAGCAAAGTCTTACTTAAAAGCGGTTTGTTTTTATTATTTGATAGCATACCTCAACCTGAAGTTTATTGATGAATTTCATTTTCCAAAATTGATTAGTGAGACGAATTACTTGCCGTTCATCATCATTTTAATTTCTTCGATCTTGTTTTCATAAAACTCCATCTTCTCCGGACGCAGAATCATCAACTCGTTGTACATCGAAATAGCTTCCGGATAATTTTTCTGTGAAAGGAAAATCTCAGCCATCGTCTCGGATACAATTTTTCCGCTGAATTCTGTGAGACTCGGCGTTGGAGAATCGGGATCAACTTTTGCTGATATTTTTGCTTTGCTTAATTTTTCAGCAAGGTCATCAAGTCTTTCTTCAAAAATTTGAGTTTGTCTGCCGGATCGTTTTTGTTCGCCGAGAAATGCCGGTCTCTTTGTATCGGTTAATGAATTTCTTTCCGAAATAATCTCCGAGATTTTGTTGCTGTACCAATCCAACGATTCACGCGAGCCGAGCAGCCCGCTTCCTTTGTTTGCGTGTTCTAATGCTTCGGCTTCTTTTCCGGCGTAAGCTTTTGCCAAAGAAAGAATGAAATAAGCAGTGGGATACGATGGGTGAACGGTAAGTCCTTCTTCAAGAACTTTAATTGCTTCTAAAAAATTACCACGGTCCACTTCCATTGCGGCAACACGTGCAAATAAAGGAGAGTTGTGATTGAACTCGTAGATTAACTTGATCTTATCCGTTATAAAATCTTTTGCTGATTGGTTCACTCAGACATCTGATGTTTTTTTAAATATGCTTGTCTTAACGACATAATTGAAACAGTCGCAAATCCGGCGAAGAACATTAACTGGAACGGCAGCGCGGAAATCTCCATGAAATAGATCGCAGCGCCTACCCCGATCAAACAATACACGGCAAGAAGAAATTCTATATAAGTAGAAGTTTGAACTTTTGTTTTTGCCAGATATTTATTCTTTTGACTCAATGCATCTTTCTTGTTAACAACTTTAAATTTCGGCGTTCGTACAAATTCACTTTTGCGGCTCATCAAACCTTCGATAACGGCGCGCGTGTTATTCAATGCAAAGCCCATACTTCCCGCCATAAAAAGAGGGAAGAGAGCAATCTTCTTTCTCCAATCCGTATGAACATCTTTCTGCGAGAACAAGTAAAACAAAAATGATCCGATGAAAGCCACGACGAAGACAGCCATGAAGTTGAAGAAGTGCCAGTAAGGTCCGGCATTTTTGATAAAGATAAGCGGAACGTTTAGAATTCCTGCTAAAAGTATAAACGGAAAAACAATATTGTTGGAAAGATGAAAAGTTGACTGCAGTTTTATGCGAAGAGGAATTTTAGATTTCCAGACGAGCGGAAGAATTTTTTTCATTGTTTCGATTGCGCCTTTTGTCCATCTGAATTGTTGAGCTTTAAGCGCGTTCATTTCAGCAGGCAGTTCGGCTGGAGTTGTAAAATCGCGAAGGTAAACGAACTTCCATCCTTTCAATTGTGCGCGGTAACTGAGATCAAGGTCTTCCGTTAAGGTATCGGCATGCCAGTTTCCGGCGTCTTCGATGCAAGATTTTCTCCAGACTCCGCCGGTTCCGTTAAAGTTGATAAAGAATCCCGCACGGTTACGCACGGTTTGTTCGATTACGAAATGTCCATCAAGAGCAAGCGCTTGAATCTTTGTGAGCAGCGAATAATCTTCATTCAGATGTTCCCAACGTGTTTGAACCATTCCGATGTTTTCGTTGGAAAAATATTTTAATGTGCTGCGGAGGAAATCTTTTTTCGGTATAAAGTCTGCGTCAAAAATTGCAACATATTTTCCTTTTGCCGATTTCAAACCTTCTTTGAGTGCGCCGGCTTTAAATCCTTCACGGTTGGTTCTGTGTATATGCTGAATATCAAAACCTAATTCTTGTTTTTGTTTTACAATTTTTGCCGTGAGATCAACCGTCTCATCGGTTGAATCATCCAACACTTGAATTTCCAGCTTGTCCTTCGGGTAATCGATCTGGCAGACGGCATCAACCAATCTTTCAACAACATACATTTCATTATAAAGCGGCAGTTGAATGGTAACCAAATCTTCATCTTGATCTTGTTTTGGCTTCGGCGCGTTCTTCATGTATTTGTAATGGTAGTACATCATTATAAATCCGTGACTTCCGAACACGAGCAGAATGGTGAGCGAGATTATGTATGTGAAAAGAATAATTTCATCAAATAGCATTTTTTATTAATCCTTTTATCTTTTAATTACCAGTTGGAAACAACACCTAAAAGAATGTCTTCCGTGATCTTATCTATTGCTGCATCTATTGCCTGTTTTCTAACTACCGTGATATCTCCCTCAACCGGGTAGTCTCCGTAGTCCGAAAAATTTCTTTCGAATACGGTTGTTCTTTTAACTAAATCTTTGAAAACGACACGTACTGTAATTGTGATTCTCCTCGCCGTAACATTTTCGCCGCCGCTTACTACGGCAGGTGCATCTGTGAGAGAAGTTATGGTTCCGTCAAGCATCGAATCGGAATTGGATCTATCGCTCACCTGTAAAGTATTATCATTAACAAATTTCTGAATCAGCTGTTTCGTTAACTTATCGCCAAGATCAAATTCTCCCGATCCGCTGCGGTCAGCAAGGATCGGAATGTTAATTGTCTTTAGGTGAGAAGGAACAGATGCCCCGGAAAACGAATAGCTGCAAGCCGCAAAATTAGCGAGTGCAAAAAGAACAACCAAATATTTTATATATCGAAACATTCTAATCAAGTCCATAATCTTTTAGCTTTCTGTATAAAGTCCGCTCACTGATGCCGAGAAGTTTTGCGGTTTTTCTTTTGTTATGCTTTGTAAATATAAGCGCATTTTGGATTGCTTTTTTTTCCAGCTTATCAAGAGGAGTAACTTCGTTTACATTTTGCGTTCCGGTCAGACTGCCGTTATCGCTCTGATTTTTTGCGGCAAACTCTTTCAGGTCCATCAAATCTTTCTTGATCTCAATTAATGCACGGTAGATCATCTCGCGATCCAAAGATTCCAGCGGACGGTTAATATGCACTGGAAGATTTCTGAATTCATCATCGCTTTGACTTGGAGTTAAGAGGGGGGTAAAAGATTCCGCATCTAGAATGCTTGTTCTACTTAAAGCCGCTGCTGTCTCAACTACATTTTTAAGTTCGCGGATATTTCCAGGCCAGTTATAGTTGATGAGAATTTCCGCGCCCGCTTTTGTGATAGTCGGTTCGGGAATATTGTTCGATTGAGAATAGTTTTTCAAAAAGGTTTTTGCCAGTTCAATGATATCGCCGCGTCTGTTGCGTAACGGCGGAATATTCAATGTTACGGCTTTCAATCTGAAGTAAAGATCGTTGCGGAATTTTTTCGAATCAACTTCGCGTTGTAAATCTTTGTTGGTTGCAGCGATGATTCTCACGTCCACTTTCGTAACGGTTTCGCTTCCGATCCTCATGAATTCTTGAGTCTCGAGAACACGCAAAAGTTTAACTTGAGTTGTTAAAGCCGTCTCGGCAATTTCATCGAGGAAGAGAGTTCCTCCGTCTGCAATTTCAAAATATCCTTTGCGGTCGTCGGTAGCGCCGGTAAAGGAACCTCTCTTGTGTCCAAAGAGTTCGCTTTCCAGCAGACCTTCAGGTATGGCGCCGCAGTTAACGCTAACCAATTCTTTGTTAGCACGTTTACTGTAGTTATGAATTGCTTGGGCAAAAACTTCTTTGCCTACTCCGCTTTCACCGGTGATGAGCACGGAAATATCGCTCTGCGAGATTTGCATTGTAATATCAACAAGGTCGCGGATTTCCTTTGACTTGCCGATGATTCCGAATTTCTTTTGAAACTCTTCTATTCTCATAAGGATTTGTTAGGCCGAATCACAACGTGTAAAAATAACTGTTTTTGTGTCATAAATTCATTAAGAAAAATTAACTAAGGTCGATTTGCAAACCATCGTAGCTAAGATAAACCAGTTTTCGATCAGGTTTAGTTAGGTTGCGATGCCAATCCATAATTTTCTTTTCGTCTTCATCGCCAATGTGGGTAAGGAATAACTTAGAGACATTTAAGGTTTTGGCAGCGGAAAGAATTTCTCCTGTTGTCAAATGAGTCGTTTCGGAGATCAAATAATCTGTCCGATGCTTTTTGAAGAGGAATAGATTATTGGCAGAACCAACATCGGAAGTGTAAAAGATTTTAGTTGAACCGACATTTAAAAGAAAGCTAGATGAAACAAACTGCTTAGCGGGATATTTTTGAAGAACTTCTTTACGGAAGATGTGAGAATTCTTTTTCGGAACGAAAGAAATTGAACCGCTTACTTTTTGTTTTACTCCAAATTTGAATCCACTCAACACCATCTTGAACCCGAGATTCTCTTCGAACAAATAACCGGTGTTTAAAAAAGTCTTTAGTGGTTTTACCAAATTCGCGTGTGTAAAAACTATCAATTGCTTAGTTCGTTTTTCCAATTTCATTTGTGTAATCAGCGAAGCGATCCCGCTGAAATGATCAGCATGATAGTGTGAAAGTAAGATGGAGTCAATAGAGTTTGTTCTGATGTTGAAGGTAAGCAACGCTTTCGCAATGCCGTCACCGGTATCTATCAACATACCGTGGTCATTTGATTTTACTAAGATTGAAGAATGGAAACGCTTCCGGCTTGTTTTTCCGCTACCGGTGCCGACGAAGATAATTTTCAAATTGTCTCTTCTATTTGTTGATAGGAACCACTCTGCCTTTGAGGTTATATTTTTTTTCGAGCAGCGATAGAATTGGTTTAGCGTCGTCTTCGGAAATAAATTTGCCGACGTTAACAACATTCAAAATACTTCCGCCGACTTCTTTAGTGGTAATTTCCGTAGAATAATTTTCTTTGTTAAGACGCACGCATAAGTTTTTGGCGTTATCAACATTCAAGAAAGCGCCGGCTTGAATGGTGAAGCTGTAAGTTTTTGTTTCCGTTTGCTGAACGGTTTTTTCAGGAACATGTTTGGTTACCGGCGCCTGAGGTTCGGATTTCTGTGCCAATGGTTCGTCAACATCTGGAATATTTCTCGCCGCCGATTTGATGTAAGGTGATTCAGGGAAATCCTTTTTCAATCTTGTTAAATATTCTTCCGCTTTCTTGTAGTAACCGAGTGAATAGTAATACGAAAAAATTCTGTACAGCGAGGCATCGGCATATTGAAAATGGGGAAACTTCTCTAGGATAGTTTCATACTTCTCAACCGCTTGATCTCCGTCTTTTGTCAAAACTGCATCTAAGAAAAGAACAGAAGGATCGTTGGGATTTTTCGATTGTAATTCTTTTAAAGTTGCTTCTGCTTTCTTCAAATTCCCGCTTTCAATTTGCTGCAACGCGGGTACGATATCGACTTCTTGACCAAACAGAGAAGCCGCAGAGAGGAATGTCAAAAGTATGATGCAAAACGATTTCATTGCTGTTTCACAAGTTTATAATCTTGCTTTAGACTTACCGGATTTATTATTTCAATAAAGTCACCAAACAATGTTGCAGAAGTAGCGCGGTTAATTTTCACTTTTACATAATCACCAACTTTGATCTCTTCGTGTCTAGGAAATACGGTTACCTTATTCGAATCGGTTCTGCCGGAAAGAAAATCATCACTCTTTTTGCTATGTCCCTCAACTAGAATTATTTCCTCTGTGCCGATTTGCTGTTGGTTTATTTCAAAAGAAATTCTCTGCTGAAGTTCAATGATTTCATTGAGACGTTTGGCTTTCGTTTCTTCGGGCACGTCATCGTTCATTACAAATGCTTTCGTTCCCTCACGCGGAGAATATTTGAACATATAAGCACCGTCGTAGCGCACTTTCTGCATAACATCAAGCGTCATTAAATGATCCTCAATTGTTTCAGTCGGGAATCCCGCGATAATATCTGTAGAGAAGCTAACCGAAGGAATAATTTTTCTCGCTCGCTCGATCAAATCAAGGTAATGTTCAATTGTGTATGTGCGGTTCATCTGCTCAAGAATTCTGTTCGATCCGGACTGAACAGGAAGATGAATATAATTGCAAATGTTCGGATGCTCTGCAATAGTATGTAAAAGTTTATCCGATAAATCTTGCGGATGCGACGTTGTAAATCTGACACGCAAAGATCTATCAACCAAAGCTGAGGCAGCAAGAAGGTCGGCAAAATCTCCGCCAGCGGCGGATCCGTTATCACTGTATGAATTCACATTTTGACCGAGCAGAGTTACTTCTCTAAATCCTCTTTCGGAAAGTTGTTTGATTTCGCTTACAATTGAATCAAGTGAACGGCTTCGTTCTCGTCCGCGTGTAAAAGGCACAACGCAAAAGGTGCAGAACTTATCGCAGCCACGCATCACGGAAATCCACGCATTCAAACCTTCTTCTCTGTACGGAATAATATCGTCATAAGTTTCTGTGCGGGAAAGTTTAACTCCGATTCCTTTCTCACCTGCAAATGCTGTATCGATAAATTCCGGCAAACGTCTATATTCGTCGGGACCGACAACGAGATCAACAATTTTCTTTTCTTCGATAAGATTTTTACGAAGTCGTTCCGCCATGCAGCCCAATATTCCGATGACCGTTCCGGGATTATTCCGTTTGATTCCTTTAAGGTGTTCTAATCTATTATATATCTTCTGCTCGGCGTTGTCGCGGATGCTGCATGTATTTAACAGAATTACGTTTGCATCCTCGATGTCCTGTGCCAGCTCATATCCCTGATGTTTCAGAATACCCATCACGAGTTCGGTATCGGCAAAGTTCATCTGACAGCCGTAAGTTTCGATGTATATGTTGTTCTTATTCATGCTCTTGCTCATGTTCTTACTCTTATTCATGCTCAACTAAAAGCGATTATGATTATGAGCACGATCATGATCATGAGAATATTATGACTTGTGTTCTTCATCGGGTTCATAAGATCCTATTCTTATTCATAATCTTGATCTTGTTCATGATCAACTAAAAGCGATTATGATTACGATCATGAGCATGATCATGAAAAAATTATGTTATGTAATCTTCATCGGGTTCGTATGATCTATCTGAATTACTCTTTATTAATCCCATCAGCATATTGATGGTATCTCTTAAAATTACTTTGCCTTCTCTTTTATCTAAATCGTCAATTAATTTTCTAGCCGATAAGACATCAAGGCATCCGGCGCATTCCATAGCGGAACCGCGAGAAATATCAAAATATCTACATCTATCTTTCGGCGTAAATTTTCCGTTTCCTTCAGCAATATTTAGAACAATGGATTCTGATGCTCTATAAAGTTGATCGGTAGTTGAATTCTTCAAGCTGATTTTTTTTAGCAGATTATCAACCCATGAAACAAACTCAGTTGCCTTTTGATAAACGTGCAACTTTTCATGATCAAAAAAGTATTTCTCCGTTTCTTCCAATTTCTAACCTTTCGCGTACCCTATCTTAATTTATTCTGCATTTAGGGGATCAAAAATTATGCATAATGGTTATGAATCACAAGGAAGGATCTGAAACGAGAGTCCGCTGTAACAATGCGGGCAGTTAGCGTCTGATAGCACGGATATCCCACAGATTTAAGATGTGCAAAGGGATAATGTTTTTACTCACAATTGATTTGTTTGAAGTCAAAGATCATATTGATGGCTGGAATCCTAATTTGTATTACCATTATTGTAGAACGGAAGAAGAGGTTAGTTAGAGCGCAGTTGAAACGCAGTTGGGACGATTTCCAAACGAATTCAGAACGGGTTCAGATTCAATGGATAATTAATGGATGAAGCTATGTGAGAAAATGAAAGCGATCATGAGCATGAGCAAGATCATGAGCAGGAAAAAACGAGAGCGATTATGATTAAGATCATGATCATGAAATTATGCTTTTACCGATGAAAAGGAACGGAAATAATTTCTGAAATTTAATGTAATATTAAATACAGCGACGAAAGAAATAAGTGCATGGAGTGCTACCAATATGCCGCTCCTATTGGAGCTTTTAGAAATAGCGTTCTTCGCGTTATTTTGTAGTGTTCATAGTCCCGGAGGGACGAAATATTGGTAGAAAGGTTGTCCTTATTTAATACAGTGTGAGAGTTTTTAACTTGTAAGCTAAATTATTTATCTTGCAAATGAATATCATTATTAAAACAGAATAATATTTATGGATGCAAATCAGCAGAAAAAACTTGCCGCAGAAAAAGCCGTTGAAGAAATTAAATCAGGAATGATAATTGGTCTTGGAACAGGCAGCACGGTTCAATTTGCACTTGAAAAGATTTCCGAGAAGTTGAAAAGCGGTGAATTGAAAAACATATACGGCATTCCAAGTTCTTTAAATACGGAAAAAGAAGCGAGGCGTTTGGGCATACTACTAATCACATTAGATGAAGCGTTGGAAAGAAGTGAAACGGCAAAGGTGAAAAGTGAAACGAGAAACGGTAATAAGAAATCAGAAATCAGAAATCAGAAATCAGCATCAAATGCCAAGAATAATTCTCAACCTCATCTACCGGCAGACAAATTCTCAATTAGCAATTCTCAATTGTTCATTGATCTTACTATTGATGGCGCCGATGAATTTGCCGTAGGCAATCATGATCCAGATTTATCTGGAGAAGGATTAACAAGAATTAACCTTATAAAAGGCGGCGGGGGCGCGTTACTAAGAGAAAAAATTTTGGCTCAGGCAAGCGAGCGATTAATCATCATTACCGATGAATCCAAACGCTCGAAATATCTTGGCGAGAAATGGCCGGTTCCGGTCGAGGTTATTCAAATGGCTTTTGCTGTTGAAAAGAAATTTTTGGAAGGACTTGGTGCTGCTGTCAAAGTTCGAAAAACATCCGAAGGAAATTATTATATCACCGACGAAGGAAATTTTATTATCGATGCAAATTTCGGAATCATGAAGGATGTAAAAAAAATAGCGGAACAATTAAACAATCGTGCGGGAATTGTTGAACATGGAATATTTTTAGGACTGGCAGACAAAGTCATTTGCGCTTTAAGTAACGGCAGTATTGAGGAAATTGGGAGGAACAATGAGAAATGATAAATTGTAAATTAGAAATGATAAATTGGCGATTTCAAAATATAAACAACTGCATGACAACTGTTTTTGAAAAGAGCAGTGCGAATGTAGAGCGAACAGCTCGCAAGGCGAGACAGGAGTGTTCGCTCAAAAAAATCTAGGCGTGCCTTGCGTTTACTCAGCGTCCTTTGCGTGAAACTCTTTTCTCTTTCACGCAAAGTCGCCAAGGCTTACGCTAAGACCGCCAAGAAATAAATTACGCA
>JAMCSN010000198.1 GCA_023381535.1 Bacteroidota bacterium
CTGTCGTTCATGTGAATGCAATTCAGCAAGTCCAAACCGATTATGTCGTCGAATTCTTTGATAACTTTTTTATATTCTTTTGGGTCTTTGATGTTGTATCCCGCGGCAAAAATGTGAGCGGTGTCGATGCAGACGCTCATACGTTCCTTCTCGTCAACCATGTCAATAATTTTTTTCAGTTGCTCGAACCGGTAGCCAAGAGCGTTGCCTTGTCCGGCGGTGGCTTCCAGCATGCTTTTAACTTTGTAACCTTTGGTTTGCTCATGCGCAATATTTAACGACTCGGCTATTATCTTCAATCCTTCCTCTTCGCCTTGTCCGCCGTGCGAACCGGGATGGAAATTGAGATACGGAATTTCAAGTAGTTCACATCTTTTCAATTCATCAAGAAAAGATTTGCGCGACTTCTCCAAGTTCTCCGGATCTTTAGCGCAGAGATTTATCAAATATGAATCGTGAGAAACGATTGCTTTGATGTTGGATTTACTTTTTTTCTCTTTGAATGCATTTATTTCTTTTTCAGTTAGGTCTTTTGAAAACCAGCGGTTGTTGTTCTTGGTAAAAAGCTGAATTGCCGTGAAGCCGAGCGACTCGCCGTTGTCAATCGCGGAATCAACTCCACCGGCTACAAAAACATGTGCACCAAGTAAGTGTTTCATAAAATTCCTTTCATCTAAGATGAAATTTTATTTTTCAATTAAAGATAATATTATTGCCATGAATAATTTATGGAATGAGAATCACAGATGAAAATCCTTATAACCGGCGGAAGCGGAACACTAGGACAATATTTGAATCTTGAATTAAACGGGAAACACGATATCCTTACCCAGTTCAATTCCAACTTAGGAAATTGCGGCTCATTTAATTCCGTAAATCTTTCCATAGAAAATTATAGCAAGTTGGAGAAAGTGTTTTTGTCGTTTAAGCCCGATGTTGTGATTCACACTGCCTCGGTTTCAAATGCCGAGAAAGCTGATCGTCTGGCGGCGGATATGGTTTACGATATAAATGTTAACGCAACTCAATATATAGCGGAGCTGTGCGACCGATACAACGCGAAATTGATTTACACTTCTTCGGATTTGGTTTATGCCGGTTATCGCGGTTCGATGCTGAAGGAAGATTCGAAACTCATTCCGGTTTCGTTGTATGCCGAAACAAAATTAATGGGTGAAGTTAAAATCCAGCAGACGTTCGGCAACTACATAATTCTGAGAATGGCGCTCATGTACGGATTGGGACTGAATCACTCGCGGAATCATTTTCATTTCATGTTCGATGAATTACGTAACGGTAATACAGTGAAACTTTTCACAGATCAGTACCGCACACCGCTTGCTTTGAAAGAGGCGGCAAGAATGATCTCGGAATTAATTGAGAAAAATATTTCCGGCGAAGTTATAAATCTTGGCGGTAGCGATAGACTTTCTCGGTATGAGTTGGGAGAAATACTTTGCGAAGAAGTTGGGTTCGACAAAAATCTTTTGATTGCTACGACGATGGATGAAGCCGGCATTCCATACAAAGTTGCGGATGTTTCTATGAATACCGAAACGCTGAATTCTTATGGGGTGAAACCGATGAGCGCAAGAGAATCTATTCGTGAGATTATCAAACCGTTTTGAACTTGTTCAGCTTTGCTTTTAACAATTCATTTACAATCTGCGGATTGGCTTTGCCCTTCATCTCTTTCATGATCTGTCCGACAAAGAATCCAATCACCTTATCCTTGCCGCTCAGAAACTCTTCAATCTGTTTTGGATTGGCTGCAAGAATTTTATCGATTGCCTTTTCAATCTCGCCGGTATCGCTGATCTGAACAAGATTTTTCTCCTTAACAATTTCGTTCGGATCTTTGTTCGTCTTCAGCATTTCCGGGAAAATGTCTTTTGCGATTTTGCCGCTAATAGTTTTTTCGTTGATCAGCTTAATTAACTTGCCAAGATTCTCCGGTGAAATTGAAAATTGATTGACGGGAATTTTTTCATCGTTTATAACTTTCAAAACATCGGTCATCACCCAGTTGCTTGCGGATTTATAGTCATCCGTTGCGGTTAAAACTTTTTCATAGTAGTCGGCAAGTTCACGTGATGAAGTTAAAATCTCTGCGTCATATTTTGGCAAAGAATACTTTTCAATAAATCTGTTTCTCCTATTTTCCGGCAGCTCCGGCATCGTCGAAGCGATTCTATCACGCCATTTGGCATCAACAATAATAGGCATCAGATCGGGATCGGGGAAGTATCTGTAATCATGAGCTTCCTCTTTGTTTCGCATCGGTTTTATCTTGTTGGAATCCGCATCCCATAACAAAGTCTGCTGAATAATTTTGCCGCCGTCTTCTATGATATCTATCTGCCGCTCAATTTCAGTTTCAATCGCCCTCTCGACGTTGCGGAACGAATTCATATTTTTCACTTCCGTCTTGGTACCAAATTTCTCTTCACCTTTCAAACGAATGGAAACGTTAGCGTCGCAGCGTAAAGAACCTTCTTCCATGTTGCCGTCACAAACTCCGAGATAGGTAACAATTTGTTTCAGCTTGGTCAAGTATAAATATGCTTCCTCCGCAGTTCGCAAATCCGGCTCGCTAACAATTTCCATTAGCGGTGTGCCGCATCGGTTTGCATCAATTTTTGTGTCCGTGCCTTGGTCGTGTATAGATTTGCCTGCGTCCTCTTCCATGTGAATTCTTGTTATGCCAATTTCTTTTCGTGAACCGTCTTTGAATTCAATTGAAATTTTTCCGTGTTCGCAAATAGGTTCTTCGTATTGAGATGTTTGATAACCTTTTGGAAGATCGGGATAGAAATAATTCTTTCGCGCAAAGATTGACCTTTCGTTTATGGCGCAGTCGGTTGCAAGTCCCATGAGAACGGTGTACTCAACAACTTTTTTATTCATAACCGGAAGTACGCCGGGATGCCCAAGACACACAGGACAAATATTTGTATTCGGCGGAACACCAAACTTCGTTGAGCATCCGCAGAAAATTTTTGTATCCGTTAAAAGTTGCGCGTGAACTTCCAAACCGATTACGGCTTCGTACTTTGAATTCATGGGTCACAAATGATTGAAATTACTGGGGCGAATATAACTAATTATCGGTTGTTCTGAAAAATTTCACAACGGCTTCTGATGATTCGCACTAAAATATTTTACTTTGTAACGATAATTATTCATTTTTAAAACGATTTCTTTAGGAGAAGAGAATGATTTTAGATGTTTTAGTTTTTGCCGCGCATCCTGACGACGCCGAACTTTCCATGGGCGGGACAATCGCAAAGATGTGCAGCGGCGGACTTAAGGTTGGCGTTATAGACCTTACAAAAGGCGAACTTGGAACAAGAGGTTCTGCAGAAACGCGAAAGCATGAAGCGCAAAATGCCGCAGAGATTTTGAAACTTACTGTTCGTGAAAACCTCGGCTTCAAAGACGGAAGTTTGAGACCCAATGAAGACTTTCGCAGAACAATCATTTCAAAAATTAGAAAGTATCAGCCCAAGATTATTTTTGCGCCTTATTTCAACGACCGTCATCCCGATCATATCGGAGCCAGTCAATTGGTGAAAGAAGCTATGTTCTTCTCCGGACTTCCAAAAATTTCAACTGAAGAAAATGGAAAGGTTCAAGCTCCGTTTCGTCCTCAAAAGCTTTTCTATTATATGCAGACTTATGAATTCAAACCGACTTTTGTTGTTGACATCAGCGGCACTTTCGAGACAAAAATGAAAGCTGTTCGCGCGTATGAAACCCAATTTCATAATCCGGAAAGCGACGAGCCGGAAACATTCATCAGCACTCCTAACTTTATAAAATTTATTGAAGCAAGAGCAAAAAGTTTCGGATTCAAGATTGGCAAAAATTATGGCGAACCGTTTTTCTGTGAAGAGGAAATTGAATTTGATTTTCTGAACATGCTTAATCAAGGAGACAAAAAGTGAAAGTAGCTTTTCTCGGAACCGGTTTAATGGGCGGTTTGATGGTGCAAAGATTACTTGAAAAAGGTTTTGATGTTACCGCTTACAACCGGACTGTTTCAAAAGCCGAAGGATTGAAAGCAAAGGGCGCTAAAGTTGTTGCCAAATCATCAGATGCTATCGCCTCATGTGACGTGACAATCGTAATGGTTGCGGATTTCAACGCGGTATCCGCAGTTTTGTTTAATGAAGAAGTATCATTCAAAAACAAAACTGTAATTCAGATGAGCACCATTGGTCCGAGTGAAAGTCAAACCGTTCAAAAGAGGGTAGAGCAATCCGGCGGCGAATATTTGGAAGCTCCTGTGTTGGGCGGCGTTGCACAAATTCCCGTTGGTCAGTTAATCCCAATGGTGGGCGGAACCGCCGAACAATTCAACAAATGGAAAAAATTTTTGGAGAACTTTGCCGAATCGGTTTACTACATTGGTCCCGTTGGAAAAGCAGCCTCAGCAAAACTTGCTTGCAATCAACTTATCGCAACTATGGTTTCGTCGTTTGCGATGAGTCTCGGTTATGTTCAATCGGAAGGTATTGACGTTGAAACGTTTATGAAAATAATTCGACCCAGTGCATATTATGCGCCCGCATACGATCGGAAATTAGAAAGCATGCTTACACATGATTACACAAACACAAATTTCACGCTGAAGAATTTACTCAAAGATGTAAAACTTGCTCAAGGCGAGTTTTCAAAAAACGGAGTTGATGTTACTACACTTGATTCGGTTGCCGAAATATTAAAAGAAGGAATCACAAGAAATCTTTCAGAGCTTGACTACGCAGCTCTTTACGAGGTTATTCGTTCCAGAAAATAAATTGAGGTTACCGTGAT
>JAMCSN010000310.1 GCA_023381535.1 Bacteroidota bacterium
CTTCGGGAATTTAAAAATGTTCAATGGTCGGATCGGTGTAGTGATTCAAATCGTTTTTGAGATGCCCGATTTCCCCGTTAATGTCCAAGTGCTCGTGAACCGCTTTATCATTGAACGAAGCGTGTTTCTTATCGAACAGCCGCACGACCCGAGCGGGGTACCAGCCGCTATGTTTGATCCACTTGCCGAGGAAATAAGCGCGGCGCGCTACATCGTAAGCCGCAAATTTTGGCTGAACATTTTTAAATTCCCGAAGCTCTGCTGCAAGTTCGGGTGTCAATTCTTCGTCGGCATCAATCCATAAAACCCAATCGAATTTAGTTTTTGACAGCGCATAACTTTTGGTCCGGGCATATCCGGTGAATACCGCGATTTCCGCTTTTACATTTCCATACGACGACGCAATCTGAAAAGTGTTGTCCATAGTTCTCGAATCTACCATCACAATAATTTCGTCAACCACGTCAGCTTGGCTTTCGATGCAGCGACGAATGTTTTCTTCTTCGTCTTTTGCAATGATGATTGACGATATTTTTATTTTTTCACCCATTCGAATTTGTGGATTCATTATTACTGTTCATAAAGTTACGATAGAACGCAACGTTCAGACCAACAGTAAACCAAACCATCGTAATGATTTCTTGGTCGCCGAAATTCCATTCAGCCAAACCTGAGAACAGAAATCCTATGAACGCGGCAAGAGCACCAAGGGCGTAGGAAGACATGAATGGAACGTCTTTCAGAGTTTTGTAGATTTTCAAATTCAAACGCAAAATTTTGTACAACAAAAACATCACGGCAATGAATCCGAAGGCACCGAGTATCACGAGGAAGTGAACAAAATTATTGTGCATGTGACCGAAATTCTCTTTCAAGAAATAGTCTTTGTACTCGGAATAAATTTTGTTGAGATCGATATCGCCGACTCCAAACAGCGGGTGATCTTTGAAAATCCTCAGACCGATACGCCAAATGTTGAGACGCTCGAAGTTCGTCTCGTGGTAAAGATCTGCAATAGTTGAAAGCCGGTTTCTCTTGCTTTCCGTCGTGTAAATTTTGTTTCCTTCAAGCTTAAATCCAGTTATAGAATAACCAAGCGAACCGATTTTCTGTTCGGTGAAAATTCCATCTTTCGTTTTGTCGAAACGATAAACAATACCGTCAGCGCTGGCGCCGATTGCAGAAGAATCCATAAACTGTAATGATTGAAGCCCAACAATCTTAAACTCCTGAACTTGTTTTACTTTTCCATTATCATAGACGTAATGAAAGAGTTTATCACCCTGGAAGAAAATATCGTTCTTGTTAAACCAGACAAAACCTACGGAGGATTTAAATTTTACGGAATCGATAAGCTGCTCTGGTAGTGCGCTTTGGCTCGAATAAACTTTGAACGAGAAACTATTCATATCAAACGCTGCAAATAATTTATCGTTGTAACAAAGACTTGAAATGCCCTTCACGTTTCGAAGCATGAGCTTATCATTAAGATCCAACGGATTTTTATAAATTGTTAAGCCGCTGTCTCTATCTGCAACGTAGAAGTAATCTCCAAAAACTTCAACATCTGTTGTTAAACCGGGTGAGGTAAAACTTTTTTCGATTGTGAGCTTACCACTGCCGTCTCTATGAAGCAAAAGAATTCTGGTATCGAGAAGGTACGCGAGGTAGTAATTCGATTTCCATTTTAAGATTCTCTTTGAAGGCGAAGGCGTTGCCAACTCTTGAACAAGATTGCCTTTGCTGTAAACGGCTATTCCTTTATTGTAATCCGCTACATAAACCGTATCGTTGTCAAGATCAAGATTGTAAGCCCGTCCTTTGGTATTAATTGTTTTTACTTTAGTAAGCTGCGAGCCGTTGAATTGATATTCATACAGACGGCTTTCATTCTTGTAAAACAGAAACGCAAAAATAATGAACGCGACGCCGGGAATTATCAACCACCATTTTTTCTTGAACAGAATTATAAAAAGTATTCCAGCCGCGGCGCCGATCCAAGCGGCGCGTGTATAACTTGCAAACAAGCCAAGTGCAGCAACTCCGAACGCGGCAAGAAAGAAAAGCTTGTACTTAATTTTTGCTTTTTCATTTACCAGAAAGGCAAACGTAAAAATTGTAGTGAAGCTCATCAGCCCGCCCGCGGTCATAACATATTGAAACGGAGACGGTCCTTTGGCTTCGAAACGGTACAATTGAGCTATGAAATGCTCGTAAGCAAAAACAATGTACGCCAACATTGTAAGCAACGCGGTGCCAAGATAAATTTTGAAAAACAATTTTGTTTTTTCGGTGTCATCCGCCGCAGCGGCAATTGTATAAACCAATGGAATTAGAACGAGTCGTTTGAAAAAATTCTGAAACGCTTGAGCGTGATTCACCGAGAAGATCGCCGAAATCAGTTCGGCAGCAAGAAAAAGTATGAACCCGATTTCAAGACCGTTCTTTTGAAATTTATTTTCTTTCGTTATCACGAAACGGTATGCAAAAAGCATCAGCGGTATAAAATAGCCGATCTGGTTCAAGAAAATTGAATTGGTAAGCGTGATCAAGAATAAAATGATCAGCCAGAAAATCAGTTTATCTATGATTTTAATTTGATTGGATTTGTCTTGAGCCATTACACTCTAAATTGAAGTTCATATAATTTTTTGTAGATACCGTTTTCTTGATTCAACAACTGATCGTGTTTACCGTCCTGAACTATCCTTCCGCGGTCGAGAACAATAATTCTATCGGCATTTCTAATTGTGCTAAGTCTGTGTGCAATTACAAATGTGGTTCTATCGTGCATGAGGCGTTCTATCGCTTCCTGAACCAAAACTTCCGACTCGTTATCTAGGGCAGACGTAGCTTCGTCCAATATCATGATCGGAGGATTTTTCAGAAGCGCGCGCGCAATCGCCAGCCGCTGTCTTTGTCCGCCCGAAAGCTTTGTTCCTTTTTCACCGATTATAGTTTCATAGCCGTGCGGCAGTTCCATAATAAAATTGTGCGCGTTGGCTGCTTTTGCGGCGTCAAACAATTTTTGCTCGGCACAGTCATCAATTCCGTAGGCAATGTTGCTCTTCACCGATTCATTGAACAGTACGGTTTCTTGTGTGACGATTCCCATCAGCTTTCGTAAATCTTCAAGCCGCGCCGATTTTATGTCGGTCCCGTCGAAAAGAACTTTGCCACTGGTCGGATCATAAAAACGCGGTAGTAAATCCACCATCGTGGTTTTTCCGGCTCCGCTGCTACCTACAATTGCAATCACGTTCCCCTTCTTCACTTTCAGGTTAATTGTATCCAGCACCAATTCCTCGGAATCATCATAGTGGAACGAAACATTTTGAAATTTGGTCGGATCATAAAAACGCGGTAGTAAATCCACCATCGTGGTTTTTCCGGCGCCGCTGCTACCTACAATTGCAATCACGTTCCCCTTCTTCACTTTCAGGTTAATTGTATCCAGCACCAATTCCTCGGAATCATCATAGTGGAACGAAACATTTTGAAATTCTATCGTATCATTGAAGTCGTTAAGCGGAAGAGGATTTTCAACATTCTTAATCCGCGGTTCGGTATCCAATATTTCAAAAACACGGTCGGCAGCCGCGCTTGATTCTTGAATTCGGTTGTTAACACTGCTGAGTTCTTTGATCGGCGGCATCATCTGAAAAATTGCCATTAAGAAAACGAGAAACTCACTCGGCTTCAAAGTTTTATCGAACAGCACGAGCTGCCCGCCAAAATAAATCATTGCGCCGCCGACAACCACGCTAAGAAATTCAGTAACGGGAGACGCTGTATTTCTTATGCGCGTTATCTTCAAAACCAATCTGAAAAATTTCTGAGTCTGTGCCTTAAACTTTTTGTTCTCGTAGTTTTCCATCCCAAAAGCCTTAACGATCTTTACACCGGTAATCGTTTCATGAAGCGTTGTTGTAATGTCAGCCATTTCTTGCTGCAGCAATCCGCTCTGCTTACGGAGAATTAAACCAATCCAACTAATGATGCCAATGCTGAAAGGAAGTACAAGTAGTGAAAATAAGGTAAGTCTCCAGCTGATCGAGACTGCAATTCCGAGAAAAACAAGTATGGTTAACGGTTCACGAATCAAATTCAAAAACACCGCAGAGACGCTTGCCTGCACAACATTTACGTCATTCATAATTCGTGAAATAAGGTTTCCGGTTTTTTCATTTTTGAAGAAACTCATCGGCAGTCTGTGCAGATGCATGTATGCTTCATTTCTCAGATTGCGAATCATTCCCTGTTCTACGAATGCAAGAAAGTAAGCTTGGAGATATCCAAAAACATTTTTGAGGAAGAACAGAATAATTATCAGAATGCAGATTTTCAGAAGGATTGATTGTGTATCGCCGCTGAAGATATAACCTTTGACTATTCCAATTATATCATCGAACGTTTGCGAAAACCAATTTGTAACTGGCGCACTGATAGAAGGACTAACTGTTTTGATCTGTGTTTGAGTTCCGTTCCCTTGAAAAAGGGTATCAAGGAGAGGGATAATCATGTAAATGGAAACGCCGTTCAGAACCGCGTAACCGATTGTAAACAGAACCGAGGCGGAAAGGTGCTTCCAAAACGGTTTTATGTAAGCTAAGACTCTTTTGTAGGTGCTCATTGATTCTCACATGGGCAGGTTAACTAATCCGCACCCGCCGGGAATTACTAACGTATAATAGATTTTATTCCGGACAAAATCGAAAATATTTATCCTTGAAAGATCATTTAATCGCTCGTCGAAAATTAAGAAGTTTCCCTGAACTAATATATTGCCATATCTATAGCTGTTGAAATC
>JAMCSN010000068.1 GCA_023381535.1 Bacteroidota bacterium
GAGCTCATCAAGTCGCCGAGCATATCCGTAATGACCTGTCCGAAATCGACGCGGAGCGAAGGAAGAACCGCTTCGATTTTCTTTCTTATTTCATCCGAAACTTCCGTAGTAGTTTTGCTTCTTTTCTTTTTAAGCTGAATTAAATAATCGCCCCGGTTTGGCTCGGTTATAAAAAAGCCCATCTGGGTTCCGGCTCTTCTCGAAAAACTTTCTACCTCCGGCGTCTTCAATAAAATTCCATCCACAACCTTCAACATGCGGTCGGTTTCATCTAAAGACGTTCCGGGCGGACTGCCAAAATCCAGCACTATCGATCCCTCATCCATCTCCGGCAAAAATCCGCTTGGAAGTTTTGGGAGAACTAACATTGCCGTCGCTATTAACAACACAACAAAAGCAATTGAGATGTAAGGACGATTAATAAAGAAGTAAACCCAGTTTCTTTTCTTGACTCCTTTCAAATTACTTTCAACAGTATGCGTTTCTTTTGAAAGTAGAAGATAAATTACCGGAAGACCTATCCACGTTACAAAGAAAGAACAAAGAAGAGTAATGATCATCGTGTCGGTCATAACCTTAAAATATGCGCCGGCAACTCCGCCCATCAAAACGAACGGAAGAAAAATTACAATTGTACTTAACGATGAACCGACCATTGCAGGCAGAAGATATTTGACTGCCTTGCCGACAAGATTAATGCTTTTCTCTTCCGGGTTTTCTTCGTGCGTGCGGTGAATTTGTTCGATCACCACAATAGCATCGTCTATAATTAAACCTATTGCGGCGGCAATTGCGCCGATAGTCATAATGTTAAAAGTGTAACCAAGCGAGAGAAGAACAACTAGAGTTAATCCTAACGTAACGGGAATTGTAATCAAGATTACCGAACTTGCTTTTAGGGATTTTAAGAATAAGATGGTAATAATTATCGCAAGCAAAAGTCCAATCCACAGAACGTCTTTGAGACTGCTGATTGAATCGCCCACAAAATCCGCCTGGTTGTAGAACGGCTTTAACTCAACATCCTTTGGTAAAATTGTTTTTAATCCGGTTAATTGATTTTTCACCCCGTTAACAACATCAATCAAATTTGCATTGGGTTGTTTTACTATCGCTATCAAAGGAACATCTTTTCCGTTGGCGTTGATTCGAATATAATCTCGCCGCTCGGAAATTCTAATTTCCGATATGTCCTTAAGCACAATTTTATTCTTAGCAGTGTTTATTATAACAGTATTTTCAAGCTCGCTTTTTTTATTGATGGTTGCGTCGGTAAGCGTCAAATATAAACGGTTGTAACTTATCTCAAATCCGTTTGAAGCAATGAAGTTACACTTTGCCAAAATATCGGCAATTTCTTGAGGCGTAATTCTCAGGTTGCTCAGTTTTAACGGATCGAGAATAATTTGGTACTCTTTAACCTTTCCGCCGATAATTGCAACATCCGAAACGCCTTGAACACGTGAAAGAAAAGGTTTAACTGTAAATTCTGCAAGCTGGCGCAATTCAATCTGGCTTTTATTTTTACCTTCGAGAGAAAACCCCATCACCGGTAAAATCGAAGGATTCATTTTTTCCACTGTAATATTTATTCCCGGAGGAAGATTTTGTTTGATTGCGTTGATCTGCGCTTCGATTCTTTGCTTGCCAAGATCAACATCGCTTCCCCAGTTTAAAAACGCGGAAATCTCGCAGCTGCCGCGGCTTGTTATGCTTCGTACTATGTTTAACTCTTCAACCCTCTTGATTGCATTTTCCAGCGGCACGGTTACTGTAACCATCATTTTATCAACCGGCTGCTCGCCGTTATCGGCAATAATTTTTATTTTGGGAAAAGTTATATCCGGAAACAGCCCTGTTTTTATTTTCATTAATGAATAAGCCCCGCCAAGAAGAATCATCAATAAAATAACGGCAATCGGACCTTTATACTTTACATAAATATTGCTCATAACTTCATTTCCTTATCAAAACTTTTGCGGTATCGGGCAGACCGAAGGCGCCCTCAGAAACAATTCGATCATCCTTAGTTAAATTATTATCAAGCAATTGAACAACGCTATCGTTCTCAATTCCTTTGCCAACAATAACCTTCACTGCAGTGGAATCGTTAATTAATTTCATCACCCAAAATTTTGATTGTGTTTCATCTGTCATCAAAGCCAACTTCGGAACGGTCAAAGCGTTTGAGAAAGACTGCACCGGAATTTTTACAATAACATTTAAATTCTCTGGTAGATTTCCAGATTGAGAAAGCCGGATCAAATATGTCTGCGTCTGCGATGCTTGATCGACACTTGGCAAAACTTTACTGATTATTCCGCTCATCGATTTTCCATCCGGTAGATCGATTGCGCATGCGCTTCCTAATTTTACGCTCGACACAAATTGGTAAGGAACATTCAGCTGAATAACGATAGACGACGGATCGGAAATAACGGCAATCTGTTCGCCGTCTGTTACAAAATCTCCGATGTTATGATTCTGCTCGGTAAACACGCCTGAAGTTTTTGCTCTTATAGTTACAATTCCTTTAAACGAATCCTTTCCTTTGATTGAATCTTTGCCGAGATTAATATCCATCTTGCCATCAGCCGAAGATTCTTTTGTTTGTATCTGCAAAATTTCATCGCCGGCATTTACACCGTCGCCGATCTTCTTAAAAAATTTTACAATGAACCCTTGAAATGTGGCACGTACAATTTCCTTTTTCTGAAAAATTGTATTGGCGTTCAACTGCAGATAGTTGTTCATGTTTCTCAAAGAAGGAGTTGCAACCAAAACCGGCGAGCCGTTTGTTTCATCGGAGGTTTTATCGCTTCCGCCGCCGCAAGACGAAAGAAGCGCAATCAATAAAGCGGCTGACAAAGCAAAGACATATTTCCTTTTTTTAAGTTGTTGCATTTCACCAATTCCAATAATTGTAATTGTTTATTTCAAGCTGGTAATTTATTTCCGTGCTGATGTTGTTTTTTTGAAGATCGATATAGTTTTTGAGAAGAGTTAGATACTCAATCATCGACAGCGAACCCTGCTCAATTTGTTTCTTTGCCAAAGAGATAACCTGCTTGTAATCTTCTAGCTGGCTTTGAAGATTATCAAGAGAATACTTTAGTGATTTGATTTTTTCTAATCCATTCTGCCGCTGCAAAAAAAGATTCTTCTCGAAGTAATCTTTGTTCTGCCGGATAGTTTTTCCAAAGATATCAGTTTGCTGGCGTGTAATATCTCTTTGATTGCCGTCAAAAACCGGCAAAGAGAAATTAATGCCGGCGCTTAACCCAAATTTGCGCTGAATGTTATTCAACTCAACGGCATTCAAACCGGTATTAAAAAATACATTTACTTGCGGCTGGTATTTCGTCTCGAAAAGCTGCTGCTGGTTAGCAAGAACCAAACTATCGATTGAGAACTTGGTTACAAAATAAGATTGAACTGCTTGCTTTGAAATATTCAGATTCACATTTTCTAAAATCGCTGCGCTGCTATCTTTGATTCCGCAAATTGAGTTTAGCTGCGTAAGTCCGCTTCTATAATTTCTCCAAATTTCATCAAGCTGCGTCAATTGATTTTTGGATTCGATTTTTAACAAAAGAAAGTCCTGCGCTTTCACAAAACCTTTCTCAACCAATTCCCCTGTTATTCTTAGCTGCTCTTTAAGGTTCTCAATATTTTCTTTTGTTAGATTATAAAGCAGCAGATTTTGGATACAGTTTAGATATTGAGCCGTTACCGCTCTTCTAAGATTATGCTCTTCAATCTGTATGTTGTTCGAAACATTTTTGTTCGATAATTCATTTTTAATTTGCAGCGCGTCAAGCAGATTGCCGTTAAAAATATTCTTTGCAAAGTTTACCTGTGCCGAGTATAATCCGCCGTTTGTCAGACCGACATCATAGCCAATAGCATTCGGATCTGGATTAGCTGTAACAATTCCGCCGCTGTTGTTAAAGTATGGAACAAACAAATAATTGCCGGTTAAGGAAACCTGTACAGCTGAATTTTGCGCTTTGTCCAATTTGTTCTGAAGATTGTTGACCGGAATTTGATTCCGCAGTTCATTGAGCGACACGGCATTTTCCAGCGCTTTGTTGATGTAAAAATCGAGATTCCTTTGAGCCAAAAGATTTGGCGCAATCAGAATCAGCGTAATTAAAATTATTCTTTTCATTTTATAATTTATCATTTATAATTGATCTGTTAAACTCCAATGTTGCAATATACATCCCGCTGCTAAACTGATTTGAAATTTCAATTCCGTATAAATCGCAAATCTTCTTTGCGATTGTTAAGCCGAGCCCAACGGATTCCGTTAGATTTGATTCCTTATAAAACCGGTTGAAAAAATTTTCCGGTGCGTTCTTTGGTTCCAATGCCGTATTCGATATTGTTAATCTGTTTTCAGTCCCCACAATATTTATTGATCCGCCCGGCGTACTATGTTTTATCGCGTTCGAGATTAAATTTCCCAAAAGGATATTCAATAACGACGCGTTCATGTTGAATGTAATTTGCTTTTGCAACGAAAGATTTACGGTCAAGCTTTGCGCGGCAATAAAATCTTCAGACAAGGCAATAATATTCTTTACTTCCTCGGCAATATTCACGCTTTTCGATTCGAACAAATCTTTATGTTCAAGTTTATTAAGGAGAAGAATCGCCTTATTGATGCGTTCAAGTTTGTAAAGCTGTTTCAACGAAGTATCCAGCGTAGTCAAATTTTCTTCATTCAAATTGCTGCTTTGCAAAAGCAGTTCCATCTTTGATTTTATTACCGCAACCGGCG
>JAMCSN010000113.1 GCA_023381535.1 Bacteroidota bacterium
TTCCAAATTACGGCTCCTATATCTCACCGGGCGGGCATTGTGCAGGGCAATCTGCCGCAGCAATTTGGTATTATGCGGAGAAAAGAACCAGTCTCGGGAATTTATTTCACAAATTCGACAATAAGTGTGATCCTTTAAAACCGGATTTGTACTGGTACGACAATCCGAAAGGGTACAGGTTTTGTTCCATCATACAAGAAGATATGGATTTTGGAAACTGGTGGAGTAACTGGATAGACAAAATTAATAATCAAATGAAAAAGCCGGGATTAATTTGGAAAAACATTCTTGTAAATATTATTATTAAAAGACAACCGCAATTACTTTTGATTAGAAACACCGCAACAGGTTCCGGTCATGCCATAATATGTTACAAAATAGATTTGAACGAAAGAAAACTATACATAGCCGATCCGAATTTTCCGAATAATAAAATCCAAACAATGCCGTACACGGAAACTTCAATAGGTCCGTACATATCAAGAAACAATGCCGGTTCGCCAAATTTAACTTTTAACACATTCGGCTACGTACAGTTATCACAATATATTGAACTGCGCAAAATCAGAGAACGTTGGAAGGAGTTTGAAAACAACACTATCGGTAATGCCAAATTTCCTTCGTACAAATTATATGTTAACAATACAAACGGGGCGGAGCTGACGGACGGAATGACAGTTAACAAATCCAAGCTTGATGTGGTTTGCAAATCAACGCAATGCGACAGTTCTTATTCAGGCACAGACAATTTGCAATCGATTGAATTTTACGATACAAATGGGAATGCATACGGATACTCGGATAATTCAACTCAAGGGGTAGCCAGTTTCATATTAAACCAGGGCGCAAATAAGATTGGAATTCTTGTTAGCGGATTGAAAAAAGGATATGGAAAGAAGTATGTCGATTTCAAGTGGTTCACAATCAATTATACACCTGGCGCCGCGACTTTAACAATTGAACCAAGTAATCTTGATGCAGCATTAAACGGTACTTACGATTTCAAGGCGGTTTATTCCGGTGCGGCACTTCCATCCAAATATAGATGTTACTGGTACTTTTCCGGGGAAACTTCCAACAGAATAAAAGACAATGACATGACGATGAGACACCAGTTCAAGTCGGAAGGCACATCAAAAGTGACAGTCGAATTGTTTGATATGACTTCAGCAAATCCTCCCAGGTTAGGTTCCGCAAGTGCGACGGTTACAGTTACCAGAAAACCGTTAAGCGATTTATATGGTCTAGACGGCTTGTTTTTACAACTTACAGGTGAATGCGAGTATAATAATTCCAATTCAAACGCATTTAATTTTACAGTTCAAGATTTTACGATCTATCAGCCAAATAAATTACTTTGGTTAGGAAACAACTTTACTGTTTCTTACACATATCCAAAGCTTGGAGTAACAAAGGGCGATACTACGACTGTTACGGGTACTATAAGCGGGACTGTTGCAAGTGACGGAACATCAATAAGTACTATGACAATAACCGAGAGCGGTAAGAATAACAAAACGCCGTACACTTATGATTTTTCAATAACCGTTAATAGTTTTGCCATCAAGAAAAATATAGCACCGTCATTTTACACAGTCAGCGGCAAATTAACCGGTTCGGCGGTTGCTGCTGTGGTGAGTTCGCTGTCGTACAGAGCGATGCAAAGTAATTACCCCGATCCAGGCTGGAAAGAAGTTTCATTGAAGAGTTTCAATTATAATAGCACACAAACTTCTGTAGAGCTGAACATAATGTTTCAATAAAAGCGTTGAGGTTGTCTCAGAAGTAATCGTTCAATTTTAAAAATCAGCGTAATCTGTTTAAATCCGTTTTTTATCTGTGTGCTATTCTTTAAAAAGATATACTTCTGAGACGACCTCTTCTTTTTTACTTGATCGTCCCGTAAAGTTTCTGAATGTCCGCATAATCGCGGATTTTTTGGTAATACTCTTCCAAACTTTTTGGTCGCGGATTAATATCCGGATCGGGAAATTGTTTTTGTGCTTCGCTCCAATTTTCTTTTGTTAAAAATTTATCATCAATTGTACATCCTTCATACTCATTAAACGGCATTTGATAAATGTAGCCGTCTGCAATGTCGCTCATCTTAAAATCGTTATAACCGGTTGAATAAAAACTTGTATCGCGCAATTCTCCGAACGGTGTGCCGGACAAATCAAACCCAACGCGTTTGTTCACAAAATTTTTCATGACTTGATCAATCGCTCCGTTAGCCGGATACATGAGTCTGCCGTAGCCGAGTGTTTGGCTGTAAAACGGAAAATGCAAAAGTATCGTGCACGCTTTTTTGTTCGAGTATTTATAAATAAGATTCCCCATGTAGCGGTCATCGAGCATGCAAAAATTTTCTGCGTTGTAATCGAACATCGGTATTGCATAGCGTGTGAACCCGTGAATCGTACCGGTGATGATCAAAATTTTTTCGTGCTTATCGAGAATTTCCTTTTTAACAAGTGCGGCTCTGTAGCTTTCCGTTCCTCCTTTGTGAAAAACTTTTCGCACATTCTCCGGTGTTCTTACTCCGTTGTAACCGCTCCAATCGTATTTGTAACTGAGGTTCACAATTCGAAACTTCCGAGCGCCGTCCGGCAATGTATTGTTGAACTCCCATGCTTTGCGGTAAACATCAATATATTCTTTGAAAGCCCATCCGACATTATAATTGAACATCAGCTTGCGCGCCTTGTCCTCGTCATAATTTTTTGCCGTTACAAGTGAATCGAGAGCAGCTTGATCTTCGCTCGCACCGAATTCCATTCCGATATTATAAACACCGGTTTTGTAAAGATGGGGAATCAGCGATTGTACGAGAAGCAGATTGTGTTTGATGCGGTGGTCTTCGGCAAGAAGCACCACATCATAATTTTTGAATTTGCCGGTGATGTATTCTTCCGGCGATGCCCAATTATTTTTTAAGTACTCAATAAGCTGTGATTCTTTTTCTTTTGATAACGGCGTCGGAATTTCTTGCGCGGATAATTCCATTTGCCCAAAACACAAAACAAATAATGTGATGAATACTTTTACGAATCTCTCTGTTTTCATTTCCTCTCCACAAAATTTTCTACTAGTAATGTTAAAACAATCAAAGCTAAGCTGCAAAAAATAATTTGTTTACGTCTAACGTTTCTCGTCTTGCGTCTTGATGCCCCGGGAAGCCCGGCACCATTCTTCGACAAACTCAGACCCATTGCCTCAAAATAAATCTAACCGTAAGTGTACTAACCGACAAACAGAATAAAACTTTCCTTCGGATTTCCGTCTTTTATTTATATTTGAGCACTAAAAAAATACTCATTAAAAAATTTTGTGAGAAAAACGAAATGAACAATCTTGAATTCTATGACAAATTTGCCGACCGCCATATTGGACCAAATCAAAATGATGTTATGAAGATGCTCTCTGCAATCGGTGTTTCATCTCTTGATGAGTTGATAAACAAAACAGTTCCTCAATCGATAAGACTTAAAGAAGAACTAACTCTTGACCCGACGATGACCGAACATGAATTTATAAATGAGTTGAGAAAGGTTGCGGCAAAGAATAAAGCCTTCAAGAATTATATCGGGCTTGGGTATTATCCAACAATTACGCCGGGAGTAATTCAACGCAACATTTTGGAAAACCCCGGATGGTACACTCAATACACGCCTTACCAAGCGGAAATCTCTCAAGGTAGATTGGAAGCATTGCTCAACTTTCAAACGATGATAATTGATTTAACCGGGATGCCGATTGCAAATGCCTCTTTGCTTGATGAAGGCACAGCCGCAGCCGAAGCGATGACAATGCTTCATTCGTTAAGAAAGAGCGCTAAGAAAAATTCAAATGTGTTTTGGGTTTCAGAGCAAGTACTTCCGCAAACAATCGATGTTCTAATTACACGAAGTGAACCGTTAGGAATTAAAATTAAAGTTGGTAATCATAATAACTTAGAACTAACAGATGATGTTTATGGTATGCTCGTTCAATATCCATCGGCAGACGGAGAAGTTTTTGATTACACAGATTTATTCAAGCAAGCTGATGCCAAAGGAATTTACAAAGCTGTTGCGGCAGATTTGCTTTCTCTGGCTCTGCTCACACCTCCAGGAGAATTTGGGGCTGATGTAGTCGTGGGATCAACACAACGATTCGGTGTTCCGATGGGATTTGGCGGTCCACATGCGGCGTATTTTGCTACGAAGGATGAGTACAAACGACAAATCCCGGGAAGAATTATCGGCGTTTCAATTGATGCACAAGGCAAGAGAGCGCTGCGCATGGCGCTTCAAACAAGAGAGCAGCACATTAAACGCGAACACGCAACGAGCAATATTTGTACTTCTCAAGTACTGCTGGCTATAATGGCGGGAATGTACGCGGTTTATCATGGACCAAAGGGAATTAAAGCCATCGCAGAAAGAATTCACAACCTTACGGTTATTTTAGACCAAGCGCTGAAGTCAATCGGCATTAGTCAATCAAACGAGAATTATTTTGACACTTTAAAGATTGAATTGAATTCGGCTGAAGAAGCGAAAAAAATAAAAGCTGAGGCATTAAATAACGGAATCAACTTCAGATACATTGGAGAAAAAGAAATCGGGATTTCGATTGCTGAACCGGATACGACCGAAGACGTTGCGGTAATTCTAAAAGTATTTTCAAAAGCGTTGAACAAGAATTTTGATCAGCAAAAAATCTCTAAAATCTTGGGTGGTGCAGATGTAGAGTACCCGGAAAATCTCAAGAGGAAATTAAATTTCTTAA
>JAMCSN010000042.1 GCA_023381535.1 Bacteroidota bacterium
GAAAAATTATTTTGCGAGATAGCAACAATGCTTCCGAAAACCATCGAGAGCGCCGAGATCGTTGCAAAATAAGGACGAACAATATTGTGCGTGTTGGAACCAAAAACTGCGGTGAGAACAACTATCAATACGCTGAACGCAGCGGCTTTGCCGGTAGTGGACATTAATCCGGTAACGGTTGTAGCCGATCCTTGGTAAACATCCGGTACCCACATGTGGAACGGAACAGTGGCAATCTTGAAACTGAAACCGATCAAGAAAATAATTAATCCCAAGATAAAAACTATATTAGTTGAATAAACGGAAAAATTCTCTGAAAGATTTTGGATGCTGGTTGATCCGGTGGTGCCGTAAATTAGAGCAATACCGTAAACTATAAATCCAGTTGCAAAAGCTCCGAGCAAAAAATATTTCATTGATGCTTCGTTGGCAGAAAACTTTTTTCGGTTGATACCGGCAAGAACGTAAAAACAAATCGACATCAGTTCGAGACCCATGAAGATCATCAAGATGTCGCGAGCGCCGGACATTACCATCATTCCCAAGACGGACGATTGAACCAAAATGTAATATTCGCCGTAGTACGTCCCGTACTTTTTCAGATAATCTATTGACGAAAGAACAACTAATGCGGCGCCGATATTGAAAATGAAATTGAAGATTGCCGGTTTGCCGCCGACCTCGATCATTCCGCCGAACAAAACAAAATTCCTATTGATATCAAGAATAGAATAAACTGCTGTCGCAAGAAACATGGCAATGGAAAACCACGGAAGGATTTGTTCGCTCTTCTTGGAAGTGATTTCGATGATAACAGATAAAACAATTCCGATCCCGATAATTATCTGCGGCATCAGTAAGAAATATTCGTAGTTATTTTGCGGCATAGTTTATTCTAAACCAAATTACTTTAATAGATTAACGGTATATGTGCCGACTTGCTGAAGAATCGATTGAGTAGAAGCTTCAGTAAGTTTCAAAAATGTATTCGGGTAAACTCCAATCCAGACAATAAAAAACAAAATTGGGACCATGACAATCATTTCGCGTAGATTCATGTCGGTCAATTCGTGTTTCAATTCTTCATTCTTAACTTCACCAAAGACAATGCGCTGATACATCCATAATAGATAGACCGCGGCAAATATCACTCCCGTCGCGGCAAAAATTGTAAACCACCAACTATTTAAGACTGACGATTTAAATGATCCCAGCAGAATTAAAAACTCACCTATGAATCCGTTCAGTCCGGGTAATCCGATTGATGACAGAGAAGCGATCATCAAAATAGTTGCGTAGAGCGGGACAATTTTTGCGATACCGCCGTAGAATGCAATGTCCCGGCGATGAGTTCTTTCGTAAAGAATTCCAACTAAAAGGAAGAGCGCGCCGGTGGATAAACCGTGATTTATCATTTGTATAACCGCACCTTGCACGGATTCAACCGTCATCGCAAAAATTCCAAGTACAACAAATCCCAAATGAGAGACGGATGAATACGCGACCAACTTTTTCATATCGGTTTGAACCATCGAGACGAGCGCGCCGTAAATAATTCCGATTACAGCAAGAACGGAAACGAGCGGCGCGTATTGCACTGCCGATTGCGGAAACAGCGGCAGACAAAAACGAATCAATCCGTACGTGCCCATTTTCAAAAGAACGCCGGCAAGAATTACGGAACCGGCAGTCGGCGCTTCAACGTGCGCGTCGGGCAGCCAAGTGTGCAGCGGAAAAATTGGGACTTTGATTGCAAAGCTCAAAAAGAATGCGCCGAACATCCAACCTTGAATTTGATGCGGAATGGTCGGGCCAACTTTGTATAGATCAACTAAACTTGTCGTGAACTTGCCAAGCATTCCGGAAGCATAAACCGTCAGCCAAATAATGGCAACCAGCATCAGTAAACTTCCGAACATTGTATAAATGAAAAACTTTAAGGACGCATAGATTCTTCTTTCGCCGCCCCAGATTCCGATGATGAAGTACATCGGTATGAGCATTGCTTCCCAGAAAATGTAGAACAGAAAAATATCCAGCGAAATAAAAACGCCAAGCATACCGGCTTCCAGAAAGAGCATAGAGAATGTGAACATCTTCACATTTTTCTCGATCGCTTTCCATGTAGAAAGAAGAGTTAACGGCGTAAGAAATGTTGTCAGCAGAACGAGAAGTAGCGAAATTCCGTCAACGCCAACATGATAGCTGATGTTTAGACTCTTAATCCATGTTACTTGATAGATAAATTGGAATTGCGGATTTGTCGGATTGAAACGGAAATAAATAACGAGAGAAATAACAAACGCAATCAAAGAAACGATCAGCCCGAACCATCGCGCCAATTGCTTCTGTTCGTTTCTAAAAAATAAAACGAGAACGCTGCCGATGACCGGAGTAAAAAGTAAATATGTTAAGAGTAAGTTTTGTTCCATACTATTATAGACTCAATATCAACCACAAAAGGACTAATGCAATTCCGGCAACCATTATTAATGCGTACGATTGAGCGACGCCGGTTTGGACTTTTCTAATCACGCCGGAAATTTTATCAACTATTGTCGCAGCGCCGTTCACGGTTCCGTCGATCAATTTAGCGTCGGTAAATTTCCATAAAACTTTTTCACTTCCCTTTTGAATCGGCTGGACGACAGCGGCTTCGTAAACTTCGTCAACGAAATATTTATTCAATAAAAGGTTATACATACTTTTAAATCTATTCGCAAAGTTATCGGCAATCTTCGGATTCTTTCTATAAACATGAAGAGCGAAATAAATTCCGTAGAGAGCAAGCGCAACAGAAATCGACATCAAAAGAATTTCTTCCAAATGAGTAGAGGAAGAATACATTGCAAGTTTTTCTTGAGCGGGGGCGTAGATCGGTTCGAGCCAATTCTCAAAAAGATTTCCATGCTCGCCGGCAAATACTTTCGGCAAGCCAATGTAACCGCCAACAACTGAAAGGAAAGCCAAAATCATTAACGGTACAGTCATTACAGAAGGTGATTCATGCGGATGAACATGATGATGATCAAATCTTTCATGACCATAAAAAGTTAACGAGACCAATCTGAACATGTAGAATGCGGTCATTAGCGCCGTAACAGCGCCGATCAACCAGAAAACAAATCCGCCGTTGGAATATGCATTCCATAAAATTTCATCTTTGCTGAAAAATCCGGCAAGACCCGGCACTCCGGAAATTGCGAGCGCTGCGATGAAAAATGTAGCGTACGTCTTCGGCATATATTTTTTCAGCCCGCCGTATTTCTGAATGTTCTGCTCGTCATGCATTCCGTGAATGACCGAACCGGCGCCAAGGAATAATAACGCTTTGAAAAATGCGTGAGTCATCACGTGGAATATCGATGCGGAGAACGCGCCAACACCGGCAGCTAAGAACATGTATCCCAATTGACTTACAGTTGAGTATGCTAAAACTTTTTTAATATCGTTCTGAACAAGTCCGATTGTAGCCGCCATCAACGCCGTGAGCGCGCCAACAACCGCGACAACTGTCATAATAGCCGGAGCGGATGCAAACAATATTGATGTTCGCGAAACCATATAAACGCCGGCGGTAACCATTGTTGCGGCATGTATCAAAGCAGAAACCGGAGTCGGGCCGGCCATTGCATCCGGCAGCCAAACGAACAACGGGATCTGCGCAGACTTACCCGTTGCGCCGATAAACAAAAAAAGTGCGATCAAACCAAATGTTGATTCAGCAACCGGGAATGCCTGAGCTCTTGCAAAAACTTCTTTGAAGTTGAGCGAATCGAAAGTCATGTAGATCAGAAACATCCCGAGCAAAAATCCAAAGTCACCAATTCGATTAACAACGAAAGCTTTTTTTGCGGCTTGCGATGTTGTTCCCTTTTCAAATTTTCTATCGTACCAGAAACCAATGAGCAGATAAGAACAGAGACCAACGCCTTCCCATCCCAAAAACAGAACAACGAAATTATCGCCGAGGACAAGGTTCATCATCGCGAAGATGAAAAGATTTAGATAAGCGAAGAATCTCCAGATTCCTTTATCGCCGTGCATGTAACCGATTGAGTAAACATGAATCAAAAATCCGACGCCGGTTACGATAAGAGACATCGTAAGAGAAAGCTGATCAACGAGATATGCAAACTGAATGTGGAGTCCGCCGACACTTAACCACGTAAATAAATTTACAGTGTTCGATCTTTCTTCAACGGGAAGACCGAGCGTCTGTATGAAAGCGCCGAGCACAACAAGAAATGAAAGTCCAACCGTAGCACTTCCAATAATGCCGACAATCCGTTCATTCTTGATCTTTCTGCCGAACAATCCGTTGATAACGAATCCGAGCAGAGGTAAAAGCGTTGTTAGATAGATATAGTTTATCATTACCACTTAAATATGTTTATCTCGTCGATGTTAACCGACTTTTTGTTTCTGAATATCGCAATAATAATTGCCAGACCAACCGCGGCTTCGGCGGCGGCAACCGTCATAACAAAAAATACAAATACTTGTCCGATTGAATTACCGAGGTACGAAGAAAAAGTTACCAATGTTAGGTTTGCGGAGTTCAGCATCAGCTCGATGCACATAAACACCACGATCGCGTTTCTTCTTATCAACACTCCGGCAACGCCAACGGTAAACATGAACGCGCTGAGTATTAAATAATATTCCATTGGAATTGATGACATATCTT
>JAMCSN010000222.1 GCA_023381535.1 Bacteroidota bacterium
TTTTCATCTTAGATTAAATTCCGCGCGGGAGACCTTTCTCTGTCTGAGGCTTCGATCCCCATCCGATCAGAAGCGTAAACCTCAGAGTATTTGAGAGAGGATGATTTTCGGTGCCTTTAAAAATGTCGGTGGTTATATAACTGAAATCAAATCCGTAAAGATCATACCTGATGCCGGCGCCAAGCGTAACGAATTTTCTGTTTCCGTGATTAGGATCTTCATAGAAAAATCCGGCGCGCAATGCGAACATAAAATCTTGCGGAATACCATACCAGTATTCAACTCCCATCGAAGTAACAACCGACTGCAAAACCTCGCTGAAAGGTCTGTCTGTCCACGAAGAGAAAAAAGCTTTATAAAAACTTGGACGAACACCGTTGCTGTCCGGTTTGCCAATCAACAGTCTGCTGAAATCGAGTGTGTATGTTAACGAGTTATAATCATCTTGGAAAATTCGTGCTGCCATACCAACCCTAAGATTTGTCGGTATCGGATCTGCCTGAGCTTGATCGATATAATAAATTTTAGGACCGAGATTGCTGAGATTGAATCCGAGACTAAAATCATTTCCAATATCGCCTAGTAAAGGCAATTCCAAATGTTCAGGACGCCACATTGCCGCAACGTCAAAACTAACAGAAGTAGCAACGCCCGATCCTTGTTCCTGTTCAGTAGGTTTATCCGAAAGACGGCTGTGTATCAACCGGAAATTGAAACCGAGTCCCCAGCTTCTGCTTGCTTTAGTAGCATAACCGAGTGTGAGCGCTGCGTCGAATGAACGGAAGGTTCCGATCGGATCGGGAGAATTTGAAGCTGTTCTAACAAACTCACCAAAGTTCATATAAGTTATGCTAGCTGTTACGCTGCCGTTTAAATCATCTATATATTGGCGGTACGTTGCGTAATCATAAAATAGATCGAGATGGAATTGCGGCAGCCAGTTACTGTGAGTGAAACTGAATTCCGAGCCGGTAAGAAATGCTATTCCGGCAGGATTCCAGAAAATTGCAGCGGAATTGTCTGCCAATCCCGAACCCGATTCACCAAGTCCGCCGTATCTTGAATCCGGCGCTAAGAGCAAAAAAGGAACGGCGGTAGTTTCTGTTTGAGCTTTAATATTGTCTTGAAACAACATTATCAATGCACACACAAACATCAGCATCGATATTTTTTTCATTTTACTTCCTCCAAGGAGCTATTTATTCTAAAACTTGCCTTATTATTTTATCTAATTACCGCTAATTTTCCAAGCACATTATCCTTGTACTTGCCGTCAACGGATTCGACAATCAATTTATAGAAATAAGTGCCGTTTGCAATTTGATTGCCGTCGTCGTCTCTTCCATCCCAATCAACGCGGACATACTTATCCATCACGTCAAAATCTTCAATTTGCTTTATCAATCTGCCTGCAACGGTGTAAACTTTAATTTTTACATCAATCGGTCCGCTAACATTATGCTGGAATGTGAATGTAGTATTCGAAGCAAACGGGTTCGGGTAATTGTAAACATCACGAACAACAATTCCGTTATCCGATGAGACAACGGTGAACGAAGCATTTTGCGTTGAGAAGTTGTTGAAAACATCCCACGCTTTAATTTGAATTGTATAGTCGCCCGGTTTCATGTTGCCGAACTTATAATTGATTGCACCGGATTTGCCTCCGGAATTTAGATCGCCTACAAAATAATTTGTGAAGTCGATTGCATTGGATACGTCGCCGTTAACAATGCCTTCCAGCTTATGACCAATTCCCGTCCCGGTAGTATTCAACCCATTGCCGTCCGTTAATTTTGCGATCAAAGTAAAATCGGGATTGACGAGATAAGAATTTGCAAAATTGGTGTTGTCGAAATAAATCGAAATATCCGGACCTTTGCCGTCGTTAACAGCATTCAGGTTCGTTCCGCCGACTATTACATTATTAGTATATCCAACTCCGTCTGCGCTGCTGTTGTAAACGTAGGATACAATCTTTCCGTTTTTATTTTCGTACGAAATATCTTTCGGCACAACAAACTCAGTTTGGAAATCTCCGTTGTTTATTGTCACTCTACCTCTGTAAATCAGTCCGCCGGGAAACGTTACCGTATAATTCATTTCGGCAAAATACTTCGACTGTTCCGAATCGAATACGCTGATAATGGCTTCGCCGTTAAACTGATTTTTCGAACCATCGGCATTTCTAACAGAACCGTTAATCTTAACGGTGCCTAATGCGCTGATCTGAACGTTTGCTTGCAGCGTTTTTCCATTCACGGAATCGATCCTTGCGGGAATTACCGGTTCATCCAAACGAATTGAAGGATCGCCGAGCAGATGAAATTTTTCATCGTTGCCTTCAACTCTAAACTGTTTTGTTAAGAAAAACGCTTTACCGATTGTGATTGGAAGATTATTCGCTTCACGCGCACGGAATAAATTTGTGTACAACGAATCGTTGATTGCGGCGTTGGAAGTAGAGAACACAACACGTGCCGCTGTAAACGCGGCAATCTCACCGGCATTAGGCATTGTCAGCATCATTTCCGCGCTGCTCTGGTTTGTTGGATCATCGTATTTACCAAAATCGCATGTTGCCGCCGTTAAGAAAAAGTATTTGTCGTTTTTGATTTGAGGAATACTCACCTTCTTATCGAAAATAACTTCGTGCGCCAACACTTCCGGATTGCCGTGACCTACGTAATTCAAAATTAAAGTCCCGTTGTTTACGGCATCAATAATAGCTTGATTCACGCCGGGTTTCCTTCTTCCCAATCCAGTGTAAACTGTCGGATATGCAACCAAATAAATTTTATTCTGGTCGAAATATTTTGGTAGTTTGTTTTTAGCAAGATTCTCGGATTGCGACGTATGAATGCTTCCGTCATCGACTCCCAATGCCTGAGGTCCGTCATCGGCGACCAGGGTAACTGTATTCCGCCACAAACCTTTATCCAGAGTGGTTTCGTACGCAATAATTTTATCAACTACGGATTGAGCGTCGGCATCCGTATCAATTGGAAGTCTGCCGATAGCCAGATCAACTTTCAAATCGTTACCGGAGATACGTGTATAGTAATCATCCATCGGATAAGAATAAATTTCGTCGAGCGATTCCGGCGTTTGATACGTGGGCACAAAGTTGTTGCTCAATTTTTCGGAATTCAGGTAATCATAAGTTCCGTCGCCGAACAATAAGACGTAAAACGGTTTTATTTGCCAGTTGTCGTAAGCATACTTCAAAAAATCGCGTATGGCGGTTGGATCAAGAAGCCCGCCGTCGAATTCATTCATTATATCGTCAACGTAAAAAATTTGTGTCGAGACTTTGTAAGGCGACTGAGACGATCTGTAAGCGGCATAACGTTCGGCTTGTGTTTGAAAATTGCGCGAAGTAATGATAATCATTTCGCTTCCGGCAATGTTTCCGCGAATGTTCGAGTTTGACATTTTTGTACCGTTCGACGGTGTTAGAAATGCAGACGACGTTACCGCATAATATTTGTGGACCGCGCCGTTTAACTCGCCCGCTTGAAATTTGTACTGCCCGCCGCTGATTGAAGCACCGCTAACAAGCTGAACATTCGCAAAATCGGTAATGTCAAAAGTTTGAATTGAACTGTTGGAAAAGTTGCTTAGATCGTACTCTATGGTTGCCGTGGTATCTTTGGAAAAAAATAATAAGTTATCGCTGACAGCTCTCAAATATTTTTTGTAAGCGATTTCAAAATAATCCAGATAGACTTTTGCGCTCGCCGATCCGGTGTTAATAGCGAACTTGAGTGTGCTGCGTTCGTCTGCTAATGTACCGTTGTAAATTGCGCTGCCGGAATCCGCTACGCCGTAAATAAAATCCGAGTTGCCGAAAAGATTAGAGTTGTAGATTTGTACGCCGTTCTCTTGAATATTGAACGGGATGATTGGCGAAGAAGCATTAACTTGCCTGAAATTATATCTGATGCTGCTTGCAGGCACTATGCCGTTCAAAGATGTTAAGTAGGTTCTGCTTTTCGTGTCAATATCAAGCACATCGCCAAAATAGTCTCTGCCGGATTTTCCAATGTTGATACTGTCTTTATCTAAACTTTTAAATGCTTGTGTGAAAGGTTGAACGTATGCAATTTGAATATTGAGCGACTGCTTCGGCGCCATTCTCTTTCCGTTTGCCCCGCCGTAGGTCAACCAGTAATAATTTTTTTTATTGTAAGGATTTTTAACTCTTACAATTCTTTTCAGCGATTTATTGTATTCCCAAAATTCCGGCGGTCTTCCGTAAAATAAAACGTAATCGGCAGCATCAAATTTTCCATCAGATTCATCGGCAACATAAATTGCGTTCTCGGTCAATCCTTGATTATTCGAAACCGCTAAGTTTTCAGGCAGAGCATAACCGCCATACCCGTAAATTTTTATTGTTCTCGGGTCAACCGATGCAACATCAATCCCTAGTCCTTGCAAAAAAGCTTGATCGATTTTGTAAATACCTTCAGTTGGCGTTTCGAATCTGTACCAATCGCCCGCAGCTAAAACCGAATTTGCCGCCTTAGCCACACGTTGTTTTTGTACAACACCCCAATTTCTCGCAACATTCCAATTCAGCACAGCGCCATCGAGAGTATTATCTTGAATTAATTGCCGGGCTGTTGCTGGCGACGCAAAATTAATTTTGAAAACCAATTTCTTAATCAGTCTACTTGAATT
>JAMCSN010000228.1 GCA_023381535.1 Bacteroidota bacterium
TTAATTCTTTTTCAATTTCTTTCAGTCGTTTATCCGTATTCAGCATGAAAAGAAAAATTCCAAGCCAAACAACCAGAACAATGAAAAGCACGATGTAGATTGCATTCCGTTCCAGAAATCCTAATAACCCGCTATCCAAATTCTACCTCTAATTATTTTTTCAAAAGATTTTCTTTGATGATAATCGATCTATATCTGAGCTTCCACATCCACCAATAAAGTATTGTAAACGCGGTAAGCGAAATATAAAATACCAATTGCATGTTGCTGTTCATTTTGAAGTTTACCACCGGTCCAGACGTTGTGTCGTTCGCAGAACCGGGATGCAAACCAACCATAATCCTCGGCATTATGAAAATAAAAAACGGTACTGTTAAGAACGCAATGATTGAATAAACGGCCGAAAGTCTTGCGCGTTTATCTTCGTTATCTATTGCCGATCTGAGCGCAAATAACGAGCCATAAATAAGCAGCAGAATAAAAATACTTGTTTCGCGCGGATCCCAATTCCAAAAGGTGCCCCAGTTGAATTTTGCCCAGATTGAACCGGTAATTGTTGCCAGAATGCAGAACATCATTCCTAACTGCAGGGCTGCGTTAGATTTTGAATCGTCGTCTAAATCTTTCTTTCGCAAGTACTTTATACCGTAGATCATCGATGTCAAAAAAGCAATTACAGAAAGCCAAGCAGTCGGAACGTGAAAGAAAATTATTTTAGCTTTTTCTTCCAAGCCGGGAATGTTCGGAAATTCGTACCATACTGTTGGGTGAGGGACAATTGGAAATGAAATGCCGGATATTATCACAAACGTCATCAGCACAAAGAGAACTATTTTCCACACCATAAAAGGTCTTTCATTAGTAATATTAATAAGATTATGCGGCTCAAAAATAGGAAACTATGCCCTGATATTCAAAGCAAGAATGCGCTCCGCAGTAGTTGAAATTTAATTGGTGCTAATTAAATATTTCTGCTGTTCTTTATATATTTTAGCCAACCAATTGGTTTCCAAAAACGTCTAATTTGTTAAAGATGGATACTAAAGTTGTCTGATTCCAACCCGATAAAACGCATTTTCGATCTCTATACGAGCGATTTGAGCTATCAAGAAATCGAGAGATTGGTTAAGAAAGAAGCCAGCGAAGTCTATGAATTCTTTTCGAAAGATATTCCGAAACCGGATCCAACCAGGAACAAAATAACGCGCGGATTCATATTTGCAAGAAGTCTTTTTAACGCGTTTATTTTGAAGCTTACCCCCGCAAGAAGAATTTTTTATTTAGTGTCGCTGCTCTTTTTTCTACTCGGTTATTTCTCCACCAATTCTAATCCAGGTTACATTCTTTTAGCGTTTATAATTTTAAACCTTCTTCTAGCATTTGAACTTGCCGATAAACTATCGGCGAAGAGCGAGCTTGATGTTGCAAGAAATATTCAGTTCGATTTAATACCGAAACATTCGTCGAAGATTTTCAATTACAATGTTGCGTCTTATTACGAACCTGCTCGTGATGTCGGCGGCGATTATTTTGACATTGTTGAGCTGCATGAACGGTGTTACATTTTTATCGGTGATATTTCCGGTAAAGGAATGGCAGCCGCACTTTACATGGTCAGAGTTCAGTCCATTCTTCACATGCTGCTGGAAAGCTTAACCGACGTTCGTGAATTGATAATCAATTTCAAAAAGTTGTTTGCTAAAAATTTACGGCGGGAATATTTTCTTACGCTTAATGCCGCATCGGTAGAAAGCAACGGCAAAATTAGAATTACGCGCGCGGGTCACTCCCCGGTTTTTTGGTATCGGCACGATGCAAAACAATTCGAAGTAATCTGTCCGCAAGGTTTATGTATTGGTCTCAACGACAAAGGTGTTTTTGAAAAGACTCTGGAAGAAGTTACTGTTCATCCCGGCACGAATGATATTGTGTTCTTTTATACTGACGGCGTTAACGAAACGATGAATGTAATGTTCCAGCAGTTCGGCGATGAAAACATCAAACGTGTAATCCAAAACAATTGCGATAAGCCCGTAGAAGAAATAAAGAACTCCCTCTTGAGAGCAATCAAGTCATTCCGCGGAACGGCGCATCAATACGATGATCTTACATTTGTGATTTTGAAAGCCGATTAATTAGTAGGCTCGTAAATTTTGAACTGAGGGTCGTACGGTCGAATCCCATCATACAGTCGTTTGAGAGAATTGTACGCGGCTTCATTACCTCTTTGAGCAGCTCTTCGATACATTTTAACTGCAAATCCCATATTCTCTTTAACACCGATTCCTTTTTCGTAACAAAATCCCAAAGCCGTTTGAGCAAGCACGGAACCTTCGTCTGCAATTTTCATCAACGTTTTTATATCATCCGCAATTTTTGTTGAAGTTGAATCGAGCGCATCAAACAATGCGATTCTAACTGCGGCTTCCTTGCTGCCAAGATTTTTTGCCATCTCCCAATATTGAAGCGCCTTCTCTTTATTCTTCTGAACAAGTTTGCCGGATGAATAAAGCAAGCCCATCTCAATCATTGAAGGAATATGTTTCTTGTCAACCGCTTTCTTCAAAAAATCGAGCGCCTGTTGATTTGAAATTTGGTTCTCAAATCCGAGCGCGGAAATTCCTGCCCACGCGTACATGGCATCGGGATCGTTCTTTGCCGCTCTTTCTTTTAGCGTGTTCACAAACTCTTCCGACTGCAGCATATTAAACAAATATTCGCCGGCTTTATATGAACCGAGTCTGTAAGCACGTAAATAATTTACAGCGGCAAGCACCAAATTTTTTTCGGTTATTACTCCTTCCTGGTAACTACGGCCGAATATTAAAAGGGCTTCGGGACTTCCGCTTGTTGCGGCAAATTTTAACAAGCTCATTCCGCTTGTATCTTTCGGCATTGCGGCGGATTTTAATTCATCCAATCCTAAATATCTTTTCAGCTCTTCAGGTTTTTTGTTCAGAAGTGCCGCAATCTGTTTTGAAGTGTTTGCAGACTTATCTTTTTTGTCGAAGTCGTAAAAATCAAAATCCCAATTTGGATTGATGAGCGGCGATGATTCTTCTGCTCTCATCGAAGCAAATTTTTTCTGATCTTTTGTACTTAATGAATCGGTCGGCGGAGAAAATCCGCTTTTAATTAATTGATCCAGCGCTTCCTTTGCCGGCTTGTAACCGGCATCTGCGGAAAGTCTGAAGTAGTGATAAGCTTTATTGTAATCTCTGTTCAGAGTTAGATTATCAGTGTAAAGAATACCGACTGCAAATTGCGCTTCCGGTAATCCTGCATTCGCCGCAACTTTAAAATTCTGAAATCCGTCAAATGGATTCCACGGCACACCGATTCCGTTGTAGAGAAGAATTCCGTAATTAAATCTTGCAGCTGCAAGATTTTGATCGGCAGCTTTTCGTATCCAATAAATTGCTTTAACGGTATCGGCTGGAAATCCGCTTCCAATCAAGTAACGTATTCCCAACTCGTGCTGAGCAAATTGGTCTCCCCTGTTTGCTTCGGTAACCAACACGTATCCGGCAATCAATGAATATGAAGGATATTTTGCTTTGATGATTGGGTACTTCGGCGGTTGATTATCTTTAAAAGCTTCGCTACGCGTTGTGTCCTGAGCAAAAATAGACGCAGCCAAAGCCAAAAAGAAAATGAAATACTTAAACAAATTTAATTCCGGGTTTATTGAGGTGACAATTTACTAATAAAGCCATTTTTTGAGAGTGAAATAATTTTTCCCGTTCAACGAGTAATAGTTTATTTCATCCATGAGTTGTTTGATGATAAATAATCCCATGCCGCTTTCCGGCAAACCTTCAATGTCGTTAGGATCGAAACTTAAATCGTTTATTACCAGCTTCTCTCTCGGTATTCCTTCGTCGCGTAATTCAAATTCCAAATAGTTTGTATCTTTCCTCAATGTGACATCAATAACTTTGTCGTTGTTCCCGGAATACGCGTGTTTAATAATGTTGTTCAGCGCTTCGGTGAGACAAATTTCTACTGCATTACAAACGTGAGTTTCAACGCTGTCATCAGACAATAATTGCCGGATAGTTTTGTTTATCTCCTGAACTGCCGGGTATTCGCTCACAATATTTAGATTTATTTCTTTCAATCTTTCCACATCGCTTTTGGACGAAAGCAATATATAAAAGACTAAAGACTAATGTAAGTCTAAAGTGGAATGTTATTTAAAAGGAAAACGTGGACACACTAATTCCCTTTCATTCAGAAGAATATTATGCATCTACAAAAGTGAGATGGCGCAGACCATCCCCAAAAATTATTTCTTTTCTTCAGGCGTTACTTTGCAAGTAGAAATTCCAAACGGCAAGTATGCCGGGCAACGACTAGCAGCAGCGCTGAGAAGCAGAACTATACCTATAGCACCCCACCAATTTTCGTAGATAATTCCCAGAGCAATTACTGCCAACCCGAGAACAACTCGAATAACACGGTCTGTTGTGCCAATATTCTTTTTCATGTTACCTCCTGATTACTTCAATTAGATGTTGAAAAGCATGTAAAGATTCATTACTTCACCAGCATCATTTTTCTTGTTTGAACATGATTTCCGGCTGTCAACGTGTAAAAATAAATACCGCTGGATAATTGCGAATTGCTAATTGAGAATTGAGAATTATACTTGCCGGCTATTTTATATTCGTTGACCAGTGTTG
>JAMCSN010000295.1:0-7359 GCA_023381535.1 Bacteroidota bacterium
TCAAGATTAAGATCAGCTACAACCAATTCATCTTTATCTCTGCTTGCCTGCGCAATAATTTTTCCTCGAGGATTGCAGAAATAACTTTTGCCGTAAAATTCTCCGATGTTCCATGGAGATTCAGTCCCAACACGATTTATCGCGCCAACGAAGTAACCATTGGCAACAGCATGAGCAGGTTGTTCCAATTCCCACAAATATTCCGATAGCCCGGCAACAGTAGCAGAAGGATTAAAAATAATTTCAGCACCATTCAAACCGAGAATCCTCGCTCCTTCAGGAAAGTGGCGATCATAACAAATATAAACTCCAATATCAGCGTAAGCGGTTTTGAAAACCGGAAAACCAAGATTACCGGGTTTGAAATAAAACTTTTCCCAGAAACCGGGATCGCAATGAGGGATGTGATGTTTCCGGTATTTACCGAGATATTTTCCGTCGGCGTCAATCACAGCAGCGGTGTTGTAATAAACTCCTGTGTTTTCTTCTTCATAAATTGGCACCACAAGAACCATGCTGTATTTCTTTGCTATCTTCTGCATTAGCTTGGTTGTTGGGCCATCAGGGATTTTTTCCACAAGCGAATACCATTTTGTTTTTTGTTCTGCGCAGAAATATGGACCATAAAAAAGTTCTTGAAGACATAGAATCTGCACTTTCTTTTTAGCCGCTTGCTCAATCAGTTTCAAATGTTTCTCAATCATCGATTGTTTGATCTTTTCGATCGGCTGCTCGGTGGACATTGATAGTGATGTTTGAATCAAACCACCGCGAACTATTCTTGCCATAGTTCTACCTTTTATTTTTAATTTTTAATTTTTAATTCTTAATTCTCAATTCTTAATTCTTAATTCTCAATTCTTAATTCTCAATTCTCAATCCTTTCTCAACTCATCCAATTCGTCTTTGATTCCGGATTCCATTTGATCGTTGTCTTCTTCAACTTCGTCCAAAATTCGATTGAACTTTTACCCGTGATATCGCACACGCCGAATTTTGATTCGTTCCATCCACCAAATGAAAACGGTTCACGCGGAACAGGCACGCCGATGTTAACGCCAATCATTCCAGCGCTTGCGCGTTCGGCAATGTATCTTGCCAATCCGCCGCTTTGGGTGAATACCGCCGCCGCATTTCCATACAAAGAACTTTTTTGAATTGATAACGCTTCATCAACAGTGTTTGTCCGCATTATTGAAAGCACTGGTCCGAATACTTCTTCTTTAGCAATTTTCATTTCGGGACGAACAAAATCTAAAACGGTAGGACCGACATAAAAACCATTTTCTTTTCCGGGAACTTTGTAATTTCTTCCGTCAAGCAAAACTTTTGCGCCGTCTTTCTCAGCCTCGGTTATATAATTTTCAATTCTCTCTTTAGCTTGTTTAGAAATTACAGCGCCGAGATTTTTTCCCGGAATAATTTTCTTCGCTTCTTCAACAAGCTGATCTATTATATGATCAACAGAACCGACAGAAACCATTGCAGATGCAGCCATGCACCGTTGACCTGCGCAACCGGACATCGATGCGGCAACATTAGATGCAGTCATTCCAACATTCGCATCTGGAAGAACTATCAAATGATTTTTTGCGCCGCCAAGTGTCAGCGCTCTTTTTAATTTTGATGTTGCTCGTGCGTAAACAATCTTCGCAACTTTTGTTGAACCGACAAACGACACTGCTTGTATGCCGGGATCATCGCAAATTGCTTCAACAACTTCTTTAGCGCCGTGAACAACATTGAAAACTCCGTCCGGCAAACCGGCTTCTTTTAGCAAGTCAGCAATTTTATTTGCGCTAAGCGGAACCAACTCCGACGGTTTTAAAATCATACAATTACCAAGAACCAATGCGTTCGGTATCGTCCAATTGGGAACCATTGTAGGAAAATTAAATGGAGTGATGCAGGCAACAACTCCAACCGGATATCGTTCGATGCGGCATTCGACGCCCTTGCTAACTTCTAATACTTCTCCGTCAGCAATTTGTTGTAGCGAACATGCAAATTCTGTTACCTCAATGCTTTTTTCTACTTCAGCAATACTTTCAGGAATTGTTTTGCCGTTTTCTTCTTGAATTAATTCGGCGAGTTCATTCATGTTTTTTTCGAGAAGAGTTCTATATCGGTAAAAAATTTGTGCTCTGTCTCTGATTGTCATAGCTGACCAAGTTGGGAAAGCATTTTGTGCTGCGGTTACTGCCGAGCGAACATCGTTCGCTCCGGAAAGAGGTACTGAGGAGATAATCGAACCATCTAACGGCGACTGAACATCAAGCGTTGATCCTTTGTGATCAACTGCTTTGCCGCCAACAAAATTTTTCAAAGCAGGGTACTTCATGTAGCCCTCAAAATATATTTAGGAATTTATTTTATTCCTTCAAGCGAGAAATAAAATATAGATTTTTCCTGAAGAAAGAAAGGTTTATTTGATGTTCACATAAACAGAAAATCTGCTGAAGCACTTCCTCAGGAAAGTAAATCTCCTTCGTAAATAATCGGTGAACCGATCATTGAAATTGAGATGTAATGATCCATATCATAATAGCCCATTGCCTCATAATAAAACCTAACCATACATAGAATAGATATTGGTCATACATAAAAGTGAGATTTTAATTTTAAAGTGACGTATATTACAATAAATTCTCTCCTCCAATATTCTTGAAGAAATTAATGAATGCTTATTCCATCATACCAATAGTTGCACTTTTGTTTAACGGGGCTGTATGGAGTTATGTGTTTATCAACAGAAAAGAGAGGCCCGTAAATAAATCGTTCTTGATTTACTCTACAAATTTGACGTTCTGGATTATTGTCGAGATCATCTTACGTCAGCCGCTGCCCGCAGAATATATTATGCCCCTAATTAAGATCGATTCAATTATGAGTCTTTCTCCCACGTTTTGGTTTTTGAATTTTACTTACACTTATATCGGAAAGAAAAAAGATTTAATCTATTACGCTTCTTCCACGGCCGTTTTTACAACGGTGCTGATAAGCCTGACTACCAATCTCGTTTTAGCCGATTATATTCAAACAGGTTGGGGTTATGATAGGATTCAGGGCATTCTTTATTTTCCAGCTATCACTATTGCAATTATTTTGCCGGCTATTTACTCGGTGTATCTCATTGTTATTAAAATTAATACAACCTCAGATTATACTTTTAAAAAATCGTTGTCTTTAATATTAACCGGTTCATTAATTAGTCTTATGTTAGGGCTAATTTCTAATGTAATAATTCCCCACATATTTAATAATCACAACCTTGTCCAACTCGGTGAATCCACAACGGTTGTTCAATCATATTTTATCTTGATTGCGGTTATCAAGTACAGATTATTTACACCGAGTGTTGAGGATATAGCACACGATTTATTCGCAAGCATGAAAGAAGCGGTACTTATTCTTGACAAAGAAGGCAGAGTGCTTCAATCGAATGCATATGCTAAAAAATTATTCGGATCTAAAATTGTTAACAAAAAAGAAGTTATTAATATCAGTGATCTATTTTATAATTATGAAATAAACAAAGACTTTACCGATAACGAAGTAGATTATATATCTGATGGCGAAAAGAAAGTCCTCTCTCTTTCACAAATTGGAATTGTTAATAAAGATGTTGAATTAGGAAAAATTCTTATTGCACGCGATATTACCGAACGCAAACGCGCAGAAGAGGCGCTGCGTGAATCCGAAGCGAAATTCCGGTGGCTGTTTGAAAACGTTCCCGATGGAATCTACCTCAGCACACCTGATGGCAAACTCGTCAATGTCAACGATACATTAGTCCAGATGCTTGGTTACAATTCTAAGGAAGAACTTTTAGCCGCCGATATTGTAAACGAATTATATCTGAATCCATCCGAAAGAACATTTTGGATCGAGAAACTTGAAGTCAACGGCAAGCTGCACAGTATTGAGCTTCACCTTAAACGTAAGGATGGCACACCATTGATTGTGAGAGAGAATGCTCATCTCCTTGCTGATGAGCGCGGCATGCTCTTTTATGAAGGGACACTGACTGATATAACCAAGCTCAAAGAGGCAGAGAAAGCATTGCGTTCATCTGAAATCCGCTTCCGTTCTGTATGGGAAAGTTCTGCTGAAGGAATGCGGCTGACAGACAAGAATGGAATTATAATTGCAGTCAACGAAGCATTTTGCAAATTGATTGAAATAAAAGCTAAAGACCTTATAGAACAACCGCTGACTGTTACTTATAGTGGTGAAAAGAACAAAGAAATTATGCTTCAAAACTATCAGACTAGATTTAAGAGTAAAGGTTTCCCCACAAATCTTGAACAAAAGCTGATACTTCCATCGGGTAAAGTTGTTTATCTTGACGGTACATACACGTTTGTTGAAATTGAATCCGGTGATGCTCTGTTGCTAAGCGTCTTTCGTGATGTTACCGAAAGAATACTAAATGAACAAATACTTAAGAAAAATAAATTAATGATGAACCGCGCCGAAGAAATTGCTCATCTTGGAAGCTGGGAATGGGATTTGGAAACAGAAAAAATAAATTGTTCTACTGAACTCTTTCAAATATATGGACTTCAGCCCGAGAATTTTGACGGGAAGTTTGAATCAATTTTAAAATTAGTTCACCCTGAAGATTCCGGTAAAATACTTGCACATATTAATCGTGCACGCGAATCGAATGAACCTTTTGAACATTACGAAAGAATAATTAGACCGGATGGTGAGAATCGTATTTTATATACAAAAGGAATTGTTCTGGACGCTACCGAAGGAGGAGCAAAAACTATTTACGGCTCTTGCCTGGATGTAACTGAATTTAAAAGAGTTGAGAATGCGTTAATTAACTCAAGCGATAAGTTAAGGGCGCTTTCGGCAAGTCTGGAAGCAGCAAGAGAAGAAGAACGTTCATATATAGCAAGAGAACTTCATGATGAACTCGGACAGGTGTTAACAGCTATTAAGATGGATCTGACTTTGATGCAAGACGATTTATATATTAAGCCAAATTTGTTAAAGGAAGAAATTACAGAACAATTGGTACAAATCGAAAAAATGGTTGATCGTCTTATTGTCACTGTAAAAAATATTGCAACTGAACTTAGACCGGATATTCTAGATCACCTGGGATTAATAGCTGCTTTAGAATGGCACGCAAAAGAATTTGAAAAAAGGCATAAGGTTAGATGTATCTTTAACAGCAATATCGGAAAGATTGAATTGGGGAAAGAAAAATCAACAGCCGTCTTCCGTATTTTTCAGGAAACATTGACTAATGTTGCACGCCATTCCAATGCATCGCAGATAAATGCCAAAATACAATTGTTGGAAGACAAATTACTTTTAGAAGTTGAAGATAACGGTAAAGGAATATCGGACGAACAACTTTTTAATATTTCATCTATTGGAATTACAGGAATGAAAGAAAGAGCAAAATTTTTAGGCGGAAAAGTTTTTATAGAAGGACGGGAAGGAAAAGGGACAAAAGTTTTTCTTGAAATGCCTCTTTCTCCTGCAGAGAATATTAAATAAAATTCAGAGGGTGCAATGAAAATAGTAATTGTTGATGATCATGAATTGGTGCGTGAAGGATTAAAAAAAGTTCTTCTTAAAGAATCCGGAATACAATTAGCCGGAGAAGCAAGCAATGCCCTGGAACTTTTTAAACTGCTGGAAGAAACCGAAGTAGATTTAGTTGTATTAGATATTACTATGCCCGGAAGAAGCGGTCTTGATATTATAAGCGAAATTAAAAATCTGAATGACAAAATTCGAATTCTTATTTTGAGTATGCACCCGGAAGAAAGATTCGCATTAAGAGCTTTAAAAGCCGGCGCTTCGGGATATTTATCGAAAGAAGCAGCGGCAAGAGAATTGGTTTCAGCAATTAGAAAGATTATGAGCGGCGGTAAATACATAAGTGCTGCACTTGCAGATCATCTGGTTAGTAATCTTGATAAAGAGCCCGGTAAACTGCCTCATGAAACTTTATCTAACCGAGAATTTGAAATTTTCCGCTTGATTGCTAAAGGTAAATCGGTAGGGCAGATTGCAGAAGAACTTATTCTCAGCGTAAATACGGTAACATCTTACCGTTCCCGCATGATGGAGAAAATGAATTTTAGTTCGAATGCAGAAATAGTTCGTTATGCAATTGAACATAACCTTATTGAATAAGTTTGGAAAGCAAATTCACTTTTATTGTTTAGAAACAATTATATTAATTTTCCCTAACGAACGCCCGCCTCAAGATCAATTTATACCCCAATAATTGCGGCAACTGTGTCGTGGTTTTCTTGTCAATTAAAACAAATGAATCGCTCTAAATAATTATTACCAAATATATTATTATCAAATCAAAAGTATTGGTTGGATATGAAGATATTAATTGTAGACGACTCGAAAGAAATTAGGGATAGAATTTTAAGACTTATAAGCACAAATACTAAATTTACAAAAGTGCTTCAGGCAGAAAATTTAGTTCAAACAAAAAATATGATCTATACGGAAATTCCCGAGGTACTTTTATTGGATATTCAATTACCCGATGGAACCGCGTTCGATATACTTGACTCAATTGACAAATCAACATATGCCCCGATAATTATAATTCTTACCAACTACGATCTGCCTTTGTACAGAGAAAAAGCAGCCGAAAAGGGAGTTTCTTTTTTCTTCGATAAGTCCACCGAATTTTTAGATCTCAGATACGCATTGCAAAACCTAAAGAATTAATTAAATATTTTACTTATAGATCAACCTCATTGAAATTAGTGATTTGGAACACGCGGATAAAATATTAGTGCACATATTTATTTCAATTATGTGCGAATTCAAATCAAATTTCTGTCACGAAAACGACTACAAAGATGTAACATGAATCTTTACTTTAAAATCACGAAGTAAGTGCTAACGCAGAAATTATTGCACCAATATATTGCCTTCAGAATTTTATCAATACAAAGGAGCAATAAAATGAAAAGCGTTATACGAACTACTCTTTCTATTATTCTCTTCCTTTCTTCAGCAATTATCATAACAGCACAACCTAAAATTGATTCCAACATTCAAACAACAATTCTTAGCGGTGCATCGCAGCTTGAAGTGGTAATAACTTTTAATGGCAATACAGCCCCATCTACGTTACAGTTAACCGGATTAAAACAAGTGGGAATACTTAACGCTTTCAGTTTTAAATCCTTACCGATGGTTGGCGCTGTAGTAACACCGGCTCAAATAAATTCTTTAGCAGGGAATACACAAATAAAATCAATATACCTGAACAAAAAACTAGATTACTATAATTATGATGCAACAGCTCTTACAGGTGTAGACAGACTCAGGAAAGATCGATTCGTATAATGCTTTTGC
>JAMCSN010000295.1:7369-21818 GCA_023381535.1 Bacteroidota bacterium
AGTGCGGTGTGGATGGAACACATGAAGATATAAAATTCGGAAATCATTTGATTCAGAATGCTATGGGTTCTACAAATCCGCATGCCTATTCAAGTCTATTACCAATTGTGTATCTAGAAAACATTCCTAACACAGATAACAATTCAGGACATGGAACACATGTAACCGGAAGTGTCGGCGGAAACGGTTCCAAATCTGCCGGTAAATATGAAGGTGTAGCACCCGGTGCTAATCTTATTGGATACGGATCCGGTGCAGCATTATTTGTTCTTGACGGCATCGGTGGATTTGATTATGCAGTCACAAATCAGTTTTTATATAATATTAGAGTGATAACAAATTCATGGGGATCCTCAGGTGCATTTGATCCATACGATCCGATTAATATAGCGTCAAAAATTGCATACGATCGTGGAATTGTAGTTCTATTCGCAGCTGGTAACAGCGGGCCCGGAGAAAATACTAATTCGCCTTATGCTGCACCCTGGGTTATAACTGTTGCAGCAGGTGATAAGTTCGGTAGATTAGCAGATTTTTCTTCGCGTGGTGTTAAAGGTCAAACAAGTACTTTTGAAATTGATGGCGAGACATGGACTTACGAAAACCGCCCAACAATTACAGCCCCTGGTGTTGATATAATTTCAACACGCGTAGTAGCCCCGGTTTCAAGTCTGGGTGCTACCAAAGATGCGGATCTTATTGAGCCGGCTTATCTACCGTACTATACAACAATGAGCGGTACTTCAATGGCAACACCGCACACCGCTGGAATCGTAGCTCTTATGCTCGAAGCTGATAAAACTTTATCACCGGCACAAGTAAAAGATATTCTTCAAAAAACCGCTACCAATATGCCGCATTATGAATCTTGGGAAAATGGCGCCGGCTACGTTAATGCTTATGCAGCAGTTGATTATATAATGAATAACAGAACTTATAGCTCACTCGCAAATATTTACCAACAGTTTAACAGCAATGTAAATAATTCGGCTGTCTATCAGGATTTTACGATTGAGTATACTACCGAACCGGTATTATCTCCAACCCAAAACAGATATTCATTTGATGTAAGTTCAGGAACTTCGGCTATCGAAGTAAGCATTGATGAACTCTATGGTCTTTTGGGTCAAACCGGCAATCCGGTTAACTTAATTTTGATTTCACCCGATGGCTATGAATATTCATCGGGAATCTCTCTCCTATTCGCAATTGATTACAAGAGAACTGTATCAGTTACAAATCCTATTGCGGGTACATGGATTGTTGAGCTAAGAGGTTTACGTGGTAATACTGCAAATCCAACAAGCGGTGTTTCATTTGATGAAACTATTAATGGTAAAATTAAATTCTTAACATTTTTGGGTAATACCGGACTTAACGATATAAGCGGTCATCCTGCAGAAGCTTCCATAAAATTAGCAGTCTCATCAAGATTAGTAGATGGTTTTCAAACCGGAATGTATATGCCCGATGATCTTTTAAAAAGAATTGATATGGCAAAATATTTTATGATGGGTCAAGCTATCAGACAATATCTTCCGACTAACGGGACCACAAATATCAACGATGTCAGTTTTGATAATCAATTGCTGGTAGAATCCATTACTGCCAAAGGCGCAGCAATTAGAGATAGATTCCAAGTGCTTAAAGGTGTTATGCTTCTAACCAGTGCAGGAATGTTCTCTCCTGAAGAAAGCGTAAAAAGAATAGACGTTGCATATTCATTCATTCAAAGTTTAGGATTGCAATTGAAGGCAGATTCTCTTGCCGGCACACAAGTAAAAGTAACATTCAATAGTCAGTTAATTACACTTGATGATAATGCCGATATTCCATCAAACCTAAGAGGATATGTACAACTTGCACTCGACTTGAATTTAATAAATGTTTATTACACACTAACACAAGGGCCATACGATTTAACACCGACGATGCATGCAACCTTTAGACCAAGCCAAGTAGTAAGCAGAGGAGACTTTGCAGTAATAGTAACAAGAACTTTTAATGAGTGGACAAAGGCATTAGCAAAGTCGTCGGGTGCTAATAATCAGAATAAAGTAACAACGCTGCCAATGGAATTTAAGTTGGAACAGAATTATCCAAATCCGTTCAATCCGACAACAACGATAAATTATTCGGTACCGGAAAATGGTATTGTTTCTTTAGAGGTGTTTAACATAATCGGTCAAAAAGTAGCAACTCTTGTAAACGAAAATCAACCAGCGGGAAACTATTCAGCAAAGTTCGATGCAAGCCGCTTATCATCAGGCATGTATTTATACAGAATAATAACAAACAATTTTGTTAAGACGATGAAGATGAGTTTGGTTAAATAGGTCCTGTTTTATTATAAAAAGAAAAAAGTAGATTCTAAGCGTCGGGAATTTATTCCCGGCGCTTTTCGTTCAATTAAATAGTTATAAGTTAGAAAGAATTATAAAGGAGTAGAATTTATGGAAACTAAAAAGACTATGCGATATTTTTTGACTTTAATGTTGATTCTTGTAATTACAGGAAACATGTTGGCACAGGCAGTGATAGATCAGAAACTGCGAAACGCTTTAGCCAACACCACCGATCCGGTTGAAGTTGTTGTAACGTTTAAAGGGGATGGACCATTAAATGCAATACATTCTACTATCTTAGCAAATGCAGGAATTACACAAGGATTTTTGTTTCGGACTTTACCAATAGCCGGAGTCTTAGCTAATTCAGCTAACATACAAGCATTGGCAAATGACCCGCAAGTAAGATCTCTCTATCTTAACGAACAGCTAACGTATGATAATTACAATTCGCGTCAGTTAACAGGAGTAGACAAAGTTAGAAAAGACCAAACTATAACAGCAAAGAATGGAGGACTTCCAATTTCCGGTAAGGGTATTGGAGTAGTGATTAACGATTCCGGCATTGAAGGCACAAATAAAGATTTAGAATACGGACGCAACCTGGTTCAGAATACTTTGGGAGCTACAAACTTGCACGCCCTAAGCACTCTTCTTCCTATCACTTATATTGAAAATATGCCTACGACAGAACTTGGTTCGGGACACGGAATGCACGTAGCAGGAATTGTTGGAGGTACAGGAATAAATTCGGCAGGGAAGTATCAAGGAGTTGCACCCGGTGCTAATTTAATTGGATATGGTTCAGGCGCTGCATTATTAGTTCTTGACGGTCTTGGCGGTTTCGATTATGCTCTAACACATCAATTCCAATATGGAATTCGTGTGATCACAAATTCGTGGGGCAACACCGCAGATGTAGGAACACCTGTAAATCCGAATGACCCAATTACAATTGCTACGAAAATGTGTTATGATCGTAATATAGTTGTTGTCTTCTCGGCTGGTAACGCAGGTCCAGCAGGCTTAATCACTGGTAATTATAAAAAAGCACCGTGGGTTGTTTGTGTTGCAGCAGGCGATAAGTTTGGCAGATTAGCAGATTTTTCTTCGCGCGGTGTTAAGAATCAATCCGGTTCATTCGAAATTGATGGAGATGTTTGGACATGGGAAGACAGACCAACTGTAACAGCACCCGGTACCGATATTATTTCAACACGCGCACTGGTAGCTACGTTAACTCCATTAGGTGCACCGCAAGATGTATCAATAGAACCGGCTTATCTTCCATACTATACAACAATGAGCGGAACATCAATGGCAGCACCGCATGTTGCAGGAATTGTTGCCCTGTTGCTCGATGCAAATCCCTCGCTTTCCCCTTTAGAAGTAAAACAAATATTGCAGCGAACTGCAACAAATATTCCTTCCCGGGAATCCTGGGAAGCAGGAGCCGGATATGTTAATGCCTTCGCAGCTGTTGATAATGCTTTCCGATCTGCGAGTTATGGTTCAACACTAAATTATACAAGACAATTTAACAGCAATCCGTTAAGTGAAGTAATCAATACAAATTTTACAATTGCATACAACCCTGTAGTTTCTTCTTCAACACAAAATAAATTTCAGTTTACCGTTGGAGAAGGAATAACTGCTCTTACAGCTAAGATTATGGCGTGGGGTCTTGAAGGACAAACTGGCAACACTGTTGGTGTAGTATTAATTTCTCCTTTGGGGGAAGAGTACAGTTCCGGTGTTAATGTTCTTTTTCCACTTTATTATGATAGAAGTGTAGTTGTTGCATCTCCTGTGCCGGGCGAATGGATAGTTGAGGTTCGGGGACTTCGCGGTACGGCTTCAAATCCTGTAGGAATTGCTCTGCCGGAAAACATTAATGGAAATATCGAACAACTTAAAGTTGGTGGCATCGGCGGCTTGAATGATATTGCAGGACATCCGGCAGAGGCATCAATAAAACTTGCTGTTAGTAAACGCCTTGCCGATGGTTATCCTGACGGTAATTTTTATCCGGACAACTTATTAACAAGAATTGAGTTCGCAGATTATTTAACTATGGGTCAGGCGATACGCCAATATCTTCCAACAAACGGCAGCAGTAATTTTTCAGATGTCGGTCTTGATAAACAATTGTTAGTCGAATCCATTACTGCTAAGGGCGCAGCAATTAGAGATAGATTTCAAGTGCTTAAAGGCGTTATGCTTCCAACAAGTGCCGGAATGTTCGCTCCTGAAGAAAGCGTAAAAAGAATAGATGTTGCATATTCATTCATTGAAAGTTTAGGATTGCAATTAAAAGCAGACTCACTTGCCGGCACACAAGTAAAAGTTTATTACAATGATCAACAAATAATTTTATCTGATAACAACGACATCCCGTCAAATCTTAGAGGATATGTTCAACTTGCACTCGATTTAAATTTAATAAATGTATACTTCTCATTAACCCAAGGTCCTTACGATTTGGTGCCAACAATGCATGCCTCCTTTAAACCAACTCAAGAAGTCAGCCGGGGAGACTTTGCGGTAATAGTAACAAGAACGTTTAACGAGTGGACAAAAGCATTAGCAAAGTCGGGTAATAATCAGAATAGTGTAACAACGTTACCAATGGAGTTTAAGTTGGAACAGAATTATCCAAATCCATTTAATCCATCAACAACTATTAATTACTCCGTTGCAGAACAAGGTCCGGTTAATTTAGAAATTTATAATATCGTCGGACAGAAAGTAGCGGCACTTGTTAATGCAAATCAGCCTGTGGGTAACTATTCAGTAAAATTTGATGCAAGCAAACTGGCATCAGGCGTTTACATATATAGAATAACTACGAACAACTATGTTAAAGCATTAAAGATGAGCTTGATGAAGTAATATCGTTTAATTATTTTAACAGCGTCGGGAGAACTATATGAATCCGGCGCTGTTCGTTTAAATAACCTCAACTAAACATATGATCAGAATTAGAAAAATATTAATTACTATCTGCTTCTTGATTATATCCCCAATTTTTTCTTCAGCATTTGCCCAGGGATCAGTAACGGTTACTGGGACAGACTTATCACCTACTTTTTCACCGGGCACATCAACCCCGATTGTGAGTCTATCTTTTTCTGTAATCACTCTCTCACCCATAATTAACTATATTAAAGTGGATAGAACAGGAACCGCCACTAATACTGACTTACCAACAGCAAAACTATATCGAGATGTCAACAAGAATAATGTAGTGGATGGCGGTGATGTCCAGCTAGATCAGACAAGGTTTTTTGGAGGTACAACTACACAGAACGTGCGGTTTTCCGTTTTGAATTATTCCCCTTCTACATCAGAGAATTTACTCATTGTATTTGATGTTGCTTCAGATGCGAATCCAAGTCACACGGCCGGGGCAGACATGCCGTTAGACGGAGGTTATATTACCGGTGGAAACGAAACCGTAATAACATTTCTTGGAATAACAACAACACCAAAACCACTCCCCGTAGAACTTACTTCTTTCACTGCTTTAGTTCAAAGTAGAACTGTAAATCTAAAATGGTCCACAGCAACGGAAGTAAATAATTATGGTTTTGAAATAGAAAGAAGTCAAACGTCAAAAGTGAAAAGTGAAGAAGGCACTTCGCTATCGCTCAGTGCGAGCTGGGAAACGCTCGGTTTTGTGCAAGGATATGGAAATAGTAACTCGCCAAAGAGTTATACTTTTACAGATAATCTTGCTCTTGCCCGCCTGACGGCGAGGCAGGCTCATAATCTTAATCTTGATCGCTTGCAGTATAGATTAAAGCAAATTGATTTTGACGGCAGCTATAAATATTCAGACATAATAGAATTACAAATTGATCTTCCCTCGGAATTTGTTCTTCAGCAAAATTATCCCAATCCTTTTAATCCTTCCACAACAATCAGATATGAAATACCAAAAAGTACTTTTGTAATACTTAGCATTTTTGATCTGTTAGGCAGAGAAATTACAACCTTAATCAATCAAGTACAGAATGCCGGTTATCACGAAATTACATTTAACGCGAAAAAGCTGTCAAGCGGTATTTACATTTATCAAATCAAGGCGGGAGAATTTTCTCAGATAAGAAAGATGCTTTTGATGAAATAGTTTTTCCACCGTTAAAAACAAAAAAAGTTTAGACTAAACCTAATATCACTATGAAAAGGAGTAACACAATGTCAAAAACAAGTAAATCTTGTTTCCGTTTTTTATACGGGATTCCCATTGTATTTCTATTATTTGTACTTACCTCCTGCTCAAAAGATAGCAACCCGGTGGATTCGGGAAATTCTAATGCGAAAGTAACAGGTAAAGTTACCGGCGATTCAGGACTCTACAAATCTCTACAAAAATCTTCCGGAGTAGAATCAAGCCAGGGTATAAGCGGCGCAACTGTAATTTTAGCACAAGTTCAAGCGGACGGATCTTTGAAAACCGTTTCCACACAAAGCGTGCAAACAGATGTTAATGGAAATTTTACAGTTGAAACTAATCTAAGCGGCGCTCAAAATTTAGTAGTGGTCGCAACCAAAAGCACTTCTCAATGGAAGGCAGTTGTTTATTCTCAGGTTAGCAGCAATACAACCGTTAACTGTCAACCCGTAAACACACAAACATCGGCACATGCGGATGTCTATTCACAAATTGTTGTATCCGGACAAGCAAATGCTGTCTCATCCGCAGACTTACAAATGTATTTAAATTCTTCAGTGGCTGCTCAGATAAGCAGCAGTACTACTGCAAAGAGTCAGTTTGCATCATGCCTTACAACAGAATCACAGGTTAGAACTCAAGCATCAAGCAATGCATATTTCGGTATCTCCAGCTCTCAATGGACTGCAATAGAAAATGCTAAAGCACAAGCATTAATTTCATTCCAGACTTCTCTATACAACCATGCAGATTCTCAATCCTCAGCAAGCCAAGATTTTCAAACTTACCAGCGTGCGTTCATATCTGCTTATACAAATGCAAATGTTAAACTTGAAACGTATGCGAAGTTATTAAGAGTTTCTTCACGAGCATACGTTAATCAATCTGCACAGATGTCCTCAAGCGCTTCATTTGCAGCGTCTCAATCTATATATGCTTATTCGGCATTAGTTTTAAGAGCTGCAGCTGAGTCAAAATTTCAGGCAGCCGGGGCTACCAGCACTCAGATAAATACAGTTTCCAATGCAGGAGTAACTTTATCCACTTCAATCTCAAATGCAACCAGTATGAGCCAAATAAGCGATGCTTATGTTCAATACCACAATACATTAGTAGCGCAACTGAAAATTGTTTTAAGTGCATATGCCTCGCTAATCGACTCGATTGATGTGAGCATCAATGGAACAACGGGAGCGAAAGCTACCTTAAACGCAGCGTTAACAGGCACTGTTTCCACTTCTCAATATATTACTGCCTACACAAGTTTTTATAGTGCATTAGCAACGGCAGTTCAAACAACGTTAACAGGCGCAACGAATGCTCAAGTTAATGATGCAACTGAAATATTAATTCTTGCTAATATGAATTAACCACGAGTGAGAGAATAATTTGCCGGCTCCGGCCGGCATCTCAAAAATAAAGTGGCTTAAGTTTTGGGGGAATAATAAAACTACTTCTAATGCAAAAAATCTGTCGGGCAGTACTTGAATTCATCAGATTTAGTCAGGAGAATTTTCTCAGACATAAAAGTTCCACCACCATATTGGATGACGTGGTGGTTTAGAACCGCAGCCGTAATTTTTATCTTTTCGATATTCTTTGAATTGTACAGAATAAAAATCAAAAGGATACTAGAAATTGAGAAGCTACGGTTTAGGATTGCAAGCGATCTTCATGACGAAGTTGGCGCTTCGCTTACCTCTTTGTCGATTCAAGCACAGAAAATGTCGAGATCGGGATAACGAGTGAACTTGATATGTTTGAAATGAGCGTAAGTGACGACGGAAAAGGATTCGTAGAAGATGTGAACAACAGCGGCAACGGATTAAGAAATATGAAAATGCGCGCGGAGAAATTAATTTCCTCGCCGCAAGCAGCGAGGTATCAAAAAACAAATTTTACCATATTCGCCGCAAAGCGGCGGGGAATTTACCCACCTTCTCGTCCACCGAAGCCCTGCTTCATCGGGCGAAGGCGGATTAAAATTTAGATACGACTGACACCCGTTGTGTGAATTAACTTGCTATAACAACAAAAAGTAATTATTTTCTTGAAAAATAGAACGCTGATTAAGCGGATTTTTATGATTTACGCAGATGAATTTTTGTCCGAAGGACTCCTTCGGAGAATAATTACTTTTGCTTTCATTTTCTAATTATTGTAATCTAATCCACACAACCGGTATACTGACTTATGTTTATCCATACATTCTACTAAGAATTATGAACGTTATTGAAAGGTTTTTGCAGTTCATAGTATTTGCGTGTTTTATTTACAATAATGTTGTTGCGCAGTCAGCCAATTATAAACCAAAGACTTTTCCGCTCTCGCCTGAAAAGTTTGGTCAAATAAGTGTTGAACAGGGATTGTCACAATCTTCGGTTTTTGCAATATCGCAAGATATACAAGGATTCATGTGGTTCGGTACGCAGGACGGTCTAAATCGTTATGATGGTTATTCAATCAAAGTTTTTAAGCATGATCCTGCCGATTCAAATTCTATTTCCGATGATGCAATCTGGAGCTTGTTGAGCGACAGCAAAGGTAATTTATGGATTGGCACAGTCCGTGGTGGCGTTGATCGTTATGCTATTTCCGAAAACAAGTTTTATCACTACATCCATAGTGAAAATGATTCCACTTCAATTAGCGAGAACTACATTACAACATTGTTTGAAGATTCTTTCGGCAACATTTGGCTGGGATCATTTAGCCGTGGACTAAACCGTTTTAACAGGGATACAGATAATTTCACTCACTTTTTTTCCGAAGCAAATAATCCCAAAAGTTTATGCGGAAATGATATAAAATCAATCTGCGAAGACAAAAGTGGATATTTATGGATTGCAACATTCGAAGGATTATCTAAACTAAAAATAAATTCGCATCCCAATGTTAAAAATAAACCAGTTTTTATTCGGTATAAATATTCCCCGTCAAATCACTCGGGTTTGAGCGAAAACAATATATCGACGGTTTATGCAGATGACAAAGGAACAATATGGGTCGGTACACTAAGCTCCGGATTAAATCGATACGATGAAAAAACCAATTCATTTAAAAGATATAAGAGAGATGCGAAGAATCCGCTTACCCTATCAAGTAATTATATTAGTTCAATCCGCCAGGATTTAAAAGGAAATCTGTGGATCGCATCTTCGGTGTCCGGCTTAATGTTGTACAACTACAATTCGGGAGAGTTTATTAAATATTACGATGATGTAATTAACACTACGTTTGTCGATAAATCTGGAATACTTTGGTTGGGAACATTTTCCAACGGAGTAAAAACATATGATTTGAGGAAGAATTGGTTTAAACATTTCTATGATGACCCAAATAAGCCGGACGACTTGAACGGAAATATCGTCATGGCAATTTTCGAAGAAAAAGACGGCGTGCTGTGGGTTGGTACATGGGGCGGGGGTTTGAATTGTATTAACCGAAATAGGAATAAAGTTAAATCATATCTCTTTAATTCAAAAAACAAATCTTCACTTAGCGACAACAGGGTGGTAACGCTGATTGAAACTAAAGACGGGTTTCTTTGGGTTGGAACACAAGAAGGACTTAATCGTTTTAACAAAAAAAACGGCGAAGTTTTACGTTATAAAAACATTCCCGGAGAAATCAACAGCATTAGTTTTAACGATGTTTCCACATTATTTGAAGACAGCAAAAATAACTTATGGATTGGAGGTCTGCGAGGAGGTCTAGATCGATTCAGCAGGAAAACAAATACTTTTATACACTATAATCCCGATCCTCAAAATCCTCAAGCAATTTCAGGAATTGCAATTTCTAAAATTTTTGAAGATAGTAAAGGAGAAATTTGGATTGCAACACTTGCCGGCGGTTTACATTGTTATGATCCGGGAACGGATTCATTTAAAAGATATTATCCGCTGCACGAATTTAATCCGGCTGTTAAAACCGGAATAAGTCTAAATATTAGTTCAGTAAATTCAATTTATGAAGATGATGCCGGTATTTTGTGGTTCGGAACTTACAGCGGTGGACTAAACCGTTTTGACCGCAAACAAAATTCTTTTATTTATTACACGGAACTTGATGGATTATCGAATAACCTTGTTTATGGAATTCTTCCCGACAAATCCGGTAACCTTTGGCTTAGTACCAATAATGGAATTTCACGATTCAATTTAAAAACCGGAAAGTTCAGGAATTTTTATATTAGCGACGGTTTGCAGGCAAATGAATTTAATCACGGATCGTTTTTTTTAAGTTCAACCGGGGAAATGTTTTTCGGCGGTATAAACGGCTTTAATGCATTTTTCCCTGATGAAATTGAAGACAACGAAAATGCCCCGCCCGTATATTTTGCAAATTTCAAAGTATTCGATAAAACCCTCCCGCTCTCAAACCCAATTTCTGAAAATCAGAAAATAGAGCTTTCTTATTCGCAAAATTTTTTCACATTCGAATTTGTGGCGCTTAATTATACCTCCCCCGAAAAGAACCAGTTTGCATATATGCTCGAAGGATTCGACAAGGATTGGCATCAAGTCACTGCTTTGCAACGTTACGGTAGTTATACGAATCTTGATCCCGGGAACTATTTACTGCATGTAAAAGCAGCAAACGATGTCGGCAAATGGAATGAAAAAGCCGCATCAATAAACATCATTATTAAGCCGCCATATTGGATGACATGGTGGTTTAGAACCGCAGCAGTAATTTTTATCTTTTCGATATTCTTTGGATTGTATAGAATAAAAATCAAAAGGATAATAGAAATTGAGAAGCTACGGTTTAGGATTGCCAGCGATCTTCATGACGAAGTTGGCGCTTCGCTTACCTCTTTGTCGATTCAAACGCAGTTATTGAATAGTGAACTGGATAAAAAAAGGCTCGATCAAAAAATCGGCATTATAGAAGAACTAAGCAGAAAAGTGATCGGGATGATGAGCGATGTAGTATGGTCTATCGATTCTCGTAACGACAGCATGCAAAATATGATAGACCGGATGAAAGATTTTTCTTCCCAGATTCTTAACGACAAAAACATTCAAGTAGAATATGATATTACTTTATCGAATCCGGAGAAAAGAATTTTATTAGATGCCAGACATAACATCTATCTCATCTTCAAAGAAGCAATAAACAATATTGCAAAACATTCCAACGCAAAAAATGTCGAGATTAGGATATTGAGTGAACTGGACACGTTTGAAATGAGTATAAGTGACGACGGAATCGGAAATAAGGCGGAAGAACATAATCACGGGAATGGAATGAGGAATATGGCATTGCGTGCAGAAAAGATAAAAGGGAAAATCGATTTTGTTTTCGGTAACGGATTATTAATAAAACTAATTGTCAACAAACTATAAAACCACATCTTTATGGGGTAGCTAAAAGTTACAACAGTAATTATGTTGAAAGCGTGATATCAGTAGCCATCATAGAGGATATTGCCGATACACGCAACGGCATTGCAGAATTTCTGAACGGGCAGCGGAGTATTATGTGCAAAACCACTGCAGATTCTATCGAGTCGTTTCTCGCCAACACATCAAAAGAAGAAATTATTGATGTGTTACTGTTGGATATAGGTCTGCCGGGTATGTCCGGCATAAGCGGCATAAAATTAATTAAAGAACGCTACCCCGATATTAACATTCTTATGCTTACTGTATATGAAGATTCCGATAAAGTCTTTGAAGCAGTCTGTGCCGGTGCCGTAGGTTATTTGATAAAGAACACTCCGCTGATAAAAATTAAAGAAGCCGTAGAAGATGTTTATACTGGCGGCGCACCAATGTCGGCCCAAATTGCAAGGAAGGTAGTCGAGTTTTTTAATCAAGTCAAACCGGCTTTACACGAACAAATTCTTACTTTCAAAGAAAAGGAAATTGTTGCCGGGTTAGTTGACGGCTTAAGCTATAAAATGATTGCAGCCGCCAACATCATATCAATTGAGACTGTGCGCTTCCATATAAAAAATATTTACAGAAAGCTCCACGTAAACTGCAAAGCCGAAGTAATAACAAAATCTCTACGGGGAGAAATATAAATATCCGTTCACCATTTCATTCTTCCATTCATAAAATCCATCTAATTGGTTTCATGTAAACTTCATTTCATTTTACGAAAATATTTAAAGTGCAATTCGGAAAAGCAGCTGAACAGCTTTTACTCCTGCCCCCATGTTCATGTGGTTGTTAAGCTGTCTCTGCATCTTTAGCTTTGCTACAAATAAAGAAATCAATTTTCCCATTTAGGAAGATGAAGAATATAATATGAAAACTAACTTTTAATTGAAGTACGGAGGTTATATGAAAAAATATTTTATACCGCTGATTTGTTCATTCTTGTCAATTTTATTTCTTCAAAATGTTTCACTTTCACAAACAAACGAAAGTTTGCCTACTACAAATGGAATTGTATACGCGGTAGCAGTAAGTGGAAACACCATTTATATTGGAGGATTTTTTTCGTCAGTAGGAGGGACTGCAAGAAATAGTATTGCTGCTATTGATGCAACAACCAAAACGGTTACAAGCTGGAACCCAAATGTATCAGGCGGTGGCGCAAGCGTGTATACAATTGCTATAAGTGGAACCGATATTTATGTGGGGGGGTTCTTTACAACTATTGGTGGACAGGCAAGAAACAATATTGCAAAACTGAACAACACCACTGGAAATGCAGACGCAACATGGGATCCGAATGCAAACTCAACGGTAAACACAATTGCAATAGGAGGAACAGCCGTATATGCTGGAGGCAATTTTACAACTATCGGTGGAGCGGGCAGAAATTATATTGCAGCTCTTAGTTCAACTTCAACAGGCGCAGTTACATCTTGGAACCCAAATGCAAACGCCGCAGTGAGAACACTTGTTTATTATCTCGGAGCAATTTTCGTTGGTGGTGATTTTACTACTATTGCTACCGGAAACAGAAATTACTTAGCAATGGTCGCTGAAGGAGGCTCATTACAACCCTTCAATCCTAGTCCGAATGCCAAAGTTTATTCTATTGCAGTCACAGATAACAACGTAATTTATATCGGTGGACTATTTTCTACTGTTGATAGTGCTATCGTTAATCATGTTCCCAGGAGTGGCCTAGCCGCAGTGAACGGATCCGGAGATCTTTTACCGTGGAATCCATCCCATCAGGCCAGTACCACTGAAATTTATGCAATTGCTTTCTCCGGGTCGATTGTTTATGTAGGAGGAAAGTTTACAAGATTTGTCAGTACTACCAGAAATAACATTGCTGCTGTAAATACATCAGGAACTGTTACTAGCTGGGATCCAAATGTTGGCGTTGCTGGCGGTGTTGGTGATGGAGTTCATTCTATTGCCCTTGATTTTACAAATGGAAGGGTTTATGCAGGTGGTCTATTTAATTCTGTATTAGGAGTCTCCTGTTCTGATTTTGTCGGACTTACTAACACTGCTGATGCTGCTCTCCCCGTTGAACTCACTTCCTTTAAAGCAACTACCAGCCTCGCGAATGTTTATTTGAATTGGTCAACGGCAACAGAAGTAAATAATTATGGTTTTGAGATTCAAAGACAGAAGACAGAAATCAGAAATCAGAAGTCGGAATGGGAGAATATAGGATTTGTGCAAGGCAGCGGTAACAGCAATTCACCAAAAGAATATTCTTTTACAGATACACCTACCGGCGGGCAACAATTCCAATACCGGTTAAAGCAAATTGATTTTGACGGCAAGTTTGAATACTCGGAAACAATCGAAGCGAAATTGGAGACACCGGCAAATTTTGCTCTGTTACAAAACTTTCCAAATCCATTTAATCCATCAACTATAATCAGGTTCGAGTTACCGAAGGAAAGCAACGTTACGCTTAAGGTGTTTAACATTCTCGGTGAAGAAGTAGCAACTTTGGTAAACAAAGTAATGACTCCCGGCAGGCAGGAAGTAACATT
>JAMCSN010000079.1 GCA_023381535.1 Bacteroidota bacterium
CCACGCTCTCAACTCACACTGTTAACGAGAACCGCCGAGCCGTTCGGAACATCAATTGTAAAATTGTTCGCAGTTGAAAGATCTGATCCGTTAACTTTGAATACGTTCAAGTAAGGATCGGTTCCGTTTAATGTCAATCCGCCGAATTGGAATGTTGTTGTTCCGTTAACAGTGTGAGTTGAGAGCGTGGTCGATAATCCTTCCAAGTACGCTTTAGCTGCCGCGAAGTCGATTACATTATCCTTCCTCAAAGTTCCGCCGCTGATGCTGACGCCTGGCAGCGGTAAGTTTGTCGCGTGTCCGTAAACAACGTTACCGTTGTAGATAGCACCGCTAGTAAAGGTTAAATCATTGCCAACAATCAGAACGTCGCCGCTGTTAGCCGGAAGTTGATCACCGATACTGTAGTTTGAAAATGATGCATTGTGACCGACTGCAACTTTTCCTTGTGTATCAGAAGAAGGTTGAGTGACATCTTCAAGTACAAATAAATTGTAATCTTTCGCTACACCAAAATCAAAACCGGAGTTGTTAACCTGTCCGCAATCAACTTTTACGGTAATTGCTAAGGTTACAAATGCGCCGTTAGCTAAGTTACCTATTGTCCAGACGCCGGTTGTAATATCATAGGTTCCTTGTGAAGGTGTAGCTGAAACAAAATCTAAACCGTTCGGCAACAAATCAGTTACAGTAACATTGTGCGAATCGCTAGGACCAAGGTTTGTAGCTTTGATTGTGAACGTAACGTTGTCACCGCAATTCGGATTTGGATTATTAACTGTCTTTTCAATTTTAAGGTCGGCTTTATTATCTACACACACTACCGTTACGGTAACGCTGCTTTCGTCAATTACTGTAGCAGAATTATTAACCGGGTGGCCTTCTGCTCTTGCGGTGTTAGTGATTTGTCCGCAATTGTTGTCACCGGTTTGATAAGTCATTGTAAATGTTGTTGTAGCACCAGGATCGAGAACATCGATATGTTTTATTAAATGATTTCCGTTTGGATTCAACATTGCATCAAAAATATCTACTCCGCCGTGAAGCTGAATATCTCCGCAGTTTTCAACAACAAATGTGTAAGTGATAACATCACCCTTGTTGTATGATTGTTTGTCTGCGGTTTTCGTTATGCTAACACATGTTTTGTAATATCCGAAATCGAGTGTTAAATCATCGCCGCAGTTAAGAGTCGTACTCTTCGAACCGCTGTTGTTTGGTGAAGCGTACCATTTTGTTTGACCGTTGCTGTATAAAGCGCCGCCAACATCAAAGTTCGATGCTGCTATTCTTACTGTATAACCGCCGTTTGATAAGTTCGTGAAAGAGTATTTTCCGTTTACATCTGTGGTTGCAGTTGCAACAACTGTGGCGCCTTGCATTAATTCAACCTTTACACCAGGTATGCCGAGTTCGCCTGCATCTTGAATTCCATTATGATTCTTATCGTGCCATACAAAATCACCTATTGTGCTTGCACAAGGTTGAACGTTACAGGTTAAATAACCTTTATCAACTTTACCGTTGTCAAAATTTTCATTTACTGCAGTCGCTGCATCGTTAAATTGGCTGAATGTATAACCGTTCAAAGAACCACCACCAATTGCAATTTCAGCAAGTGCTAACATCTGACTGACTGTCTTTCCGTAAAATGGTCCGGATGCAATAACAAGATCACCTAATTTTGTTGTATTCGAACCAAGTACTCCAGCAGCGCTGAAGGCAACATTTAATTTCAGAGCCGCCAATTGTCCGGAAAGTACATTTATATGACTGGTTGGGTTTGAATAGTTTTGGGTATATGCAGCCGCTGTTCCGCCGTCTGGCAAATAACCTTTAACTGCCGATGCACTAGTTAATGTTAAATGATAGTTCCCGCTTGCATTTCCGATTACCAAACCACTTGGGAAAACGGTACTGAAATACTGATCTCTAATTTTACCAGGCGCACTGTTTGAAGGACTTCCCCAACCGCCTTGTGTAAATGTCGTGTAACCGTTAAGATCGCAGCCGCTTGGTTTTGTGTACCATGTAACCGTCGCGTTGACTTCTTTCAAATCTGATGCCGGTGTTGCAAGTACTAATTTCTGTTTGTCGTTTGGTGCAGCAACATTATAATATTTTGTTCCTTGCGGAATCATTACTTGAGCTTGAGCATTGATTGTTGCTGTGCCGGTACTGGAATAAGTAAGTGTAATCGGTCCAAGCTTTCCATTTGCATCTGTTGTACCGCTTGTCATGCTCAAAGTGCCGAGTGTTGTTGTCAAAGTAATATTCAAGTTCGGTATCGGATTGCCGTTAAGATCAAGAGCGTAAACATCAAATGTAGCTGGGGTTCCCTGTACGAAAGATTGTGACGTAGGAATTATAATTAGCGTTTCAAGTGGAATAACATTTCCACTGTTGGCAATTGCGTCAGCAATTATTTCATTTGCTCTGTTTTTAACTGCGTCATTGCTCTGAATTGTGCTTGGATCAGCATTGTCGCTAAAATGCCAAATGGCAAATTGAATTGCCGCTGCTTCTTTGTTAATGTCGGAAAGTTTTCCCGGATAGTTGGAAGTGTTGTAAGGGAAATAATTATTCAGTATGTAAGTGATTTCCGCCGGTGTGTTCCCTTCATCCCAATAGTTGTCGTTATAAGCCAAACGATGACCAATATCAATACAGTAAAATTTTTTTGATTGGGAGTTGAGAGTTCCTAACAATGTACCGGCAAAATAAGTATCTGGCAGGCCTGTTGTTGGAATTGTAAATTTAATGCCCAGCCCATCGCCGTGTGCAGTAATCTGTGCAATGCTGGTATGATCGGTTACCTTTTTAGGTCCTTTGGTTTGTGAAAAGGTTAACGAAGAACTAATGATTATAAAAGATAAAACCATAATCATTCGGCTAAGTACTCGGTAATTATGAATCACTTTACTCCTCCTCTGAGTTTTCAATCATGGTGTGGTAAAAACAACCATGGTGCCATCAAAAGGTTGGATTTTGCCCCGAAAACAAAGTGCAGAGAAGGAGAAATTCTGATTTTTTGTGTCAGAATGAGATTAAGAATTGATTTGAGATAGGCTTGAGATGAAAAAATTCTCTTCTTTTTGAGCTAATAATTTTGACCTGCCATGCCTTCAATAAAGAACTAAATCATTAATTCAAAGTTGAAGTTAAAAAAGTGCGTAGAGAGTGGGATTTTTCTGTATCACTAACTTCTGCGAACAAGTTAAAAGATCAGTCTTTCTGAAATGTAATGACTAAAGTGACCAATTCGTTTCCAAACAGACAGACTACAACGTCTATATAGTGTACGCCACTTTCATCCATAATGTTGTTTAACTTTCGTCTGTAAAGAACTGATTTGGAATAGGGACCCCCAGTGCCCTACTCAAAAAGGCCTAAACTGCAACGTTCTAGCGGCTTTTTATTAACCAACCTTGTTAAATTTGAAAAATCTATAAATAAAAATCTTAAAGTACAGAAAATGAACTTTCATTAAATCAGACATGTTGTTTTTTATATTACTAATTGTGATTTGTCACTAATTCAGTGAGGGTGCATGAAAGCAATACGACTTCTTTCGTTAGTTCTTTTTCTAATGTATGGTTCTGTTAATGCTCAACTGGAAAGTTTTCTTGGGAATGTTGCTCAAAAAGATATTGAGCTATATACAAAACCATTCGCTACTACTCTTGGAACTGCATTAAACTCAGGGATCTATCATTCAGCATCAATTCCTGACAATTTCGGTTTTTCATTGTCTTTACAAACAGTTTACGTTATCATTCCAGAAAACCAAAGAACATTTACCCCTACAACACCAGACGCTTCTTTGGGATATGATCTTTCCCAAAGTAGCTCAACAATTTTCGGACCTTCCGAAGCTACAATTTATACCAGTCAATACGGAATTATACAATACCCGGGCGGATTTAATTTAAAACACGCCACTTTCCCGCTTCCGCAAATTTCTATTCATGATTGGCATACAGAAATAGTAGTTAGATTTGTTCCATCAATTACTATTTCTGATAAGAAATTTTCTTTCTATAGTTTAGGGCTTCGCCACTCCGTAGGGCAATATTTTAATCTACCTATCGATATTTCTCTGCAAGCGGTAATTAATAGAATTGCCTTAAGTGGAATGGTTTCTTCCAATTCAACTGCATACGGTTTAGCTCTTTCAAAAACATTAGGAATTCTTACCCCTTATGCGGGTCTTCAATTTGAATCCACAAAAGTAACTTTTGATTATAAAGTGACTGATGACCAGGGAAACAGAGTAAGCACTTCAATAGATCTAAATGGAGAAAACAAAACAAGGTTTATTGTTGGTGCAGCATTAAAATTATCCTTTATCGTCTTGAATCTTGATTATGATCTTGGCAAACAAAGTAATGCAACAGCCGGAATTTCATTAGAATTTTAATAAAGGAACCCACAAATGAAAAAAATATATTTCTTATTTGTAATTGCTTTGATAGGTACGCTCTTTGTTATGAACTCTTGTGAACTTATTACTAATCAGAATAATCAAATAGAGGTACCGGCAATAGTTTCTCAAGTACTTTCATATGACGGGCAAAATTTGACTAGTGAAGGTACTGCTGATTTTGCTGATAACGGCTCTTATCAAGAGCTAAAAAAACACCTAACAAACAACTACAAA
>JAMCSN010000322.1 GCA_023381535.1 Bacteroidota bacterium
TTTTTGTCAGCGCTTTTAGGGCCCATAGCTCAGTTGGTTAGAGCAGCTGACTCATAATCAGCGGGTCGGAGGTTCAATTCCTTCTGGGCCCACAAAAAACCCTCGATATTTCGAGGGTTTTTAGTTTTTATGACCATCTCTTTCAACGTCAACTATTTCATCAGAATCATCTTCTTCGTTTGGAAAAATCCGTTTGTCATGAGTGAATAGAAATATACTCCGCTAGCAAGATTTGTCCCGTCAAATTTCATTTCGTAATTGCCGGGCGCTTTTTCTTCGTTAACAAGTGTTACAACTTCACGACCAAGAACATCATAAACTTTCAACGTAACAATGTAGGTCGAGATTAAATCTCGACTTACAGCGGGAATGGAAAATATTATTGTAGTGGTTGGATTAAACGGATTCGGATAATTCTGCTTCAAGTCAAAATTAGTTGGGATTTCGGTATTCAAATTTTTCGCAACATCTGAAATTACATCTGTACCGCCCGCTTCAATGTATCTCGCTTTGAATTCTTGTAAATATAAATTCGCAATCCTATGATTGTGAATGACCAATGTATTTTCATTGTTTGAATTTTCTGCCGAACTAGACCAATTGTGTGAACCGGTTATCACTACTTGATCAGCAGAATATTTGTCCGCATCAATGACTGCATATTTATGATGGAATAATCCCGGAACAGCGTTACCTTTCAATCGAATATCAACCCCGTTGTTTTGCAAGAAGCTGAATTGATTGCCGGTATCTGTTTTGTTATCTAGAATTACGTGTACTTTCTCTCCAGCATTTTTTTTGTTCACCAATATTTGTGCAAGGTCGCTCCGAGTAAATGTAAGCAGCCCTACATTTATTGAAGATACAGACGCATTGAGCGCATAACCAATGTGATTTGTCGTGTTGTCGGACGGATCAAAATAAAGTTCAACAGGAGTTCCGGCAATATTAAAAATGTGCGGAGTGTTATCCATTTTTCTTGCACCAAAACGTGAGTTTGATGCATTTGGTGTATTGGTATTACTCCCCCACATTTCTTCAAACTCAATTGTATAAGCATTAGCCAAAGATTTATCTTGAATTTCAATAACGTTTTGTGCGTCATTGTTATTACCCAGATCAGTTGCATTCCATGAACCAGTCCAAACCCAATCATCAGTATCGGAAGAATCGCGATTGTCAACTACAACAAATTTGTTGTGCATAAGACCAGCGCCGGCATTTGTTGCGTCGTAATTATCGAATATAACTTGGATGGCGTTAGATTTAAGTGTCGTCCACGGTGCAGTGCCGCTATTATCATTTTCACCGATCACGCGCACTTTTACACCCCGTTTCTTTGCGTCAATAAGTTTTGCTGCAATACTAGAACCTACAGTTCCGCTCAAACTATACAGTGCAAGGTCTATCGAATGTTGTGCCGCGTCAATTCGATTGAGAAGTTTTTGAGAAATATTAACAACTTGCGCATCTTCTCCGGTAGATACGGAATTATCTATAGACCGATTAAAATAAACATTCATGGTACCGGTAGAAGTAAGCGAAGACGTTTCAACAATGTAATCCGAAGTATAAGTTGTATCATTAGAATAAGAACTGCCGAGCCGAACATGATAAACTGTGGAAAGGTCAAGTCCGCTTAACGTAATCTGATGTTGAGTTACGTAATTCCCATCGGAAGCAGTACTGCCATAAGCGCTTGTCTTGCCGTAATTGATAATTGTGGTTCCCGGGCTATTTGTTTGAAAACTAAATGTCATCCCGCTAGGACTTATTGAAGACTCGTAAGGTGCGAATGAAACTATTCTCGGTCCCGCACCCTGAACAATTATATCATCATACGAACGTGGTAACAATTGATATAAGTTTGTGTACTGACCAAGATCTCCAACGATATCAAATTTACTTGAAGGAATAGAAAGATTTGCAAGGTTTGTCTTTGCGCTAATACGCGCCTGAATAGTATCTGAACCGACGACAAGATTATAATTTGTGCCGTTTCCTGTAACCTTCCATGATGATGTAGGTGCATTATTTGTCGTTAGAACTTTTTCGATTCCATTAATGCGAATAAGTCTTGACTCATAAGGTTCAACGCCGCTTTGAATTTGAGCTTTAACCTGTGGAATCGTTAGCGTTAACGTATCGTAAGCAATTCCTTGTCCGATGGTTTCCAATATTGATGCTGGAGTGAGTTCAAATAATTCATTGTAAGAAGTTACTTTTCCAAGCACGGTAATTTCGTCTCCACATTCTATGTGATTCGAAACCGAGGAATCATAAATTGCAAATCCGGCAGTATTATCTTGTAGATATGAAGGTCCGCCAAATTCATTTCCAGCTGTAACAATGCCTTGCATTACAACCCATTTTCCTAAGTAAGAATAAACCCCGCTCTTTTTTACTTTAATTTCAGCAGCCGTTTTCGGAAGTCCATAAACCAACGTTTTGGGCTGTACAGTAATTGAGGAAAACGAAGCGCCGTCTGAGCTCGTTAAAATGGAAAATGTAAATTCATCTGTTGTATCGGCAGCGGTAACATTTGGAATTGTGATTGTGATACTGTCTGTACCGGTTAAAGTGAAATTATTAAATACAGTGGTATCGGCTGACTGAGTTATATTTACAGTATTCGGTTGAACATTAAATAAACTTGAGTCCCATACAAAAGTAGTTGGCTTAACAATTTTCAGCCCATTAACAACATTGCCGCTGGATGTTTTCAGTACAAATTTTATCGTGGTTGAAGCATTAAACTTCCAAACTCCGGGAGACACGGTTACTGTTCCCGGTCCTTTAGTCGGTGACAAGTTGTAAGGATTTGCCGCAATTGGACTATATGAGTTTTGCGGATTCGCTGTTGAAGGTGTATTCTCAAAAAAATCTTTTGAGTTATCGTTAGAATCCCAAGCGTTGCCTTGAGTATCGTGGCTTGTAGCAGAAACACCGCTTTTACGTTCAAATGATTTTTTATCAGAACTTGTACTGCTTGGTTGAAAAGCAGTTACTTCACAATTTGGTGATGAAATACTTAAAGGATCCCAACCAAAAGCATCAATAATTGTTACTCCGTCCATCAATTGTACGGAAGAACGTGTTCCAGAATTTGCAAGGTTATGACTTGAAGGAAATAATAAATCAGGAGTCACAGCCACACCGCCGTCGCCAATTAATAAAAATCCATATCCCTTAATTGTCTTTCCGGCTAAAGAAATTGTCCAATAAGCAGCATTTGATGTAGTAGTTCCTCCGCCTGAAGTAATTTTAACATTTGCACCAAAAGTTACATCTGTAGAAAAAGGGTTGTAAAGTTCAATATATTCTCCAGAGTTAAAAGCCGAAGAACTTCCACCCATTGGAGCCACTTCACTGATAACAATATGGTTAGCTGCTTGACCAAAAACTGAGGTAGTCATAAATGACGCAAAAAGAAAAATCATCCCCTTTAAAAAATTTGTAGGATTAAATTTGTTTTCAAATTTCATTTTAAATTATTCCCGATATGAGAGAAAGTTATTTTTTATTCCTTTTAAGTTGTCGCACAAAGAGCTTCTAATCTTGTTAAGAAAGGTCTTTGTTGAAAAACAGAAAGAGCAGGTAAACTCTTGAATTGAATTCACCTGCACTAAAACTACTGACAGAAACTTAATTCAATTAACATTTTTTACCACACGATAGCAATACCTATCATGTTTTTATCAAAAACAATTTTTTCCCATCAAAGTGAATATCATAAGATAAATTATGAAAGTAAAAGTAATTTAATTGCTAATAGTACTTCACTCGGCAATTAATCCTAATCAGTCAATCAATTTTGTCCCTCCCTCAAGGGCGAAAATTGTCTATCCGTTTTCTCAGCAAAGAAATTTTGAGGGCATGAATTATTTTTTGGCAAAGTATCGTATTGTTTTTCTCATACCGGTCATCAAATCATAGGTCGGATTGAAATTTAATGCTCGTTTTGTTTCATCAATTGAAGCAAGACTATGTTTGATATCGCCAGGTCTTTCCTGTTCATAAACAATTTTGCTTTTGCTGTTAGTTTCTTCAACAACAAACTTCACAATATCGTTAATGGTAATTGCCGATCCGCTTGCAACATTGAATACTCCGTTGACATTAGCAGAAGTAGCAGCAAGGACATTTGCCTTCACAACATCATTAACAAAAATGAAATCCCGCGTCTGTTCCCCATCACCGTAAATCGTTATCGTTTCATTGCGAATAGCTTTGGCGACAAATATTGGAATAGCCGCCGAGTATTGACTGTTTGGATCTTGACGCGGACCAAAAACGTTAAAGTAACGCAAAGACACCGTTTCGAGTCCGAAATTTTGATTGTACTGTTTCAAATAATTTTCGCCTTCCAATTTAGTAGTACCGTATGGTGATTTCGGATCCGGTTTCATGTCCACGGTTTTGGGCGACAGAGGATTGTCGCCATAAATTGCTGCGGAGCTACTAAATACTATTTTTCGAACGCCGTACTCTTTGCACGCGTCAAGCACATTTAATAATCCATTAATATTGATCTCCGCGCACTCATAAGGTTTCTCAATGGATTCCGGCACTGATACAAATGCTGCCAGATGAAAAACAAAATCGGTGTTTTTCAAAATTTCAAAAACTGAATCACGATCCGTAATACTAATCTTGT
>JAMCSN010000286.1 GCA_023381535.1 Bacteroidota bacterium
AAAACCCGTCCAGCCGCGAAGAAAAACGTGGAAGAAATTTGTCTTCTAGTATCCAATGCAAATAAGACTTATGTTATTGACGATGGGCGCGTGCTGTACTCATTTCTACTTACTCAAAAAATAGAAGAACCCGATGCGTCTACCCGTCATGTGGAAGCATTGAACATCTATAGTGATATTAAAAAAGAGCTTAAAGCAAACGAAGAAATAGTAAATGTTTTAAAGAATAACCATACGTATCACATATTTGTTCCGTTCGTTCCCAACGGCGAGTTTATGGGAGCGCTTTACATGAAGAACATCACCGATGTTTCTTTCATTCAGCGTGCAATAATTTCCAATTATGAAGAGACATCAATTATATATACTGCACTGTTCCTTCTTGGTTTACTCGCTATGTATTACATCTCGTCGTATACAGTAAAGGAAAGGGACGAAGCACAGAAGCGTTTGATGGATGAACACGAAAAAAGTATCAAGCAGAAAATCGATTACGATAAAGAAACATTGTTTACAAAGAGAATCTATCACACGCACCACAAAGCAGAAAAAGTGATGGGATTTATTAAAGATGATTTACGAAGTATTAATCCGCAGAACATAGATGAAATTAAATATCGGGCGACACGCTATTCCAATTTTATTTCGCGTGTTATCTACGACATGAAATGGTACGATCCTCCGATTCAGACGATAAGAAACATGAGTTTTCAAACGAACCTAAATGAGGTTGTAAGATTTATTGTTGAAAATATTTTTAACCGAACGGCAAAGAAATCAAACTCGTTTGAAATCGTGATGAAACTGGATAAGAATGTTCCAGCACTCCACATCAATGAATTTGTCATTTGGGAAATTATCGAACCGTTAATCCAGAACAGCATTGATCACGGCGGTGATGAAAATATTTTGATAACAATTTCTACAGAGCATTACCCGGCGCTGCGCAGCACGAAACTGGTGATTGAAGATAACGGTGCTGGAATTACCCCCGGACTTTTGGAAGAAAATGAAAACGGTGTGAAGATTCTATTTCTCGAAAATGTTACAACAAAAAATGAAACTTCTTCATCCGGCTACGGATGTTATATTGCCTACGAAATAGCTACACAACGCTGCGGCTGGTCCATTGATGCGGAGAACTTGCCAAAGCGCGGTTGTCGATTCATAATTACGATTCCACATTAATCCTGGAGAAGAAATGTTTGAGATAGATCAGGTTAATATTTTACTAATTGAGGATGAAGAATTTGACGTCAGAAGAGTTGAAAATACAATCAAACCTTTCGGTGACAAAATTAAAATTGTGGACGTTGTTTCTGATGGGAAATTAGCGGTTGAACTTTTAGATCGGAAAAAGAATGCTTACGATTTAGTGGTCATGGATTTTCAAATAGCTGGAGGTCTGCGCGGAGAACATCTGATAAAAAAGATAAAACTTATCGATCCAACTCTGCAGATAATCGTAATAACAAAGATGACCATCAACATTGCCGATTATGACTTTGCACACAATCTAATGAAAGCAGGCGCGTTTTGGTATTGCACAAAGTATCCCGGCGACATTGAAGAACATATTTATCAGCCGACAGATTTCATTATTTCAATATTCAATGCCGCAGAAAAAAGAAAATTAATGTGGGATAAACAAAAGTCTAACCAAAAATTAAATCGGAAGGTTGAAGACATATTAGCCGATAAAAAAATTGTTGGAGTTTCCGAAGAGGTAAATCGGCTGCGGGACCAAATAACCAAGTTCGCAAACAGCAATACACCTATTTTAATCTTGGGAGCCAGCGGTACAGGCAAAGAACTTGTCGCTTACAATCTTCACTATCTCGGCAATAGGAAATATGAAAACTTTATTCCAATAAACTGCGGCAGTATTCCCGATCAATTGATCGAGAGCGAATTATTCGGTTATGAAAAAGGAGCGTTTACCGGAGCGGATAAAGGCAAGCCGGGTCTTTTTGAACTGGCGAATAACGGGACGATTTTTTTGGATGAAGTTTCCGAACTGCCGCTTTCATCACAAGTAAAATTACTGCGTGTACTGCAAGAAAAATTTGGAAACCGAGGTAAAAGAAAAAAGATTTAGAGAAGATTTGTATTACCGATTAAACGTGGTTCCTATTCGCGTATCAAATCTAAGCAACAGGCGGGAAGACATACATTACCTTGTTGATTATTTCATGAACGATTTCGCAAATGATATGGGAAAGGAAATACCGGTATTAACCGAAGATGCCATGAAGAAACTTATCAACTATTCATGGCCGGGAAATATTAGAGAACTGAAAAACGTAGTTCAGCGGCTCTTATTTTTCGATGAAAAAACCATTGACCCCAACATAGTTGAAACCGCTTTAGGTAAGAAAATATTTGACACCGATGATGTTATTATTGCTTCCGAAGGGATAAGCTTCAAAAATCCAGAAGGAATAATTTCGTTGAAGGGGATGGAAAAGAATTTCCGCGAAAAATATTTCAAGTATGTTCGTAATCAATGCGGCTCCGATGCCGAAGCGGCAAAAAAATTAGGATTGGCGCCACCCAACTATTCTAGAATGTGCAAAGAGTTGGGACTGAAATAAATTTTCAGCACACTTCATAAAAACTAACCGTTCGCTTTAAAGTTCAGATATCAATATGATAATTCCGAATTATTAGTTTTATAACATCTGTTCCAAACGGCTGAACTAAATCTTTATTTTTTCTTACTTTTTCCAAATTCCTAAGTGGTATTACTTTTGCTTATAACTAGTGCTACAAATACGATTTTGAGAGGAAACTAATGATGCAAATTAAAAAACTATTCTTACCTGGATTACTTTTCACAATAATTCCATTCATAATAAATCATGCGCAAACGGCAACATTAGAACCCACATTTAGTCTGCCGAATCCTATAGTCGGCGGCTTAAATATACCTTACCAAAATGGAATGCCGGTTCCAACTTTTGAAAAACAAAATACAAGATTAACGATTGATCTAGCGGGTGAATGGAAAAAACAAAGATTTGCAGCCAATCATAACCTTTCACTTTCAAAACGAGACTCTGCCGGAATTGCAGCTGTGGAAGCCGAAGCAGCGGGAAGACAACTTTCTAATTTTGACGATTCCGGTTGGCAAACAAAAAATTTACCCGGTGTTGAGAATGCGCTGACTGAAGCAACTGCGCCCAACGGACTTTATCCTGAAATTTATGAAAATGGTATCTGGTACAGAAGAACTTTCAATGTTGATGCATCCAACAACGAAAAATTTGTGAAGCTGATGTTTTATGCCGTTAACTATGTGTGCGATGTTTGGATAAATGGTAAATACGTCGGCTATCATGAAGGCGGTTATACTCCGTTTGCATTCGATGTATCGTCGTTTCTTAATTACGGTTTTGCCAACACAATAGCTATTCGAGTTGATAACATTCCATGGGATTCACGCAAAGACATTATTCCATATAATAAAGTGGATTGGTTTAACTACGCCGGTGTTATACATGATGTATATCTGGAAATTTCGGAAGCTGTTTCAACTATACGTGCAAGTGTTGTCCCCAAAAATATTGACGGAACAATAGACGCCAGCGTGGTTGTGTACAACAAAAGTAATAATACATCTAGTATCCGTGCTGCAATAAGATTTTATGAAGCTAATGTTAACAATACCAATATCCAAAGCGAATTCGCAAAAGATTTAGTTGGAACCGAAGCAACTGTTGCAGGCATTTCGCCAACAACTTTTAGCGTAGCTCCAGGTGTAACAGTGTCCGGTACCAAAATCACATTGCAGATTCTAAATCCCAAACTATGGACGATGAAGAATCCAAATTTGTACATAATGAGAGTAACACTTTCTGATGGTTCAACAGGTTCAACAATTTATGATGACTACTATACTGAATTCGGTATTCGTACTGTTTCAACCAAAAACGGGAAATTTTTATTAAACAATAAAATTATGTATTTACCGGGAGTCGCTCGCCACGAAGAACATCCCGATTACGGAAGAAGCGTTCCGAAAAATATTATCTATTCTGATTTAGTCACGGTAAAAAATCTCAATGCTACTTTTCTTAGGACTGCGCATTATCCGAATCATCTTTATACTTACTTAATTGCCGATAGACTTGGGCTTGCTATCATGGAAGAAATTCCGTTATGGCAGTGGGATACAGAAGATGTTTGGGATATTCAGAACAACATTCGAAAGATTCATCTGCAGATGTTTCGCGAAATGGTATTTAGGGATGTCAACAGACCGTCGATAATTCTGTGGAGTACTTCCAACGAATGTCATTTGGACGGCGGCGGAAGATTAGTTTACAACAATCTTGTTAAAGATGATTTGAGAAATAACTATGACGACGGAAGATTGCTAGCTCAATCTGCAGCGGCAGATAAGCCGGGTGCAAGTGATCAAACTCAATCTGTGATGGATGTAGCGGGTTGGACAATGTACTTCGGAATTTTTTATGGAAGAAGCGGTAGTTATTTCGGTCCTACAACTTCATTTGTGAACAGCGCACAGACAGCGTTCCCAACAAAACCAATTATGGATACGGAATTCGGGTATTGGTCGTCGGAAAACGGCTCATCAACAGGCGAGCAAGTTAATGTGTTAAGCCAGACTTTTAACGCTTTCAAGTTTTTCTT
>JAMCSN010000116.1 GCA_023381535.1 Bacteroidota bacterium
TGAAAGCATCATTGGTTGATTGATCTTTATCTCGCCTTTTGAAAAATGAAGAGCCATTCGTGCGCTTACACCGGTTCCAGTTGGACTCCGGTCAACTTCTCCTTCAGCGAAAATACAAACGTTACGGCTGTCCGCGTTCTTGCTTAACGGGTGACCGTAAAAAATTGTTCCGTAGAGAAAACTTAAATCGTCATCGAAAGGATGCTTGATAGGAAAGTTTTTCATCACCGCACGTTTAATCATCATACCTTTTTCTATCAGCCCGCTGAATTCGCTCTCGTGCATTTTGAATCCGAGCTGGTTTGCTTTTACGAAAGCATAAAACGCTCCGCCGAATGCAATATCGAAATTTATCTTTCCAAGTTTCGGCACATCAACAGTTTGATCAACCGCGTAAACGAACGACGGAACATTTTCGAAATAAATAGATTCGATTTTGCCGTCTTTAACTTTTGCGTGCGAAGTAATTAACCCGGCGGGGGAGTTAATCTTAATAGTGGTCTCCGGTTCTATCAATTCAAACATTCCCGTTTCGAGCACAACTTTTGTTACGGCAATAATTCCATGTCCGCACATTGTGCTGTAACCTTCATTGTGCATGAATATCACACCGAAGTCTGCGTCGCGTGAAACGGGAGGTGTAATAATGCATCCGTACATGTCGGCGTGTCCGCGCGGCTCGAACATAAGAGAAGTGCGGAGATTATCGAAATGCTGTTTCATAAAGCGGCGTTTTTCTAAGATCGTTCCGCCTTTTATTTCGGGCAGCCCGCTTAGAATGATGCGAAGCGGCTCACCGGCCGTATGGGCATCGATGGTTTCAATTTCCAGCCAGTCATCCGGCGGAACCCATCCGGCTATCTTATGAAAGTGTGATGTGAATGTCATGCATGTTAAATTTTATCTGATGCAACTGCTTCAACATCTTCAACTGCTTTTGGAATCGGCTTGCCGAGAACACGGCAGCCGTTTTTCGTTACTACAATATCATCTTCAATTCTAATTCCGCCGAAACTTCTGTACTGATTTACTCTTTTGTAGTTGATGAACTCGGTGAATTTTTTCTCGCCCAGCCATTTATCAATTAGCTGCGGGATAAAATAAATTCCAGGTTCCACGGTTAGGACAATTCCCGGAACGAGCGGGCGGGCAAATCGTAAATATTTCAATCCGAACTGTGTACTGCGTTTTGTTCTTTCATCGTAACCAAAATTATTTTCGCCGAAGTTTTCCATATCGTGTACATCGAGTCCCATCAAATGTCCCAATCCGTGCGGAAAGAACAACGCATGTGCGCCGGCTTCAACGGCTGTTTTAATATTACCTTTCATGAAGCCGAAAGATTTCAAACCTTCGGTAATCACTGTTGCGGTTTTGAGATGAACATCTTTGAAATTTTTTCCCGGTTTAATTTCCGAAATAGCTGTGAGTTGAGAAATAAGAACGAGCTCATAAATTTCTTTTTGCTGAGGAGTAAATTTTCCGCTTACGGGAAAAGTGCGTGTAATATCGCCCGCGTAGTGCATAACCGTTTCGGCGCCGGAATCATTCACAACAAGATCTCCGTCTTTCAATCTGTTGCCGTGATAATGATTATGAAGCGTTTCGCCGTGACGCGAAAAAATTGTTGGGAAAGCAAGTCCATTGCCGAGCGAAAGAGCAAGTCCTTCGATAAATCCGGCAACTTCACGTTCATACATCCCCGGTTTTGCAAAACGCATTGCGGTGGTTTGCATTGCGTAAGAAATTTCAATTGCTTTTTCAATTTCGTCGAGTTCTTCTTTCGATTTAATATAGCGCTGCTCTGCAACGGCTTTTATCAATTTAGTTGATGCGTACTCATTAACACGTTTAGGCGCGAGACCGAGAAGTTTATGAATCATCAAAATATTATCATGGCGGTACTGAGGAATGAAATGAATTTTTCTCCCTTGTTTAACAGCATTGCCGCACATCGTGAATAGTTCATCTAAGTTTGCCGTCGATTGGATACCGCTTTTTGCGGCACGCTTCTTAACCGTTGGCTGCGGGCCCGTCCAAACGGTGTCGTCGAGAGAAAAATCATTTCCGAAAATAATTTCTTTGTCCTCATCAACGTCGATCAACGCGGCAAAGTCCGAGAAATCCAGCCCGAAGTAATAAAGAAAAGTGCTGTCTTGTCTAAAGCGGTAACCGTTATCACCGTAGTTCATCGGTGCTTCACTGTTTCCGAGAAATAAAATTAATCCGCTGCCGATTTGTTTTTTTAATTCTCTTCTGCGGTCGATGTAGATTTTTTTGTCGAACATGAATTTATCCTTTCACTTTGGTTGTCATTCCAGCTTTCGCCGGAATGACAACGCGGTTTTAATTACGCGCCTGTGTGTTCAGTTCTTTTAATGATTTCGTTTTGCAAATTTATTTCGAGATCGACAAAATAATTGCTGAACCCGGCAACGCAGCAAAAAGAATCTTTTTTGTGCGATTAATATAATTGAATAGCCGCCAAATAGGTAGAGGAAGGAAATTGTCTGTTTACTGCACCGGCTATTTCTTTAGCAAAAAAATCTGTCCGTCGTGATATGCATTATGCTGAAGCAATCCGGAGATCATGATCTCGAATGTATATCCGGTTCCGGTTTGTAATTCAGTTTGATTGAAGGTTCGGCTTGCGTGATGTTCTTGAAAAAAAGAGGAGAGAAAACTGCGCCAAGAAATGCAAACGAACTTTTCTTTATAAAACTTTTTCTATTGATTTTCATGAATCACTAAACAGACAAGGACAAAAGAAAATTCGAAAATAGTTTCGAATTATTCAATGACAATTTCGTTGGAAAGTTCGTTGGTGTCGTCGGGCTTAACCGGGAAGTGTTTAGTAAGAATTTTGCCGACTCGTTCAACACCCCATATAATCCCGTCGCAAAAATTTCCGTTCTGAAATTTCTGCTGAATCTCATCGCGCAATTTATCCCATGTTTCGTTGCCCACTTTTTCATGAATCCCTTGATCGGCGAGGATGTAGAATTGCCGGTCCCTAAGAAGCAAAAAAAGCAGAATGCCGGTTTTATCACGTGTGTTGTGCATGTTGAGTTTGTGAAATTCTTTTTCCGCAAGCTGACGGATATTTTTCTTGCGGTCTAAAAAATGCCGGTGCTCTTTAATCGCTACACGGATTTCTCCGGAAGTTGTTTTCTCTGCATTTTTAATTTTGTTCGATACACGCAGAAATTCGTCATCGGAAAAATAATTGTAGATTAAACCGTCCATTGTCTATCCTTCTTTACGCAAAGATATGGTAAGCCGAATTCAAATGAAACAGAGACTGCTGCGGTTGAGATTCCTTTCTAATTTTGGACTAAGGAACGTAGTTTTCATCCAATTCCCATTTCAGAGGATTCAGCTCTATGTATTTTCTGATATTGTACAGATCTTTTTCGTTCCGAATTATATGCTCGTAATAATTTCGTTGCCAAATTATTGAGAGCGATTCAACGTGTGCTTTATGAATTCTCTTGGAGGACGCGGACTTAAACGATCCTATAATGTTTCCCAAAGTTGGGGCGAGGCATGCCTCGCCCGTACGATGTTTTAATTCATTCAGTATTAGAATACCATGGAAATGATTAGGCATTATTACGTAATAATCTAGTTCAGCGTTTTGATAATGCAGTGGAATTTCTTTCCATGTCTCATCAATAATTTTGCCAATGGTATTTAGACGCACTTTTGTTTTGATAACATTTCCAAATAACTTTTTCTTACTGTGAGCGCAAATAGTGACGAAATACCAGTTCGCGTTTGAGTAATCATATCCTTTCAAACGGATATTCTTTCTTCGAGGCAAAGATTCACGTTCTTTTAGGAGATTGGTTTCGTTCATAACTAAATTTAAGAAATCGACCGAATTATTTTCATGGTATTATTGATCATACATCATTGACTCTCGAAATGTCGAGAAATTAGTTTTATATTTGTCAAGCATATTTAAGAAACAAGGAATTAACATGTACAAAGTAGTTTTATTGCGCCACGGCGAAAGCGAATGGAATAAATTAAATCTTTTTACCGGATGGACAGATGTGGATCTTTCCGAGAAGGGTTTGGAAGAAGCAAAACAAGCCGGTAAAGTTCTTAAAGCGGAAGGTTACACTTTTGATATCGCATTCACGTCGGTACTAAAAAGGGCGATCAGAACATTGAATATGGCATTGGAAGAATTGGATTTATGGTGGATACCGGTTGTAAAGTCGTGGAGACTCAACGAAAGAATGTACGGCGCGCTTCAAGGGTTGAACAAAGCCGAGACGGCTGAGAAATACGGAAACGAAAAAGTAAAATTGTGGAGAAGAAGTTACGATGTTCCGCCGCCGGCTCTCGATGAAAACGATGAAAGGTATCCCGGCAGAGACCGCCGTTACGCCGACATGGATAAGAAAGATGTTCCTCTTACCGAAAGTTTAAAGCTGACAGTTGATAGATTTCTTCCGTACTGGCATGAAACGATTGCACCGACAATTAAGAGCGGTAAACGTGTTATCATCGCAGCGCACGGTAACAGTCTGCGCGCGCTTGTAAAATATCTCGATAACGTTTCCGAAGCCGAAATCGTTGAGCTGAATATTCCTACCGGCGTTCCTTTGGTATATGAACTCGATAAAGATTTGAAACCGATTA
>JAMCSN010000306.1 GCA_023381535.1 Bacteroidota bacterium
ACGTATGCTAAAGTGACCTTAGATAAGACATTTACCAGTTTAGATTAGCTGTTTTCACTTTCCCATGGTAAGATTTACTTTTGAGGCAATGACTATTTTTTCTATCATCTACGGTTAGTTTTTTTTGAGGCAATCCGTCTATTTTAGAGACGGGCAAATTCCCTTGATGTCAATTTTTTTTTAACGTATTTTAAATAAAAAGTTGAGGAGAAAATGAAAGCTTTGGATTATACAGTATTTTTTGAACCGATTGACAAGGGAGGGTATATGGCGATAGTACCAGCTTTACCAAGTATTATTACTTATGGAGAAGATCTGGACGAAGCGCGAGCAATGGTAGCGGATGCAATTAAGTGTCACTGCGAAGGACTTATTCAAGACAGAGAAGAATTACCCAAAGACATTCAAACAAAAGCAGAACCTATTAAAGAAAGGATTTCCATTTTGATAGGTTATGCATGAGCGATGGATTACCTGTACTAAAAGCAAAAGAAATTATAAGGATACTAGAAAAAAGCGGATTCTATATTCATCATCAAACCGGAAGTCATGTTCAAATGAAACATCGAGAAAAACTTCACTTACGTATTACTATTCCTTTCCACAACAAAGATATTCCAAAGCAGGTTTTATTTAGTATCTTAAAACAAGCCGAACTTACTTTAAATGAATTTAATCAGCTTAGGTAGAAGTTCTGACAGATATCCATCAAAACCTCCATGCCAGCCCAGCTTATATCAACCCTCGAGGTTACGATGCCGCCAACGATGTGTCAACCCTATCAGTAGGCAAGTTCTCAGCGTTAAATTTTTATAAAAGATAATTTTAGAACTGCCCTAATGAAAATCTCTTACGCAAAATATTCACTCGAATTGAAACATCAATTCACAATCTCTTTTAGTACAAGAAAATTCACGCCGATTGTAATTATTCGTCTAGAACAAGATGGAATTTTCGGTTACGGTGAAGCGAGTCTCCCGCCGTATCTGCCCGAAGATCAGGAATCTGTTGTTCGTTTTTTGTCGAAGGTGGAACTCCATGATTTGAAAAACTACGATGATCTAATTGATAATTTAGAAAACATAAACAAGATTTCTCCCGCTGATCAGACCCGTCTCGCCTTGGGCGATCCGAGGCGGACGGCGAAGGCTTCGGTTGATATTGCACTGCATGACTTACTGGGGAAAATCCAAAACCGAAGCTGCAGTAAAATTTACAATCTGCATTTCGCTCAACTACCTTTAACCTCATTTACAATCGGGATCGACAATGAAGATGTGATAAAACAAAAAGTGAGTGAAGCAGACGAGTTCAAAATTCTAAAAATAAAGTTGGGTACCGATAACGATAAGCAGATAATCAACATGATCAGACAGTTGACTGATAAGCCTCTGTATGTGGATGCAAACCAAGGATGGGACAAAAAAGAAAAAGCTCTGGAGATGATTGAGTGGTTGAGCAAACAAAACGTTGTCCTTGTTGAGCAGCCCATGCCAAAAACAAACTTTAGCGATACGAAATGGCTTACGGCAAATTCACCTTTACCGGTTATTGCGGATGAATCTTTTCAACGGCTGGATGATTTAGAACGGGTAAAAGAAACTTTCTCCGGCATTAATGTGAAGCTAATGAAATGCACCGGCATTAGAGAAGCTTATAAAATTATTATGAAAGCAAAAGAGTGTGATCTAAAAATTATGTTGGGCTGCATGACGGAAACATCGTGTGGAATTTCTGCTGCGATTCAATTGGCGTCACTGGCTGATTTTGCCGATCTCGACGGCAACCAACTCATCAAGAACGATCCGTTCGCAACGCAAACAGTTCAGGACGGGAGATTGATTGCGTCAACTCGTCCTGGGTTAGGCGTTAATCTTACAAGTGCAATTGAATTTATTGAGTTGTAACACCTCAGATTTCTAATTACAGCTCATGTTACGTAAAAAATATGAATGGTTATGAATTATGGTCTTGCCCCGCTTCGTTCCGATGAGTCGGGATCGAACCTGCTTCGCCTGTGGCAACGCAAGGCGGGTTGAGGCGAGCTCATGATCTTGCCCGCTTCGAAGAGCGTCCGCCTCGGATCGCCGAAGGCGAGACGGGAAGCGAGGCGAGTTCTTAATCTTAATCCGCAGTTAACCCTTAAAAAGATTAAGATTATGAGTAAGATCAAGATTATGAGTAAGATCAAGATTATGAGTAAGATCAAGAATGCTTGTATTAACAAAACGTTGCGTAAGGTGAGTTACAGTTTAGTTTTTTATGCCATTTATGTATATTCCGCCGAAAAAATGGAGGAATATTTTTATGCCGAAACATTATGTTTCGAACAAAGATGAAACCATCAGAATGTTTGAAAGCGATTGGATGGAAGCGTTATCACATGTTCACTGGACAGTGCCGTTATGGTTATTTACGCCTATTGTTCTTTACTTTTTTTACCGCGGTTATGTTGAATTCGATTTATCTCTCTCACAAATCGTCTTGATGTTTTTGACCGGCATAGTAGTTTGGACATTCACAGAATACACTTTGCATAGATTTGTTTTTCACTTCATACCTAAAAGTTCGTGGGGCAAGCGACTTCATTTCATTGTGCACGGTGTTCATCACGATTATCCCAAGGATTCAAAAAGATTGGTGATGCCGCCATCGGTCAGCATTCCGCTTGCAACTTTTTTCTATATTTTGTTCGATCTGATTCTTGGGAACGTCTTTGTTGCACCATTCTTTGCCGGGTTTTTAATTGGATATTTATTCTACGATACCACACATTATGCCGTTCATCATTTTAACATGCACAATAAATTCTGGCTTGCAATAAAAAATCATCACATGAAACACCATTACCAGAATCCGGATCTGGGTTACGGTGTAAGCCAGCCCACATGGGATTACGTATTCGGTACGACATTCCCGGTGAAGGAAGAAGTTAATGTTAGCGATTTAACGGATTAAGATTATTAACGAAATCTGTGATTGTTTCGTCTTCATCATTGATCCGGCTTGCAAAAAGGACAATTAATGTACTCCCATATCAAAGAATTCTTACTGCTTATATTTTTGATTGCCTTGCCGTACTGCAATGCAAGTTTAGAAGCAGAGCCGGAAATTTATTTTCGTTTTAATCAAGCCGGATTTTTACCATCGGATTACAAATCATTGGTAATTCTGTCTAAGAGTAAGTTGGACGGCAGGAAAATCCAAATTGTCAATACTTCGAATGGACATTCGGCATACATCGTTTCGATTGGGAATAATCATGGCGCATACGGAAATTTCAAATACACATACATACTTGATTTTACAAATGTCGTAACAGAGGGAGAATACTATTTCCAATTTGGTCGGCAAAAATCTTTCAGTTTCAGAATTAGCAGATACATATTTAACGGTGTAGCCGATTCTCTATTACAATTTTTCAAAGTTCAAAGATGCGGTTTTACAGATCCTGAACTTCATAAAGTTTGTCACATTGCCGATGCAACTAGTCTGATCGAAGGCAATAAAAAAATTGCACAGTCGTTCGATGTTACCGGTGGCTGGCACGATGCAGGCGATTACGTAAAATTTCTGAACACAACGGCATACGCGACTTACATGCTTTTGTTTTCATACGAATTCGATCCGGTTAAATTTGGTTTTGATAATAATCATAACGACGTTCCCGATCTTCTTGAAGAAGCGAAAATCGGTTTGGACTGGATGCTACGGTGCCGCTACAAGAACAATGAGCTGATTACTCAGGTCCAGGATTTGCGCGATCATGATATGGGTTGGAGAATGCCTGAAGACGATAAACTTGAGTTTGACAGACCGGCTTATATCGGAATCGGCAAAAACTTGATAGGAATTTATTCAGCAACTATGTCTCTGGCATATAGAATCTGGAATGAAAAAATTCGTTATCCCGATTTTGCAAAAAAATGTTTGGATGCTGCCAAGCAGTTGTATTCGATTCGTGAACAAGTTCAAAATGTTGACAGCAGCGGAACCGGATCATACTTAGACAAAAAATATCTCGGCAAGATGGCATTAGGCGCAGTAGAACTATACATTTCAACCCGTGACCAATATTATTTGACGGATGCAAAAAATTATGCTGATTCAGCCGGTTCAGATTTTTGGTGGAGTTGGGGCGATATCAACACACTTGCGCATTATAGATTGGCAAAATATTTTCCGAAGTACATGGATTTCATTTCGAAAAATCTTGAAGCATTTAACAAGAACAAGAATGAAAATATTTTTGAAAAAGGCGTGGCGCTTTCTTGGGGAACAAATGTAACTCTGCTTGGAATTGCTCTTCAAGAAATTCTCTACAAAAAGTTATCAGGCAGCACTCGCTTCGATACTCTCGCCACACTTCAAAGAGATTTTGTACTAGGTAGAAATCCTTGGGGCGTAAGTTTCATTTCCGGCGTTGGTAAAAACTACACAGAAAATTTTCATCACCAGATTGCGTATTTAACCGGAAAGTTGCCGGGAGGATTTGCCGCTGGTCCCGCAACAAAAGAATACGTGGACAAAGCGAATATCAAGTTTGATAAGATTGATAAATATGCTAAATTTCAGTCGAAAGAGATGTACTATAGAGATGATCGGCAAGATTATATAACGAATGAACCGACCATCACAGGCAATGCT
>JAMCSN010000324.1 GCA_023381535.1 Bacteroidota bacterium
AAAACTAAAACCAGCCGCGACTACACGGCTAACAAACACTATGGTCAAATTGACGGACTATTCGAAACAGCCAAAGCCAAAATCGATTCAGGTTACGATTACGTTATATTCGGTCATTCGCACGAACGCGCACTCGAAAAATATTCACACGGCACTTACATAAATCTCGGTACATGGCTTGATAAACCTTGTTACGGAAAATTTTCCGATTCATTTGAGATAATTGATTGGGATTAAGATGAACGCAAAACAAATGCCGCAAAAAAACAGAACACAAAAACTGAACGGGAAAAACCGTCGATACATAATTCTTGGAGGCATTGCAATTTTTATTACTGCCGTGATTCTTTTTATGTCTTATGTATTTGAAGGACTGCCCACACTGGATAAATTGGAAAATCCTCAGGCGCAACTGGCAAGCAATGTCTGGAGTAAAGATGGTGTTTTGATAGGACAATTTTATAACGAGAACCGTGTTGAAGTTAGCATCGATAGCATTCCGCCCGTGGTTATTAACGCGTTGATCTCAACCGAGGATAAAAGTTTTTACAAGCATTGGGGCGTTGATCTCCAACGTTTAATCAAAGCGATGGTAAAAAATGTTCTGCTTTTCAAACGCGAAGGCGCGAGCACAATCACCCAGCAGTTGGCAAAAAATCTTTACTCGCTCAAGATACACAAAGAATCGCTGTTCGATACGTTTGTTAGAAAGATCCGAGAATGGATTACGGCAATCCAAATCGAAAAGACTTACACAAAGAGAGAAATTCTTGAAATGTATTTCAACATATCGTGGTTCGGACACGGCGCATACGGAATTGCAACAGCCGCAAGAACTTATTTTGATAAAGACGTTAAAGACTTAAACGTTTCGGATGCCGGTGTAATTGTAGCTCTGCTAAAATCCGCAGTAATTTATGATCCTTTTAAGCGGTATGAAAACGCGTTACGAAGAAGAAATCTTGTTATGCAAAATATGGTTGATGAAGGATTTTTAAGCGAAGCTCAATATGAAAAGCTGAAACTGGAACCGATAAAACTTTCCTACAAAAAAATTGAAGAAAGTGTCCGCGGAGGAATTGCGCCTCACTTTGTTGAATATATTCGGCAGCAAATGGAAAAACTTTCCGATAAGTACGGCTTCAATTTGTATCAGGACGGATTAAATATTTACACTACTCTCGATAGCCGGATGCAGAAGATTGCAGACAAAGCCGTTCAAACGCACATCAATGAGTTTCAGAAGCAATTTGATAAACATTGGCGATGGGATAAGTATTCTTACATTCTTAAGGAAATGATTGACAAAGCGATTACGAATCGGCCTGAGTACCGTAATGCCGAAACCGCAGCAGCCAAACGCGCAATTTATAACCGACTCTTGACCGATAGGAAGTTAATCGATTCGGTTAAAGAAGTTGGCAAACGAATTGAAGTAGGGTTTGTTTGTATCGATCCCAGCAGCGGCGAAATACGTTCAATGGTCGGAGGAAGAGATCCAAGATTTGCTTACGGACTGAATCATGCAACACAGATAAGACGGCAGGCAGGTTCCTCCTTCAAACCTATTGTATATTCGGTCGCAATAGATAATGGTTTGTATCCGGCTTACCCGATTCTAAATCAACCGTTCGATTTCCACGGTTGGAGTCCGCAAAACTTCGATCATTCTACCGGCGGATTTACAACATTACGAAAAGCTTTGGCTTTGTCTATCAACATAGTGGCTGGAAGGTTGATCATAGAAGACCATGCGCCTTTATGGAAGATCGGCAGATTTGCAGAGAAGATGGGAATTAAAAGTAAACTTGATTTGGTCCCATCGATTGCCCTCGGTACTTCTTTAGTATCGCCGCTCGAATTGACATCAGCTTTTGCAACATTGGCTAACCGCGGTATCTACAACGAACCAATTTCCATTCTAAGAATTGAAGATAAGGACGGTGTGCTTATAGATAATTTCACATCTAATGCTAGCGAAGCAATACCGGAAGAAACTGCTTACATCGTTACAAGTATGCTTCAAACGGCTATTGATGAAGGAACGGGTGTTGCTGCCCGTGCGACTTATAATTTTCAGCGCCCCGCCGCGGGTAAAACCGGTACCACGCAAGAATATGCCGATGCTTGGTACGAAGGTTACACGCCGCAGCTCGCTGCCGGAGTGTGGGTTGGCTTCGACGATCATAGAGTTTCTTTCACCGGCGACTACGGTCAGGGCGCCAGAGCTGCTCTTCCAATTTGGGCAATCTTTATGCATGATGTTTATGATCAGTTGAAACTTCCGTTAGAGGATTTTACTCCGCCTGCAAGCGGAAAAGTTGTAACTGAAAAGTTTTGTAAAGAATCAATTTTTGAATTGGGCGATCCGAAACTTTATTCGTCCGACTGCCGAACCGGATTTATCACAGACATCATAAATGTTAGAGATATTCCAGCGCCGTTTGATATGTACAGAGACACTACTTTTCACTTTTTTGATAAATACCAAATAAAAGATTCGACTGATATTAAAGCGTATAAGAACAGATAAACTTTTTGAATAAGAATCCGATCTTAATTATTTTTGGTTCAGAGAAATGCCCGGATGGCGGAATCCCGATAAGATCGGGACAGGTTGGTAGACATTTTTGCAGCAAGCAACAGCAAGGAAAATAGTTTTTTAAATTGCCCGGATGGCGGAATTGGTAGACGCGCTAGCTTCAGGAGCTAGTTGGTGCAAACCAGTGCAGGTTCGAGTCCTGTTCCGGGCACAATGAAGTTGCGGTTTCATTCGAGATTGCAACTTTTTTTATGACCATCTCAGAGTTGCCATCCGCTTAAACAGCCTTTTTTCATTTTGTAATGTGTTTGTAATGTGAATTATTAGCAAATCATTAGCAAAATACATTACAAAATTTTGTGTGGTTTTTTGCTCGAGGAGAGCAAATGTATCTTCTTAAACGAGGGAAAGTATTCCACATTTTTTACTACGATAAGAATGGGAAACTAAAGAGTAAGAGCACGAAATGTACTGCGAAAATTAGTGCGAACAAGTTTGCTCATAACTTTCTAAACTCCCTTCTGAGGAATATGGATGATCTTCCAGATATATCATTCGAACAGTACAAGAATTTTTATCTGCAATACGCTGCAACAAGATTCACAACCGACTATCAAAAACTTGTCCGATATTCTTTTCAACAATTTGAGAAGGTAATTCCCGGTTCAACACTCATAAAAGAAATTTCAATAGCTCAGATCGAAGAGTTTATCAGACTAAAATTAACCGAGGCAAAGGAACAGATAATCAATGCATACTTGAGAACAGTAAAAGCTGCGTTTCAAAGAGCAGTTGAACAAGGCTTCTTGAAGGACAATGTTTTCAGAAAAGTGAAGAAACTCAGATGCCCCGAAAATGAACCAGCACATCTTCGTGACGGTGAGTTTGAAATTCTTCTTGAAGCAGAATCAGACAATCAACTTAAATTGATTTATCAATTCGCAATTTATACGGGACTACGTTTGTCTGAGATCATATTCCTCAGATGGGAGTCAATTGATTTTGAGAACGATGTGATTCTTGTAAGAAATCACAATGAGTTTACAACCAAGAGTAAGAAGTTCAGGAATATTCCATTGCATCCTATTCTTAGAAAACAATTGCAGACGAATCGCAGCGCAAATTCTAATGATGAATATGTGTTTATGAGGAATGGAGATAAAATGAAGAAGAATTTTCTCTCATGTAGATTTGCTCGTGCTGTTAAAACAGCGGGGTTAAGTAACAGATACCATTTCCATTCGTTGAGACATTCATTCGCTAGCTCGTTAGTTCGTAAAGGTGTGAGTATATATCACGTCTCTAAGCTGCTTGGACACGCAGATATCAAAACAACTATGATCTATTCCCACTTGAATATTGACGACTTAAGGAATGCGGTAGAGAAACTTGATTAAAAAGCGCCGACTCAACTGATTATTTTACCGGCGACAGTTTACCAGCATGGAAATACCTTAACTGGCAACGTTCGATTAGAAAACAGCAGTTGAGTCGGGGAATGTTTCAAGGGTTCAAAGATTAATGGCACATCTGATTTTCCATTCAGACATCTAAAACTACTTTGCAACAGTTTTGAGAATTAGCTAACTTAAAAGTGAATTATAGGGGTTGGTAACAATGCTGCTGCTTCAATAATGACTCCAGAACAGAAAGCCAGATTACACATCGATGAACTGCTGACGCAAACCGGGTGGGCAATTCAAAACGTTAAAGAAATTAATCTTGGCGCTAGTCTTGGCGTTGCCGTCCGTGAATATCCGCTGAAAGAAGGATTTGCAGATTATTTACTCTTTGTTGATCGTAAACCACCAAGCAGAACCTCTCCGCTTTGCATACGAAAGCACCGGCGTTGAGACTTACTTTAGAGATGCGAAGGATATTGAAACACGTTCAAGAAGAGTATTCACATTTCATACGCCGGATACTTTAAAAGAATGGTCTGACGATGATTCGTCATTCCGCAATCGATTAAAAGAACTTCCTCAATTTAATACAAATGGTTTGCGACTTTGCCAAATCGAAGCCATAACCAACCTAGAAGAGTCATTAGCACATAATAGAGAACGTGCATTGATTCAAATGGCAACCGGAAGCGGCAAG
>JAMCSN010000040.1 GCA_023381535.1 Bacteroidota bacterium
CATGAAAACAAATAAATATTTTCTTTTCATTCTGGCACTCTCAATGTTTTTTGCCGGAGCGAAATTCCAGGCGCAGACTCAGTCCGAGGTTGGCTCGCTGATAAAAAAACTAGTCGATGGAAATAAACGCTACGCATCTTCAAAGATGATTCACCCTGACCAAACATCGGCGAGAAGAACGGAATTAAAAAACGAGCAGCATCCGTTTGCCGTTGTTCTCAGTTGTTCGGATTCCAGAGTTCCTCCGGAAGTAATTTTTGATCAGGGCATCGGCGATCTGTTTGTAATTCGCGTTGCGGGAAACGTTTTGGATGACGCAGCAATCGGAAGCATTGAATACGCGGTCGAGCATTTGAACGTAAGACTTATTGTGGTTCTCGGACACGAAAGATGCGGGGCGGTTAGCGCCGCAGTTCAAGGCGGAGAAGCGCCGGGTCATTTAAGATATTTGGTTGAAGCAATTCAACCCGCGGTAGAAAAAGCTAAAAGTTTATCCGGCGATGTTGTTGAGAACGCAGTTCGTATCAATGTGCAAAATGTTGTTACTCAACTGAAATCGTCAGAGCCGATTATTGAAGAATTTGTTCACAAGAAAAAAGTTGATGTCGTCGGAGCGCGGTACGATTTGGATGACGGGTCGGTTACGTTTTTGAAATAATTGGGAGAATAAAAACATGAAAATCACTGGCATACCGTTCAGCACAATCGATTGGTCGAAAGTCGAAATTGAAGAACACAAAGGAGAAACGGGTTCTGCATTTTGGAAAACAAAAATGCTCGGAGAAATCCGCGTTAGAATGGTTGAGTACACGCCGGGTTATGTTGCCGATCACTGGTGTTCGAAAGGACATATTATTTTGTGTCTAGATGGAGAACTTCACACCGAACTGAAAGACGGAACAAAATCATTGTTGCTGCCCGGCATGAGCTATCAGGTCGCGGATGATTTGGCGCCGCATCGATCACGCACTAAAACCGGCACAAAACTTTTTATAGTAGATTAATTTTTTTGGAAGGAAATTTCTATGAGCGTTAAAAAACTTAACGAGGTTCCAAAAGAAGAAGTAAAAGCTGCGACAAAAACTACGCGGCAAATTTTGATCGGACCGGGCGAATGCCCAAACTTTGCAATGAGAAAATTTACGATTGAACCGGGCGGCTCGATGCCGATGCACACGAACACAGTTGAACACGAACAGCTTGTCCTTGGCGGCAAAGCAATCGTTGTAATCGGCGATAAAACTTTTGAAGCGAAAAAAGATGATGTCGTTTTCATACCGGCAAAAACTCCGCACAGCTATCAAGCCGTTGGCAATGAACCGTTCGAGTTTCTGTGCGTTGTGCCTAACAAAGAAGACATAATGGAAATGCTGAATGAAAAAAACACGAACGAGGATAAGCCAAAATGCTAAAACGAAAACTTGGAAGTAGTAATCTTGAAGTTTCCATTCTTGGTTTAGGTTGCATGGGAATGTCCGAATGGTACGGTCCGACTAACGATGAAGAATCAATTGCAACGATTTATGCGGCGCTTGATCTCGGAATAAATTTTTTCGATACCGCTGATGTTTACGGAAACGGTCACAACGAAACATTGGTTGGCAAAGCGCTGAAGGAAAGAAGAAACGAAGCTGTCATTGCGACAAAGTTTGGTTTTCTCCCGCATGAAGCCGGCATAAGTGGAAAACCGGAATACGTTAAACGTGCATGCGATACAAGTCTAAAGCGGCTCGGCATTGACAGTATTGATTTGTATTATCTCCACCGGGTTGATCCGCAAGTTCCGATTGAAGATTCCGTTGGCGCAATGTCGGATCTCGTTCGTGAAGGAAAAGTAAAATATCTTGGCTTGTCGGAAGCATCCGCTGAAACTTTGAAACGTGCCAGCAAAGTTCATCCAATCGCCGCGCTTCAAACGGAATACTCAATATGGGTTAGAGACGTTGAAGAAAAAATTTTGCCGACGTGCGTTGAGCTCAATATTGCATTGGTTCCATACAGTCCGTTGGGACGCGGATTCCTAACTGGAAAAGTTACAGACACTAAGATTTTTGACGCGCATGATTTTAGAAAAAACATTCCGCGGTTCCATGAAGAAAATTTTCAAGCGAACTTAAACGTGGTGAGAGAACTAGAAAGAATTGCCGAAGAGAAAAATTGTAAAGCCAGCCAACTTGCGCTTGCGTGGTTGTTCGAACAAGGCGAAAATGTTTTTCCTATTCCCGGCACTAAAAGAAAAAAATATTTAGTCGAGAATGCGGAATCGGTAAATATAAAACTGACCAGGCAAGAATTAGACGCAATCAATGTTCTAGCAAAACAGATTAAGGGTGAACGGAAAACAGAATCCGGGATGAAATTAATTGACGGATATCGCGAATAGATTTTTTAGGATAACCAAGGAGGAATCTATGAGGCAGATTGATTCACTCAAGAAAGGAATTCGACTTTTTATCCTGGCATCATTTTTCATTTTCACACCAGAGCCGTCCTCAGCGCAGGACGATGGGAACCTGGATCCCATCATTGAAAAATATTCCAGGCAATACAGCGTGGATAAAGATTTAGTTAAAAGTTTAATTCAAGTTTCTTCTGGAGGAAATCAGCGCGCGGTCTCGCAAAGCGGCGCTATTGGATTAATGCAGCTGAATCCAAGCGTTATTAAAAGTTTAGGAATAAAAAATCCATATGATGCCGGCGAAAACATCCGCGGTGGTTGCAACTATTTGCAAACACTTTTAAACCAATTCGGAAGTATGGAATTAGCTATTGCCGCGTTCAATGCGGGAGCGGGAGAAGTTCAGAAATACGGCAAAGTCCCGCCGTTTGCCGAAACAAAAAAATTTGTTGATGCTGTTATGAAGAAATACAAAACGCTGAAGGAAGAATCGCCCGAATCGGAAGTCTTCGGATCATGGGTCGGTACAGGCCGCTACACCAAGTATGAATCCAAACCTCCTTTACAGATTCAGATTGTAGGCACTACACAGCCGTTTGACCTTCAGATACATGCCGATGGCTCTGAGGTGATTGTTAAAACTTCGAAAGGAATGATGGGCGATCCGTCACTTTATAAAAATCTCCGCGTTGAAAGGAATCGTTTTCATGTTGAATATTCGGGACCCAATCCGTGGGCTGTCCCGATCCCCAATGCGACGATGACTCATACCATGTCTTATGTTCTGGATGTGAATACGAAAGACGGTGTGATGAAGGGAGAGTTTTCCAGCACTGTTACTTCAAAAGTAGTTTATAACATTCCCGACTTAAAATTGCCCGAGGGCAGTGCTGAAATTAACTTTACCATGGTCTTAAATTTAAGAAAGAAATAAAATTGCTGATGACGGATTAATAGCGGTGATTTATCTATCGCTTGGAACAAACATAAAATTTTTCAGAGGAGAGAAAATGCAATTCATTGTGCTTGGTTACGACGGAACAGACGATAAGGCTTTAGACAGACGAATGGCAGTTCGTCCGGATCATTTGAAGTTCGCACAGAAAATGTTTGACGAAGGTAAGTGGCTTTATGCTTCGGCGATTCTTAATGATGACGGGAAAATGATCGGTTCGATGATCGTTTGTGATTATCCTTCGCGCGCGGAGCTTGAAGAGCAATGGCTCAAAGTCGAGCCGTACATTCTCGGCAATGTCTGGCAGAAAATAAACGTTCATCGCGCAATGATAGCTCAGCACGATACAAAAAAGTAAATCAAATTAGATTAACGAGCATAAGGATATGAGCGATGAAAGTCGGCGATGTTGTTTCATGGGAAAGAACGTTTACCGAAGATGATGTTCGTCTTTTCGGGAAACTTTCCGGCGATGAAGGTATTCATCACATCACACCGGATGACCGAGGACGCATAATGGTTCAAGGATTATTAACCGCAACTCTTCCAACCAAAATCGGCGGAGACATGAACTTCATTGCACGCGAACTAAATTTTCAATTTCATCGGCCAGTATTTGTCGGCGATACGGTAAAATGTGAAGTAACAATGACGCAGTTTGAAAAAGAAGAAAACGTTACAAAAGTTTCTTTAAAATGGGTCTGCACTAATCAGCTCGGCAAAGTTGTTTTGACCGGGCATACGTCCGGCATTGTAAAATTGAATGCAGAATTAAATTCGCAACATTAAAGTGCTTTACTTCAAGCGAGAATGATTTGTAAAATAAATGTAAAACCTACTCAACCCGCCACACTCGAATAGATATACGCTATGTAATTTTTGTAAGTTCACCTCCCAAGGAAGCGGTTCATCTTACGTTGCTGTAATTAGAATATTTTTATTTGTTAAATAGAAATAAATCTGATCGGCTTAACTACAACTATTTGCTGGAGTTTTGTCCTCAACCAAGATATGAACGCGCCTGGCTTTTAAATATTTATGAAGCAAAATGGAAAAACTATACATGCATAAGTTTCATATACCCGTTCTAGGACTCGGCTTTTCTGTCGATGCGCCGGTTAAAGTTGCCAAGTATGGAATTTCATCCGTTATGTCCATCGTGGACGATATTCTGTTGGAACATTTGCGCAAACATTATCTTGAAAAGTCCGGCAAACCTTATGTTGAGATAAAAGCGGACGAACACGATTCGCGCGCGCGCAGGACCACCGCTT
>JAMCSN010000037.1 GCA_023381535.1 Bacteroidota bacterium
ACTTCTTCACTTCGTCTTTGTACTTACGCATCTGCTCGCGTATTTTCATTTTTACCGAATCGTTCATTTTTTTGTCAAACATTTTCCCCAAGGAATCCATTTGCGCACCATACTTTTCCCAACTCTCTGCATTGCCCTTAGACAATGCTTCAAAAGTTTTGTTAATGATTTCGTACGGATTGACGATCTCAATCTCAAGAGGTTTACCACCTTTTGTTGCCGGCGGAACAGGGATTCTTAACGACGGACCGTATTTTATTTTTTGCTTGTTCAATTCAATCGACATTTGTTTAAGCTTGCTGGCAACTTCATTCAGCTTGATCTTTAGACTATCCGCCACAACATGCGACAAATGTTTTGTATCTATTGGTACAACCACTTTGTACATGTTGGAATCAACTGTGAATTTATAATCGGAAGGAATTGGTTTCTCGGGTACTTCGGGCTGAGATGCAAATCCCAATTTGAAATCGAACTCTTTGGCTTTCTGCAAAACCGTTTCTTTGTTCTTTTCAACTTCTTCCAGCTGCTTATAAAATTGTTTTTGATCCCAGTTGGCGTAAGTTTTGGTTACTGTATCCGGCGTAAACAAAAGGAATTCGTTTTGAGCGTTTTGTCTTGCCGATGAAATTAAGCTCGCCATTTTAGCATCATCATTCCGCGTAAACGATTTGTGAAATATTTCTTCAGCTTTTTTCGGATTAATTTTCTGCGCAAACGAAACAAGATCGGCAAGAACCGCTTGCTGTAACCCGCTTATCTTCGGATTAACTGCAAAGGTATTTTTGTCGCTTACAAAAACGGATGAGTAAATTTCTTTTTTGTAGGAATTCAAAATCGAATCGGCGGCTTCTTTCTGCTCATTCGTGAGTCCCAAATATTTTACAAAAGTCTCGTAATTTTTTGTGGAAGAATTGAACGATGCGGTTCGAATCTCATAAACTTGATTGTTTGGTTCGTCGGAATTAATAACCAATATTTTATTTTTGTTCTTGTCTAACGGCAAGCTTTGGTACAAAGCGAAATTAAAAACGTCTTCTTCGGTGATCGGAGTGCTTACCAGCAACGGTTTTAGGTTATCGGTGTAGAGGGACAACAGGTTATTCTTGCCCACCTCCAGAATTTTTCCTATTTCCTCTTTGTTGTGCTTGAAAAAAAACATCAGCGCTAAGGTCAGCAACCCAAGAAAAACATAAGGAAGATATTTTTTTACAAGACTGAAAGTTGACGAAGAATTATTTTTTTGTTCGTCCATGCTTTAAGCTCGTAATTCCTTTTGATAAGGTTCTAAGATTACTTTCAGACTTTCGCGCGCTCTGAAAATTCTGGATTTTATAGTACCGACTTCGGTTCCAAGCTGATCCGCAATTTCTTTGTAGCTCAGTCCGTCTATATCCCGCATTACCAGTGGTATCTTCAACTTCTCAGGCAGCTTTTCAATTGCAGATCTTACTAGCTGCGGCACATCAACATTTTCCGAAAAAGGTCCGGTTCCGTATTCGGTATCGGAATCCTTGATCGGGACGAATATGCTGCGCACTCTTTTCTTTCTTAGGTAATCTCTGCACTTGTTAACGGTAATTCGGTACAACCAGGTAGTAAACTTCGACTCGAAGCGGAAATCGTTGAGCTTATGATAGATGCTGATAAAAACATCTTGAGAAATGTCATCAACAAACTCAGCATCGCCCAAAGTTATGAATACCAGGTTCCGCACTTTTTCCTTATGTCTTACTACCAGAGTCTTAAACGTCGATTCGTCGCCTTTAATGAACGCGCGTATCAAAGCAAAATCTTGATCTTTGTCTTCGGTAGAATCGCTTAAGTCAAATTGCTCTTGGTCTTTTAATAAATTCATAAGTTTAGACGAGACTGAATTCTTATTGTTCCTAACAAAATTAAAGTTTCATAAATTAATTTGGTGCCCTTTAAGTATCTAAAAGAACTTTCTTTTTACTCGAGGATTCAATAATTTAACTGCCAATATAAAGATTTGTAAATTATTATATCCAATCCGTGCGCTCGTATTTTGGGATGTGATTGCATTAAAGACGGCTGAAAATTATCTTAACAATAAATTAAATTCAGGAGAAAACATGAAGCTAAGAACTGAAGAACATTATGGTGCCGTGGTCATTGAGTTAAAAGGTAATGTGATGGGCGGTCCAGAAGCTCAGGAATTCAGCGATACACTTCACAAGCTGATTGACGAGAATAAAAAGAATGTAGTAATTGATCTTGCCGAAACGAAATTTATGAACAGCTCCGGTTTAGGTATGTTAATAAGTGGTTACACAACAATGAAAAACGGCGGTGGATATATGAAACTCGCTAACGCTACCGAAAAAATTGAAAGCCTTTTGATTATCACTAAATTGATCACGATTTTTGAGCATTACACTTCAGTAGAAGAAGCGCTAAAGAGTTTTAAATAGAATTTTCATTCTTTTTAAAGTAAGCTCCGGCGCTCAACGGCTCCGGAGTTTTGTTTTCCTACCAAAATTTTAACTGAGGAATAAATGAGTGTAACCGTTGTTGTGGGCAGTCAGTGGGGTGACGAAGGCAAAGGCAAGATTGTAGATATTCTAAGCGAGCGATATAATATTGTTGTTCGTTATCAAGGCGGCGCAAATGCCGGGCACACGGTAAAAATTGGCGAGAAACAATTTATTCTACATCTCATTCCATCAGGCATTCTTCGGGAAAACGTTCTTTGCGTTATCGGCAACGGTGTTGTAATTGATCCTGCTGCGCTCCTTGCCGAGATTAAACAATTGGAAGACTCCGGCATTAATATTAAGGGAAGACTTTTCATCAGCCAGAATGCTCATCTTATAATGCCGTACCACAAATTGCTAGATTCAATAAGCGAGAGCGGGACGTCAAAAATCGGTACTACCGGCCGCGGTATTGGTCCGTGCTACATCGATAAATATGCAAGGAAAGGTATTCGGATTGTCGATCTGCTCGATAAAAAAGTTCTCGAAGAAAAGATTAGAACCAATATTGAAGAAAAAAATAATTTGCTGAAAAAAGTTTACAACCTGAAAGAACTTGCCGTTGAAGAAATCATAAAAGAGTATGTCGAATTTGATGACGCGATAGATCAATACATAACCGATGTCCCGTTATTTCTCAACAGTGCATTGGAAGACGGCAAATCAATTCTTCTGGAAGGAGCTCAGGGAGCGCTATTGGATGTTGATCACGGTACATATCCTTATGTTACTTCTTCCAATCCAACATCTGGAGGTGCAAGCACCGGTTCCGGAATTCCCCCAACAAAGATAACCTCTGTTTACGGAATTGTGAAAGCTTACACAACAAGAGTCGGCTTGGGACCCTTCCCAACCGAACTAACGAATACAGATGGTGAACAATTACGAAGCGTCGGCGCAGAATTCGGAGCTACTACAGGACGCCCGAGAAGATGCGGATGGTATGATGCTTTTCTTGTTAACTATTCACGCATGATAAACGGCATTGAGAGAGTCGCAATTACCAAGCTTGATGTGTTAAGCCATTTCGAAAAGATTAAAGTTTGTGTCGGCTACGAAATTAACGGCAAAAAACTCAAGTCATATCCTACGTCTGTCAACCAGATTATGCAAGCAGTTCCGGTATATGAAACTTTGAGCGGATGGAACGCCGATCTTTCAAATCTGACAGATTACGATCAGCTTCCTACCGAAGCGAAAGATTATCTGCAGTTCATTTCCGAGCAGAGCGGATTTGAGATCAGCATTATTTCTGTGGGACCAAGTCGAAGTCAAACGATTGAATTATAGAATAATTTTTACCTTATCTTTCTATTTAATTTAATTGCTAACCTTTTGTAACTTTTGCCAGAAATTTTTTGGTATGGAGAGACTATGAAAATGTCCGGCGGCCCCGCTTCAATGAATATCAAACTTGCACTTGTAATCATCGGCGCCGCGATCGCATTCGGAACACTTTACTACACACAGAATCTCGTTCAACGACTTCAGCAAAGAGAAAAAGAAATCGTTCAGCTTTATGCTCAGAGTTTGGCGTTCGTAGCAAACACTGAAACCATCAATACCGATTTCACCTTTATTTTTCAAAACATTATCCAGAGAATCGATTTCCCATTAATACTCACCGATGCTGACAACAATCTTAGTTCTACGGTATCGGGCGCGGGTTATAAAAATATCGAACACGATCCGAAACTTACCGGCACACAGTTAAAGGATTTTCTTGAAGAGAAACTCCATGAACTGGCGCAGTCTCATGCGCCAATTGATGTTAAGGCGCCTAACGGAAAAATTATCCAAAAAATTTATTACGGCGATTCCGAAATTGTTCAAAGATTGAGATACTATCCTTATCTTCAAATACTTTTTGCGCTGTTATTTTTACTTATCGCCTATTCAAGTTTTAGTTACATAAAGAGAAGCGAGCAGAGCAACATCTGGGTGGGAATGTCGAAAGAAACAGCTCACCAATTGGGAACACCAATTTCCAGCTTGATGGGATGGAATGAAATGTTGAAAATGAATTACAAGGATGCGGATAAGGTACTCGATACTTCAGAAGAAATTGATAGCGACCTTGTCAGACTGAACAAGATTGCAAAAAGATTTTCGA
>JAMCSN010000200.1 GCA_023381535.1 Bacteroidota bacterium
CGCGCCGGGATAAAATTGTACTTGCAACAAAAGTTTACGGAAACATGGGCTCCGCGCCAAACGAATCAAAACTTTCTGCGTATCATATCCGCAAAGCGTGCGAAGATAGTTTGAAACGTTTGCAGACCGATCACATTGATTTGTACCAGATGCATCACGTAGACCGTAACACTCCGTGGGAAGAAATTTTTCAAGCGATGGAACAACTGGTGCGTGAAGGAAAAATAACTTACATGGGCAGCAGCAACTTTGCGGCTTGGAATCTTGCTGAAGGATATTACAAAGCCATGGAAAGAAGTTTTCTAGGAATCGTTTCCGAACAAAGCATTTATAGTCTTCGCAACCGCCACATTGAACTGGAAGTAATTCCAGCTTGCAAACATTTTGGAATTGGATTAATTCCATGGAGCCCGCTTGGCGGCGGAATCCTTTGCGGCGTTTTGGAAAAATCCCAAGAGGGAAGACGAACACGTGAGCCGTTGCAAAAATCCGTTGAGAAACTTCACCCGCAAATTGAAGCTTATGAAAAACTTTGCAAAGAAATTGGTCACAAACCTGCCGATGTTGCGCTTGCATGGGTGTTGAGCAATCCTGTCGTAACTTCTCCTATAGTTGGTCCGCGGACAGTTGAACAGCTCGACGAAAATGTTAAAGCTCTCGAAATTAAATTGACTGAAGAAACTTTGAAGAAGCTCGACGAGATCTGGCCGGGACCCGGCAATCAAGCACCGGAAGCGTATGCGTGGTAAAGAACAGTATTGAGTATCTAGTAACTAGTATCGAGTATCAAGAATCCAGAATCAAGTATCCAGAATCAAGGAACAAAATGGATTACAACGAAAACCCTAAAGAATATTATCCGCCGATGCATACCGCCGAACATTTGTTGAATGGTACAATGGATCAGATGTTTAAACGCGGCAGATCATTCAGCGCTCATATAGAAAAGAAAAAATCAAAATGCGATTATCATTTTGATCGCGATTTAACGCCGGAGGAAATAAAAACAATTGAAGACAAAATAAATACGGTCATCAATTCCGATCAGCAAGTGAAAGAAGAGTTCATGAAACGGGACGATGCTGCAAAATATTTCAGCCTTCAAAGATTGCCTGAAGAAGCCGGCGAAACTCTTCGCGTCATCAGTATTGGTGATTATGATAAATGTTTGTGCAGCGGTCCGCATGTGACATCGACGAAAGAAATCGGCGGATTCAGAATTATATCAACCGGTTTTGAAAACGGCGTCTTGAGAGTTCGTTTCAAAATTAACGAACCGAAATAAGCAAACAAAAATTTCATTATAATTTTTAAAAAGGAGTTTTATAGATGCGTTCGTTCGACAGTTTAACCGAACAAGAAATACTTGCTCTCGCAATCTCGCTCGAAGAGGAAGATGCCCGCATATACGACGACTTTGCCGAAGGTCTCCGCGCTGATTTTCCGGAACAGGCAAATGAATTTGTTAGAATGCGAAAAGAAGAAGACGGGCACAGACATCGGCTGCTTGATCTATACAAAAGTAAATTCGGCGAGCACATTCCTTTAATTCGCCGCGAAGACGTTAGAGGATTTGTTACACGCAAACCGGTTTGGCGGGCACGCCCTTTAAGAATTTCAACTGCAAGAAAATTTGCGCAGGAGATGGAACTTGAAACCGGAAGATTTTATGAAGCGTCTGCAAAAAAAACCACCGACGCCAGCATTCGCCAACTGTTAGGCGATTTAACAGACGAGGAACGGAAACATGTTCATACTGCGCAGACAATGGAAGCCAGCGCAAAAGTTGAATCCGAACAGGCGGCACAGAAACGTTTGTTCCTGTTGCAGGTAATTCAGCCGGGACTTGCTGGATTAATGGACGGATCGGTTTCCACTTTGGCGCCGTTGTTCGCTGCGGCATTTGCAACTCACAACAGCTTCGATACTTTTCTGATCGGTCTTGCCGCGAGCATTGGCGCGGGAATAAGTATGGGCTTTGCCGAAGCGCTTTCGGATGATGGAACTCTTACCGGGCGTGGACATCCTTGGATGCGCGGAGCGATCACGGGATTGATGACAACCCTCGGAGGAATCGGTCATACATTGCCTTACCTCATTCCGAATGTTTACACTGCAACAACAATCGCCGTAATTGTTGTTCTTATTGAGCTGGGTGTGATCTCATGGGTTCGACATAAATTCATGGATACGCCGCTCGGCACTGCAATATTTCAAGTTGTTATCGGCGGCATCTTGGTATTTCTTGCCGGTGTATTGATTGGTAGTTCGTAGTAGTGTTGTAGAGCGAACAGGCTGTTCGCTCTACATTCGCAATGCCATGTATCCGGTTGATTTTGATCCCGCTAAAATATTTAGATGCCTATAATCGATATTTGAAAAATCAAAATTTAGATGCTACTTTTGTGCACTAAAATATCGGGGTTGTTCATGCCAGAAGAGCTATACATTAATTTTAAATTTAAGAATAGAAAAACTGGTGAGCTTAAAGACGGTTATATTCGCGTTCCCAATATTGAAAAATATGCGAACGGATTAAAAAAGTTTTTCGATATTCACCAATTCCGGGTTTGTGAAAAGCGGCTTGTGAGCAGGGAAGAATTCGAAAAAAGAGGTAAGGCATAAATCGTATTTTTTATTTCATTGTTTGGTAATTCTATTTCCGCTTAAATGCAAACTGATAAAATTTCACTGAGTGAATTCCTTTCTTTCACTTCTTCAAACCAAGCGGCGGCAGTTAGTTACAGTTGCCCGTTCATCTGAGTAACTGAAGTTACGCAAAAATAATAAGCACAAGCGAAATAAGGGGTTAAATTAGTAGTGATGAAAAAACTAATTTATCAAACCGCCTTATTCGCTTATGTGAATACAATCTGTTTTAGAAATCTTAAGCCAACTTGCACAAAGATTTCGGAACAGTTTAACCGGAACATAATTTATGATTCCGAGAAAAGCCCATATGTCTCGCACGACAAACTTCAAAGGTTACTTCTCCTTGAAGGTAAATGGAACAAGTATTTGCAAAAGCGTTATGGACATTTGATTAAATCCGTTAAATCAAGAACAAGAAAATCTTTTCTGATTATCGATGATACTGTTATTGCCAAACCTTATAGCAAAGAACTTGGTATTCTCTCTTGGATTTATTCAAGCGGCGATAAGCAATATCTCTATGGTATCAATGTTGTTTTTATTATCTACTCCGACGGTAAGACCCGTTATCCACTTGGTTTCCGTATTTGGAATAAAAATGATAACAAAACAAAAATTGATCTTGCCATTGAGTTATTGCTCGAAGCCAAAAGGAGATATCACTTGAAACCAAATTACGTGCTTATGGATTCTTTTTACCCAGCGGCTAAATTGCTAAGAACTGTTCGTAAGCTTAAGTGGCATTGGATTTCAAAAATAAAGTCCAATCGCCTTGTTGATGGAATTCAAGCTCAAGATTTCTTTGACTATCGCTATGGCAACCATATTGGCAGATTTTCAGAGAACATTAAAGCTCTTGTAGTCAAGGATCACGACAATTACTGGGCTACAAGTGACTTTTCTTTAACATCTATTATTGTTAAAAAACTTTACAGAAATCGTCAATCAATTGAAGAATTTTTCAGAATTCTAAAATCCGAGTTAAGATTAGAAGGTTGTCCTTCTAGACAAGCTATCGTTCAGATCAATCACATTTACCTTGTAATGATTGCCTTTTGTCAGCTTGAGACCTTCAGAATAATGATGAACATTTCTACCATTTATAAACTTCGGCTCGTTTTCTTCGATTGTGTTATTCCTAAAAATTTTACATGGAATTTACAAATTATGGCTCGTGCGTAACTTCAGTGAGTAAGATAAGTTTCTTTGTTTCCGTGAATGAACCAGCCTGCAAAACATAGAAATAGACGCCGCTTGACAAACCAAAGACTTTCCCGCCATTTGTTTGGCTGGGATTCCACTGCACTTCATAGCGGCCAGCTTGTTTTGTTTCATTCACCAGCATTGTCACCTTTCTGCCGAGAACATCGTACACGCTCAACGAGACATGGCTTGCGACTGGAACTTCGTAACGGATTGTTGTAGATGGATTGAAGGGATTTGGGTAGTTTTGCAATAGATGAAAGTCTTTTGGCGCGGGAATGCTACTATTCATTATGCTTGTAGTCGCTGTATCAGCAGCGCCTGCGTAGACTGAGATATCATCAACGTACCCAGTGAAATTTCCTGTCGGGGATCTGTTGTTATACGCGACCATGATACGTTTGATTGTTTTTCCGTTGATCCACTTTCCAATATTGCAGCTCGTTTTGTTCCACGTGTTGAGTTGTCCTCTTCCCGCCGCAGGATGCATTGAAAGACCGGTACTGTCCGTGGCCCCAGCATCCCTTAAGTTACTTCCGTCAGCCATGTAGAGGTCAACTGAAATATGCCGCGCCAAACTGTCTTTTGGGAAGGTGTAGAATGTGAGGTTTGAGGTTGGTAAGACGGGGATATTCACATCGAAAACTTTGAAGTAGTAAAACGCTTCTGCGGTTGAGGTTACCGTTCCACTAACCTTCAACGCATACTGACCTAATCCCGGCTCTTCTCGAACAGGTGCA
>JAMCSN010000158.1 GCA_023381535.1 Bacteroidota bacterium
TTCCCTCTAAACTTTTCCTCGGTTAGTTTATGGCGCTGAATCATCGTTCCCATTGCGCCGTCGAGCACCAAAATTCTTTCGGATAATATTTTTCTTAGTGAATCAATTAGTATCAATGTTTCTTGCCTTTATATTTAATTTTTTTCTCAAACAAATTTGGTTGAGCCGCATCACCATTTGAAGAATTGTATTTATAAGTAGGCCACTCTGGAGAATACTTGTTAGATTGATTTCCCCAAACTGTCCAACCGCTTCTTTTTCCGCGTGCGAAAAGTTCTAAGTATGGGCCAGGGCTACATCCTTCTATTATAGGATAGAGCTCATCAGGTTTTCGAGAATGCTCTCTTTTTCTGCTAGTTATTATGTTGACTTGATTTCTTCCGGGTTGAAGAGTTCTCATTTTGCCCTTTATGCCAAACAGAACTAACTCAGTTACGTTTCTAAAATAGAATCCTACACCTCTTCCATCAGGACCACCGTCTTTACGAATCTTGTACCATACTATATTTGATTTATAAGTGAATCCCCATTTCTTCATGGTTTCCAATCCTTCAGCAAGTAGTGCATTTGGAACCCATAGATATAGGTGACAAGTTTCGTCTGCAACTGTATTAACAGGAATATCAAGTATTTCTTGGAGTGATAAAGTTGGGTATCTGGCTAATCGTTTATGTTCCGGAGCGACTTTTCCTGTACTATTTTGAAATCTCCATGGCGGATCAGCTAGAATAGTTTTGAATTTCCCTTTGACCTCTTCAACGAAATCTTTTGCAGCTGTCTGACGCTCTTTCATTATTATTTATCCTTTTCATACAAAGTTTTCTTTATTCCTAATACAAGAATTGGACATCCACCACCGCCGCCGCCCTGTATTCGAGGAATTAGCTTGCTAATGTGAGTGGTTGAAGCACCATACGAATCTCCTCGTCCAAGTTCATCAAATATTTCTTGCAACTCATCGCAACGGGTAATAATTATGCCAACACTAATAGCTCGCAGATCAAAAAGCAGACGGAAATTATTTAAGTCTCTATCAAAGAATGGATCTTTATTATTCCATTCGATTTCAAGTGCAATTTTGTTTTTATAGCAGTCAACTTTATGAGTTGGCGAAAGATTTTCCACGCCATCAACAACCATTTTAGTATCAAAAGATTTCTCCACCCATCCTTTTGTGGTCAATTTGCTATCAAGCCATTCTGCAACCTTCGACTTTCTACCGCCGCCTACAGTAACCCAACTTTTATTAGCTCTAAACTCAGTTAATACAGAAATTATTTCCTTCCACTCTCTTGGAAAATCACCATGGAGAATTGTTGTGCATGTTTCCACTCAAGGATTTCGTAATTGTTTCTTATAAATTCCGGAAAAAGATCAATTGACATTTTTACCTCGACTGAATTTGTTTTCGAACAATAACCGTGCTTTGTAGTTATAAGCGAATATACTTAAATTGACATCGAATTAAAATTTAGGGTTGGTGAAAAAATGATTGTTGTAACCGGCGGTGCGGGGTTTATCGGCAGCGCAATTGTATGGAAGCTGAACAAAATGGGGGAAGATAAAATCATCATTGTTGATGAGCTTGGTAAGGATGAGAAATGGAAAAACTTGAACGGACTTCGCTTCGAAGATTTTTATCACAAAGATGATTTTATGGGATTGATTCTTCAACGGCAGATTCAATTTAAAATTACCGCTATCATTCACCTCGGCGCATGTTCTTCAACAACTGAAAAAGATGCCGATTACCTGATGGATAATAATTTTCATTACTCGCAAGAACTGGCAAAGTACAGTTTGGAAAAAGGAGTCCGCTTTGTTTATGCTTCGTCTGCCGCTACATACGGCGACGGTTCTACAGGTTACGAAGACGACGAAAACAAAATGGAAAATTTGCGTCCGCTTAACATGTACGGTTACTCAAAACATTTGTTCGATTCATGGATTAAAAGAAACGGATTGATGAATCATGTTGCCGGACTGAAATATTTTAACGTTTACGGCCCGAACGAATATCATAAGGGGGATATGCGCAGCGTTGTGCACAAAGCGTTCGAGCAAGTCCGCGATACCGGAAAGGTTCGACTTTTCAAATCTTATCACCCAGATTACAAAGACGGCGAACAGAAACGCGACTTTATTTATGTGAAAGATGCCGTTGATATGAGTTTGTTTTTCCTCGAACATCAGGACAAAAACGGAATTTATAATGTTGGAACCGGTCGCGCGCAAACTTGGATTGATTTGGTCACGGCTCTCTTCGATGCGGTTGGCAAACCGGTTAACATAGAATTCATCGACATGCCGGAAGACATTCGTGAAAAGTACCAGTACTTTACAGAAGCGCGATTGAACAAATTGAAAAACGCCGGCTACACCAAACCGATAATGAATGTCCGTGACGGCGTGACGGATTACGTTAAAAATTATCTTTTAAAAGATTTTTACTTCGGAATGAAAAATGAGCAGCAACACACAGCTTGAAACTACCAAAGCGCGAAGCGAATTCAGAAAACGGATTTACTTTTTCACTTTGAAGCTGATTGAGTTCATCGATTCGCTTCCGAAAGACAACGTGACGCAGCGTATCAGCGATGAACTTTTCGGCAGCGGAACAAGCGTGATAAGCAATTACATCGAAGCAACGGCTGCCTCGACCAAAAAAGATTTAGCAAACTATACAATCTCTTCATTGAAATTTGCGAATGAATCGAAATTGTGGCTTGCGCTGCTGCGTGACAGCAAACGTGCGCGTGCCGAAAAAGTAAAATGGTTTTTAGATGAACTCGACGATATTTCCACCTCGTTAGCAAATTCAATCAACCAGCCGAAGTAATATGCAGCTCGCCACTCTTTGTTACGTGATGAAAGATGATAAGACTCTGATGTTGTTCCGCAACAAAAAGAAGAACGACGTTCACGAAGGAAAATGGAACGGACTCGGCGGAAAATTTGAGCAGGGCGAGACGCCGGAAGAATGCGTCATCCGTGAGATTAAGGAAGAGAGCGGTTTGCTGATTAAGAATCCGTCGCTGCGTGGTTTCATAACATTTCCAATGTTCGACGGGAAGAAAGACTGGTACGTTTTTCTTTACGTTGCGCGAAAGTTCAAAGGCAAACTTATAAATTCTCACGAAGGAACGTTGGAATGGATTCCCAACGAGAAACTTCTTGGTTTGAATTTATGGGAAGGCGACAAAATTTTTATTCCGTGGCTCTTTCAAGACAAATTTTTTTCCGCGAAGTTTGATTACGCAAATGGTAAATTTGTTAAGCACTCGGTTGAGTTTTATCAATTTTGAGTGAGGCACACCATGAAAAGGTTTAGACGAAACATGTCCGATGATTCGGATTTAATCGAGAGATTAAATCGCGACCGTATCGGCGCGGAGACCGTTCTTAATCAAAGGTTAGTTCTATTCTTAGTTGTATTTGCCGTAGTAATCGTTAGTGCGTTGAACTCGCAGAAAAAAATATTTTTCTTGTCGCTGCTTTTTGCCGGATTGGTAATCTGCTGGGTTCTATCATACATAGTTGTAACCGCTGCAAGAAGAGTCGGGTACCTGGTCAAGCAAATTCATACAAATGATCCGGAGTCGAAAATAGTTGATCGGAAAGGCGGCGGGCGAAGCGTAAGATTTCTGCTCGGTTATTTCATTCCCATTTTTTGTTCCGCTCTCCTAACCGTTGCTTTTGTAACCGGCGCATTCGGATTTATGGATACATATTTATTGCCGACGAACATCAGCACAACCGCTGTGGAAAACAAAGCAAAAGAAATCGGTTCGGAAATTAAAAAGCAGATTGAACCGCAAAAAGATGAAACCGCGGGTCATTTCAAAAGTGTTGATAGTGTAATACTTTTATCTAAACAATCTCCCGCCGATAAAAAATCTGCACAAATAAGCGGAGCTAAAGCATCTCAAGGCGGGTCACAGGCTGGCAAGTACTCGCCCAACTTTAGAAATGTTGATAGTGTAATTGCTCTCAGCAATCCTCTTCCGGCAAAAGGTAAGTCTGCTGAAACATCTAAGAAGAAAGCGGTTCCTCAAAGCGTAAATCCTGAACAAGAGCTTAGAAGTCTTGATAGTATGTTTGCGAAAGCTAAGCCGCAAAAGACCACCGACAAACCAAAAGAGCTAAAGGGTGATACTGTAAAAGCAAAGGTAAAGACAAAGGAAAAAAATTCTCCTTCGCCTCATTTCGAAAACATCGACAGCGTTATTACAAAACCGAAATGATTTTTACGGGCTGGCTCAATCAGTCGGCGATCATATCAAAATCTTCGTTCCAAGAAACTGATAATTAAATCGTTAACACATCCCGGGTTTTCTAAAACCGACATGTGTCCTGATTGAGGAATGACCGCAAATTCAGAGTGTGGAATTTTTTCCGAAAGAGTTCTCATTAAAGGTGGCGGACTAATTTTATCAAATGAGCCGCTCAGAACCAAAGTCGGGATTTTTATGTGGGGAAGAAACGGTGTTGTATCGGTTCTGCTTACCAAAGCAATCAGCGCGCCCTTCACGCCGGCGGGATCGTTTTTGTGTGCTTTGAATAAAGTGTTGAGAAAAAGTTTTTCGTTCTC
>JAMCSN010000074.1 GCA_023381535.1 Bacteroidota bacterium
TTTTGTTGAGTTTTCAAGTTGCGATGCTTGCTCAAATTTCATCCGACCGTATGGCTCAAGCATTCAACGCTTATAAAAATTCCGATTTCGGTACGGCTTACCTGATGTTTAAAAATATTGTTTCGAAAGACAACCTGACCGAAGAAAAACTTGCTATGGCAAAGTATTATGAAGCGGACTGCTTGTTGAACTTGAATCAGCTTGACGGTGCGGCAGAAGCGTTTGAATCTTTCATAGACAAGTTCAGATTTTCCAATCTCAGAGAATACGCATTATACAAACTCGGCACCATCTATTATACAAAGACGGATTACCGGAGATGCCGCGACCGTTTACAAATTCTTTTTGCCGAATATCCGAACAGTCAATTTGCCGGATCTGCTTATTACTGGATGGGCGAAGCTTACTTTGCGGAAAATAAATTTCTGGATGCGGAAGAAAATTTTAAAAGCGCTATCGGGCAGAAAGAAACGAACAAATATTTGGTTAACACCTACTATTCTTTGGCACAGCTTTACGAAAAAACTGCCAACTACACAAGCGCCGTAACGTATTACGATGAACTTCTGGCATACTACAAAGACAGTCCATTGGCGCCGGAATCGCAGATGCGAATCGGCGTATGCTATTTTAATTTGAAACAATATGATAATGCAATCCTAGAGTTGAGCGATCCGCTAATTAGAAAATTGCCTGAAGAAAGATTGTTTGAAGCAAAAGTTTTTCTTGCCAATTCTTTTATCCGGCTTCAAGAATATTCGGATGCCGCAAGAGTTTACAACGAACTTTTGCCTCAAGTCCAAGGTGAGAATTACAAGAATAGAATTAACTACAATTTGGCGTGGATTGATTTCCAGCTTAATGATTACAACGCCGCGTATAAAAAGTTTAAGATGCTTGCCGATTCGACGAGCGACTCATTGAAAGTTGTTTCTTTATACTGGAGCGGCGAATGCAAAAGATATTTGGGCGACAGCAAAGCGGCGAACGAAATTTTTTCGGAGTTTGTTGCGAAATATCCCAGCAGTCCTCTCGCGTCGCGTGCGCAGTTAGGAATGGGTTCGGTTATGTATAAACAAAGCGATCCGGCGGATGCTGAAAAAGCTTTGATGAACGCAACAATTTCTAGTGATAAAGCAACGCGCGGAAAAGCTTATACTTTGCTCGGAGAAATGCGTCTCAACAAAAAAGATTACGACAATGCTAAAAATTATTTTAACGAAGCGCTTAAACTTACCGACGATCAGCGTGATCTTAATAATAGAGCGCGGCTTGGACTGGCGGTCGTTGAATTCTATTCCGATAATTATGAACATGCAATTTCAAACCTTGAAAAATTGAAATCACGCGACAAGGAATTTGAAAGCGACAAAGTGAATTTCTATTTAGCCGAATGCTACTTCGCTCAAGGCAAATATTCCGAAGCGCTTAAATCGTACAGCGCCGTTGCGCCTTCTTCGGATGAACTGCGAAAAGAAATGATTCTGGGGAAAGCTTACACGAATTTCAATTTGAAAGATTTTCCGAATGCCATTTTTTATTTCAACGAGTTTGTTTCGAAGTATAAGAACGATCCGAATGCGCCCGATGCAAAACTGAGATTAGCCGACAGTTATTTCGGAACCAAGAAGTTTGATAAAGCCAGCGCACTTTACCGGGAAATCTTTTCACGTGCGAGAGTTTCTCTTGAAAACGATCACGCATATTATCAGTATGCACAGTCTTTATACAAAGCAGATAAACCCGCCGAAGCGGTTAAGGCATTTGAAGAATTACAGAAAAAATTTCCTCGTTCGAGATATGCGGATCAATCGCAGTACGTTATCGGCTGGATATTTTTCCAACAGAATAATTTTGCCGAGGCAATTTCCAATTACAAAAATTTGTTAACCCGCTATCCGCGTTCTGCGCTTCGACCGATGGTTCACTACTCAATCGGCGATGCTTATTTTAATTTAGCGCAGTACGATTCGTCAATCGCATATTATTCCGGTGTGGTTCGTCAGTTCCCGAATTCACAATATGTTTTTGATGCAGTCAACGGAATTCAATACTGCTACGTTGCACAAAACCAGCCGGATAAAGCCATTGATTACATCGATCAGTATATTGCAGAACATCCTTCATCGTCATACGACGACCAAATATTCTTTAAGAAAGGTGATCTTTACTACAGCATTCAGAAATATAATCTTGCGATAAATGCATACCAGGATTTCATTTCGAAGTATCCGAACAGCAAATATGTGCCGAGCGCATATTACTGGATCGGCAAAAGTGCGTCGAATATGAAGAACGATGACGAAGCGTTGAGAAATTTTCAGATTGTTATACAGCGCTCACAGAAATCCGACATCGGAATTTCTGCGGTTGTTGAGCTCGTTCGTATCTACTCAGCAAGAAATCAATTTGATAGCGCGATAAAACTTTTGCAAACGACCATTGCGGGAATGCCAAATTCGAACCGGCTGCCGGAACTTCTTTATCTCGAAGGTACAAGTCAAGAGAAAAACAATAAGCCGGATGACGCGTATTCCACCTTTGAACAGATTGTAAATTATTCTGAGGGAAATGTTTTTTCAGAGAAGGCAAAAATTGAATTGGGCTTGATCGAGATGCAAAGAAACAATCTTGATAAAGCGGCGCAGTATTTTAATGATGTTGCCGAAAGACGACCGGACGATATCGGCGCGCAAGCTCAGTATTACAGCGGTGTGGTTCTGTTCAATCAAAATAAAATTACAGATGCGATTACCGCGTTAGTGCGCGTTCGGTCAGTGTATTCATCGTTTGACGAATGGTACACGAAATCATTATTGAAACTCGGCGACTGTTACGTTAAGATGAAAGATAAAAACCAAGCGAGGGATATGTATCGCGCTGTGTTAAGTAAACATCCGACGGGTGATTTTGCACAAGAAGCTAGAAAAAAACTAAGACAACTATGAAGCGAATAACAATTTTTCTGCTGCTGATTTCTGCCGGTATTTCTGTCGCTCAGAACGATCAGCAGGGAATAGAACTACCGGATTTTGTGATAACCGGAAGACAAAGCGTGAACGTTCCAATTGCTCACAAGGGAAAACCGGAATTGATACCGACGCTTTCGAAAGATTTTTTCACGCCTCAATTCACTCCGGACGAACTGCCGCTTATGATTTCGTCACAGACGGTTTCTTTTAAGCCGGATATCAAAACGTTCGATGACTATTATAACGGAAGTCTGAAGATTCAGCTCGGCAGATATACTTTTCCAACCGGCGAACTCAGCATGACGAAATCGCTCAATAACTATTTGTTCAACGCGCGGGTATGGGGTTCTAACATTAAAGACTACCTTAGCAACTCCGGTTTCAATACTTCAGGTCTTTCGATGACTCACAACTTTTTCATTTCAACTAAATCGGAATTTCTTCCCGGAACGGCTATTAAAATATTTGCACAGTACTCACGCGATTCATACAAGTTCTTCGCGTCGCCTACACCGGATTTACTGCGCGAATCGAATAAGGGTATTGGACAGTTTTCAATTTCGAGTTCATTGAACCGGTGGGTTAATTACGGCGCAGGCGTTAATATAAACGTGCTGTCGTTGAACGAAAACGGATTCCGTGAATCGGTCATAAATCCTTATGCGCTTTTTGATATTAAGATGAACGGATTCAAACTTGGTTTCAACGGAACTTACAAACGGCAAACGCTTCAAGGAAATTTAAGCTCGACGAGCAATTACAATTATTATTCTGTTGAAGGCAGCATAAAATTTGTCCCGATGAATTCGCTTTTATTTTCTGCCGGTGTGAATTATTCCGCTGTTGGAAGCAATAACTTCTTTGCCACGTTCGCGGCTGTGCAATACCAGATCGATAAGAATTTTTCTTTTGATGCAGAATATAAGCCGCACACCAACTTCTATTCTGTACGGGATCTGATCGGAAGAAATTTGTATTACAACCTTGGCGCTAATGATAACGCATTCGAAAAGGTGAAACATAATTTTGTTGGTATGCTGAAGTACGAAAACGATAAATACATGACAATCACGCTTTCCGGCGGATACAGCCAGACGGAAAATTTTAGTTATTTCAGCGACGTTGTTAATCCCGGAAAATTTGATTTGAGATTTTTGCCCGAAGCCAAAATATTTTTCGGAAAACTGAATATGTATTATTACACCGGCATTTACGGCTACTTTATGGGTGATCTTACAATTCAAGATGCCAAAGATCAATCGGGCAACAAAATTCCTTATCAGCCGGAAGCAATTTCAACCCTTGAGTACGGATACGATTTTGATTTCGGACTTGGAATTAAAGCCAAATACAAGTTGGCGCTCAATGCTTATACCGACCTTGCCAACACGGACAAACTTCAAGACTATAATGATTTATCGCTTTCTTTTTCATACGAATTGCTGAAGGGGTTCAAGATCACAGCGGACTTTCAAAACATTTTAAATAGAAGTAACTTTGCCTGGAGGCAATACCAAGAAAAGCCGTTTGATATTCTAGCTGGCATTGAATACAGATGGTAGTTTTTTTTCGAAAAAAATAAATCGGCATGAATTTAAAAGAACTTCAA
>JAMCSN010000167.1 GCA_023381535.1 Bacteroidota bacterium
GGCTGGGTTGATACCGAAATGAACGACGAAGTTTTTGCAGATGCGGAATACAGAGAAAGTATTAGAAAAGGAATACCTGTCGGAAGAATTGCGAGTGCGGAAGATGTTGCCGGACCAACTTTGTTTCTCGCTTCCGATCTCGCGCGTCACATCAACGGTGAAATCTTAAACGTGAACGGCGGCAGTGTTCTGTGCGGATAAGAAATTTTAATTGACTATGCGCTCTTGCAATCATCGTGCAAGTGGTTGTTTGAATTCTAAGTTCATTATGATATATTTGAATTAACATGCTGGTCTAATTTACTTTCAACTATCGGAATAAAAACTCGAAAGAAAACAATGGAATTTTTAGCCGGGCTTCATCCAAGACTTGTTCATTTTCCCATCGCTCTTTTTATTCTCTATTTTTTTTTCGAGACATTCGGAATAGTTTTAAGTAAAGAATATCTTTCAAAAGCGGCATACATTGTACTTGCTGCCGGCGTCGTAATGGCGTTGGGCGCAGTACTTACCGGTAATCAGGCGCAAGATTTGGCGAAACAGATATTGAAAAATAATTACAGCAGCTACGGTTCATCGATTGATTTGCATGAGGAATTTGCAACGTTTACACTTTGGTATTTCTTTGCAGTGCTGGTTCTCAGAACTTATCTCGTGTTGAAGAAAAAATTTGACGGTAATCTAAAATATGTTTTTATACCACTGGGGATGCTCGGCTGCTATCTAATTTATATTACCGGTGTTTATGGCGGCGAACTGGTTTTCAAATATGGAATCGGAACGCAACTATTGGGAAAATAAAACCTGGCATAAATGAAAAGAACTTTTTTGTTGATCGTGTTTCTCAGCACACCGCTTCTAGCACAATTTAAATTCGGCGAAGCCAAAGGTTTGTTTATGTCTGTTGGAGTAGGACCCCGGTTTCCAATTGCAAATTTTGCAGACAGCAGAAATATCGGCTCCGGATTCGATGTAACAATTTCTTATACCGACAATAAATTTCTTCCTGTATTTCTCTACACAACCGTTGGCTATCAACATTATCCGGGAAGTTTGGACTTTTACAGAAGAACGGATTATTCGTCGTATTCGTGCAACATGCTAACTATTTCACCCGGAGTAAGATATTATTTTCCAGCGTTGTTGGAGAATATTGTTTTGCTTATGCCGATTGTAGATGTTGGCGCGCACTTCGGTTACATAGAAAATCTTCATGAGTTTAAATTGGGCACTGGAAAACAAGACTATATAGAAGACTTCGGCAAATTCGGTTTTCATGTCGGTGCCGGGTTTTCAATGTTTCTCCTCGATGTAATTACTTACTACAATTATTTGCCTTCTTATCAATATATTTCGTTCGATCTACGGGTTAATATTCCAATCTTTGTAAAAATCTAAAGAGGATGAAATGAAATTCGCGAACATTTTATTTGAAGTCCGAAACAAAATTGCTTTTGTAACTATCAACAGACCGGACAAACTGAATGCCCTGAACGATGCGACTCTCGATGAGCTTGAACAGTGTTTCAATTCAATCAAAAAGGATGGGGCGATAAATGTGGTTGTTATCACCGGTAAAGGTGAAAAAGCATTTGTAGCCGGAGCCGATATTTCCGAATTGCACAACCTTGATGTTGTTGCCGGAAAAACCTTTGCAGAAAAAGGTCAGCAAGTTTTCAACTTGATTGAGAAACTCGGCAAGCCGGTAATAGCTGCTGTAAACGGTTATGCACTCGGCGGAGGCTGCGAACTTGCATTAACTTGTCATATCCGCATGGCATCCAAACACGCAAAATTTGGTCAGCCGGAAGTTAACCTTGGAATTATTCCCGGTTACGGCGGCACCCAGCGTTTAACACGATTGATTAATTCAGGTATTTCCGCAGAACTGATTTTAACCGGCGATCTGATTGACACAAATGAAGCTTTCAGAATCGGGTTGGTAGGCAAGGTTTATGCAGCAGAAGAGTTGATGGAAAAAGCTACCGAGCTTGCAGAAAAAATTTCTTCGAAGGGACAAGTTGCGATCCGCATGGCTCTTCGTTCAATTGTCAGCTGTGATGATTTGCCGGATGCTGAAGGTCAGAATCTTGAATCCAGTTTGTTCTCAATTTGTTGCGGTACGGAAGATTTCAAAGAAGGAACGTTGGCTTTCCTTGAAAAAAGAAAACCAAATTTTAAGAACTCATAACAAATCATTTTTTTTGCTCTGCCAAGTATTGTGACTAATCTGAAAACTAAAATCATCAAATTTTTGATTGCCGCAGCAGTCGTGCTCTTGATTGTTAATGTTGCACTTATTTACAAAAAGAAGCCGCCTAAAAGAGAACCGGTTAACGAGCGGTCAGTTCATCAAATCGAAAATGTTTTCTTCAAAGTGCTGGATGATTACGGAATCGAAAAAGATTGGATATCTACCAAGAAAATCAAATCGGCGGAAGAAGATTCTATTCGTGTTCAGTATTTTGTTAAACTACCTACCGATGTGCCGGTACCGCTTATAATCAAAGATATAAACAAGGTTATTGAGAAAGATATCACGGCATTTGTTTCAGAAGAGAAAAAAATCTTCGGCACAACAGAAATTAGAATTTACACGAATGAAATTCTCAAATTGAAAGCAACGCTTATACCTGATAAAGAAAGTATTCGCAAGCGAAATGAATTATCATTCATTATAAGCGACGCGCTTGATCTCAGCGATGCTAATTACAAAAAATTTCTTAGCGTTTATTTTCCAGCCGCGGCTTTAGTTACTCCAGGGTTGGATGTTCAAACAAAAATTGATACGCTGAAAAATTATTTGAAAGAATACGCGGTTTATCTCAACGATGATATTAAAGATTCCGAATTGAAACTAAACCCCGGATTTCAAAAACAGATTCTGCGCGGCTCTATCGGAAATATTATTTCGGATTTCAAGGAAGCGAAACTTTATGTTGTTGACGAAAGATCGAAAGTTTTTAGATCGCCCATTTATGGATTTGTCCGCGATGAATTCAAACGGCAGGGAATAATCCTTCATCCCAAATCAGAATTTATTAATCTAGAGACAAAAGAGGATTCGGTGCTTGTTTCAAAGTTCAGGTCTTATTGTAATGACAGCACGGGAACGCGGCAGAAAGTATTTATTCTCAAGTTCGAAGACTTCCAAAAAATCTTTGGTGAAATAGAACGTCTCAAAAAGAAAGGGAACAAAATTGTTCCCCTTTCTAACTCGTTAGACAAGTCTAAAACCTCTCTGGATCGCTAATAAGAAAAATTATATTTTTCGTACGCTAGAATAATTAGTGCCCCTTCAACAGAAATTCTATCCTTTCAAGCTTGCCGTCAATATTGGAGCGGGGAACAATGTTAAATATTTCACACAGCAGCGGATAGATATCAATATTCCATAAAGTGCCGGTGTGATAATTTGTTTTGAAGTTCGGACCTATCGCTAAAAATATTCCATGCATATCAAGCTGGTTGTTGTCGTAACCGTGATTTCCTTCTTCCTTCCTTTCAAACTTTTTATTTGTAACAAGAGACCATCCGAGGTCGGCAATAAGAACAATCGGAGAGATGAAAGGATTGTCGCTATAATGAAAATAAGTTGGAATCTCGTTGCGCAAATAAACCTTGTAGTGATTTTCATTTTGCTTGAGCAAATCATAAACCTCTTGAGAGTTTTCCTTTTTAGGAAAGACCATCATAGTAGGACCAAAATCTCCAAGCGTTGCTTTCCCCGTTCCAATAATTTTTTCGATATTAATTTCTTTCTGGTGCGAAATGTTTGTCATGCCATGATCTGAAACAAAAATTACATTCACGCTGTCTTTCATTTTTATTTCATCTAGTTTTTTGAAAAGCAAACCGGTGATTGAATCGAGTTTCTTGATAGCTTCATTTACTTCCGGAGAGTTTGGGCCGTACTCGTGTCCTTCCGTATCCGTATCTTGAAAGTAAAGAGTTATAAAGTGCGGTCTCTTATCCTCCGGCAGTTTCAGCCAATCTATTACTCCATGTAACCTGGTTTCGTCCGGTCGGGAATAATCAAAAAATTCTCTGTAAGTCGGTCTTCTATAAATGTCGGTAAGTTCTGAGCCCGGCCAGAAATAACTTGCAGTTGTAATGCCTTGCCGTTCCGCGGTTTCCCAAAATGCTTCGCCCAAATACCATCTTTCATTGCGGGAGGTATTTGTATCCTGCATACGGTAGAGTTGTTTCTTGAACGGATCGTAGAAATTGTTTGCAATTATTCCGTGGTGTGAAGGATACATGCCGGTAATGATTGACAAATGATTTGGAAAAGTCTTGGATGGAAACGCTGGACGTAATGAAAGCGCCGATACACCGTCCTCCCGTACTTTCTCCAGATTCGGCGTTATGTTTCTGTTTAAATAATCCCACCGGAAAGCATCGAAGGAAATCAATATTACATATGGTTTTGGTGATGCGAATCCAATACCTAAATAAAAAATGCAAAGAAAAAGAAATGAGAGTTTCTTCATAGAAAACCTAACGTTTTATTTGAGTTGGCTGCAAATATAACAATGTTGGTGTTAAGAGGTTGTTAAGAAATCGGATGGCTGAAA
>JAMCSN010000191.1 GCA_023381535.1 Bacteroidota bacterium
CGACATGGGCGGGGCTGCCGGTGCGATGGGCAATTTCACCAAGCAGAACATTCACATCAGACGTGATGGCGGCGGGAGGCGTTGCCGGCCACACTTCCAGTTGGCCGATGGTCTCGCCGCGAAAGGTGATGGGATAACGCAGCGGCGGTTTCTGGTGCAGAGGGGCGGGGGCACCGCCTTCGTCGGCGCGGTACTGCGTGATGACGTCGAAATCGTCGCTGTCCAGTCGCCGCAGTGAGATGCCGGCTTGCGCGGCATGAAGCTCGCGAACCAGCGTCTTGCATACCGACGACAGAACGAGTTGAGGCGGCACGCTGTTTTCCAGTTGATACACCAGTTTCTGCAGCGCAGAGGCGGCTTCACTGCTCTGTGTACCATCATTCGGGTCAAGGGGCTCCTGAGTCGTCATACCATCATCTCTCATCCCAGATTGGCGTACCGCTCATCGTCTTGCTGTAACCGGCGAACCTTTGTCGTCACGGCATGTAACTAACCCCAAGGGTGTAGCGCGCTGTCATAGCAATCGCCACGAAGTCTCCTGCGATTACCTTCAGAACTGCCAAGCCGCTACTGACGATTGCACATCAGGTTTCACTGGCGCTGATGTCATTTGTCATGTAACAGAACGGGCTCTCCGACGAATATGGCCCAGGCAGGGCGATTGTTCCGTAATACGGCAGCAATTGACAGCGACGGGAGGATGTAATGTGTCACTGCCGCCAGACACTCATATACAGGAGCGCGAACACCCGTGCGAGCGGTTCGCCGCCGGTTAAACGAACTTTGGTAATTCCCATTTCAACTGCACACTTAGTGAACTCAGTTATCTCTTCGAACGAAAGAATTTCACTGTGATCAATAAGTTTGATCCCTTCTTCCGGCATACAGTAAATACATCGTAAGTTACAGCGATCCGTAACGCTGATGCGGAGATAATTTATCTGTCGGTTAAATTTGTCTAACATCAACAACGCTGCCTTCCTTAATCTCATTGACACCGATTGGTATCGAAGTAATACCATCAGCAAATACGAGAGCATTAATATGCGCAGAACCGTGATACTCAACCGACTCGGCTTTGCCTTCGGAATTTATCTTGACGGGAACCCATGCGAGTCGTTTATTTTTTTTCCGTTTAATCTCTTTTGCCAACTGCATCTTGAAAATTTTTGTATAATCCTTCAATCCCATCAATCCGGAAAGAAATTCTTTAACAAAGATTTCAAAACAGATGAATGAAGAAACGGGATTGCCCGGCATTCCGAAAACAAATTTGTTTTCACATCTGCCGAACACAGTCGGTTTGCCCGGTTGAATCGCAACCTGATCGAACAGAATTTCAAAACCATTTTTAATTAGAACGGACGGGACCAGATCAAAATCTCCCATCGAAACTCCGCCGGTAATAATGATCAGATCATTCTCCTCTTTCGCTTTTATGATTGTTTGTCCGATAGCATCTTCCGTGTCGAGTGCGATTCCATAATAAGTTGGCTCACATCCGAATTGAAAACATTGGGCTATTAACTGGTATGAGTTTGTATTCCTGATTTGAGATTTTTTCGGTGTTAAATATGGTTCAACAATTTCATCACCCGTTGCTATGATTCCGATTTTCGGTTTCTTACTCACCAATGGATTTACATGACCGCACAGAGCGAGCGATGCAATTTCTTTAGCTGTAATTCTCATCCCGGCGGAGAGAAGTTTTTGTCCAACAACAACGTCTTCGCCTAAAAGACAAATATTGTTGGAAGTTTTTTCACCTTTGAATTTTATTTTTGATTTGGAAAGTTCTTCCACTTCCTCAATCATAATAACACAATCGGCGCCATCGGGCATCATCGCCCCGGTCATAATTTTTGAACACTCGTTCTTTCCGATCATTTTTAGTGGTTCGTATCCCGCCTGAATTATTTCAACCACGTCAAGTTGGTTTGCAATATCTTCTCTCCGGCAAGCGTAACCATCCATTGCCGACTTATTGAAGGGGGGCATATCTATATCGGAGACAATATTTTCTCTTAAGATTCGATTCAGGCTTTCTTTTAAATCAACATTTTCTGAATCAAGCATTAACCGGTTTGTTTTTATTATCTCTATTGCTTTCTCAAATTTTATCATCTTTTAATTTTCCTTAGTTGTAAATCTTGCAGGATGAAGCTTTGAAATTTATCCACACTTTTTTTCCGATTTCCAGTTCCAAGGATTTCCTTGCATCGGAAGAGATCTGAACAACCATTTCGCATCCAATATCCACGTAAATTTCTAATCCAAGTTTTGCAGGTGCAATATCAGTTATCTCCCCTTTGAAATGATTACGGGTGCTTCCGGTTTCAACTTGAGTAGAAATACTTATTTCATCCGGCTGAATCATTAAGAAGGATTCGCCATCTTCAATATCAGTCAAACAAAATATTTTTAATCCGTTCGAGGAAAATTCTTTTAAATCGCTCCCTTGAATTATTTTTAATTCGCCCCGGAAGAAATTTTTAACACCTGTAAATCGAGCAACGAATTCAGATTTCGGATGTTTGAAAATCTCAGCAGGTGAAGCTATCTGAACAAGTTTTCCGTTTTCCATAATTCCGATTTTGTTAGCGAGCGAAATTGCTTCTTCATAATCATGAGTAACGTGAATGATAGTAATTCCATTCCGATTAAGTTTCCTTAACAGTGCACGCAACCCACTTTTAGATTTTGAATCGAGTGATGATAGCGGTTCATCGAGTAGAAATATGTTGTTGTCTGCGGCAAGACTTCTTGCCAGCGCCACCCGTTGAGATTCACCACCGGATAAAGTTTCCGGGCTCCTATTCAGTTTATCTGCAATTCCAACTTGCTCTGCCGCTTCTAAAACTTTCTCCCTTATTCTTTTTTCCTTTTTACTTTTCAAAGGATACGCAATGTTTTCATAAACCGACATGTGCGGAAAGAGTTCCGCATCTTGATAAACAATGCTGATATTTCTCTTCTGAATTTTTTCTTCTGTAATTTCTTTTCCGCGAAGAATAATTTTGCCGCTCTTAGTTCTAATTAAGCCCGCTATCGATTCCAGCAGCAAACTTTTACCTACACCAGAAATTCCGAGTATGACAAAGTAATCGCCTTTTCCAACATTGAAGCTGATATTCTTCAATTCAAAATTGCCTGCTTGTAACGATATATTTTCGACTGAGATCATTTAGCTTTTCTTTTTGATCAATCTGAGAGCGACAAAAATTATTAAACAAACCGAAACAAATAGAACGGCAGCCGGAATAGAATATTTTAATCCATACGAAGTAAAACGTTCGAAAATTAGAACCGGTGCGGTTTGCGGATTGTAAGCAATTATAATTACTGCACCGAACTCGCTCATTCCACGTGCCCACATTAAAATGAATCCCGATAAAATAGAACGCCAAGCTAACGGAAGCGATATTGTAAAAAAAACTCTGATTGGAGATGCACCTAAAGTGAGCGCAATTTTTTCAAGGCGTTCCGGAACAGCGGCAAATCCATCTCTTGAAGCATTGATCAAAAATGGAATGCTCACGAATGCCATCGCTAAAATAATTCCTGCGGGATTACCGACAAATTTTATTCCGAATAATTCTCCGGTTCTTCCAAGAAAACTATCGCGCGTGAGAATTCCCAATACGGCAATTCCCGCAGCCGAGTGGGGAATGATAATAGGAATATCAATGATCCCATTTACCAAACTTTTAAGAGGAAAATTTTTCCGCGCAAGAAGATAAGCAAGAGGAATGGCAAGAAAAGAGAACAAAATTGTCCCGCTCATCGAAGTCCACAAACTAAGCCAAACACTGTTTCTAACGGCAGCATCACTAATTGTTTCGGAAATCGAACCTAACGAGGTATTAAGATACATTCCTGCCAAAGGCGCAATAATGAATAGCAATAACACTCCGCCGAGGAATGTAAAGACCAGATTGAGTAATGATTTATTTTTAAAAATTGAATTCATTGATCGGTTATTTCTTTTTCAAAGCATATTTTTTAAACTCGTTTGGAAGTTTGTCATACGTATCGCAAACGGACGGAACCACAATCGGTTGCCCCATCTCTCTCATAACTCTCAACCCTTTGTTTTTATCCATCAGGTAATGAATGAATTTTTTTGCGAGATCTGGATTTGGAGAATTTTTAGGAATTGTAACTCCGTAAACCATTGAAGAACCCACTTGTGAAATTTTTTCTCCCGGTTTCTTGCCGTTAAGTTCAACAGAAACTTGCTTGTAATAATCTTCGAACTCGGCTTTCTTTAAATTGATTTTGTCGGGCAAGGTTAAAAATTTCAATCCGTGCTGTTCTGCAACAGATCTGTAAAGAAAGATATAATCAAGCTCACCTGCTTCAAGAAGCGCAAGCAGATCAACTTCTTTGGGACGAATATACTCTTGGTTTTTATTTATCAGTTTTTCAGCAAGACCTTTCTTTTCATAAAAAATTTCTGCGAGTTTCATTGTTAATATCGTTCTGTAGCCACATGGGTCGGCGTTGGGATCGGCTCTCCCAACAAAAATATTTTTATCGAGCAAAACCTTATACCAATTCTTGATGGA
>JAMCSN010000373.1 GCA_023381535.1 Bacteroidota bacterium
GTTATCGCTTCGCCGGATTCAAGAAACTTTCTATCAAAGCGCGGATAGATATCATTATTTGAAAATGAACTGTTCAAATGAATCTCCTCACAGTGACCCGCTTCGACTCGCCCGCTTAGACTTAATGTCTATTCGAGGTTGGCATCCTCAGCGAGGCGAGGCTGAGAAGTATCTGAAAACAAATTATATTTTATTCGCTTTAAAAGGAAGGGAATTAATTCTGGTTCGCTTCCGCCTCAGAATTAAAAGCCGGAAATCGATTGCAGCAATTCCCGGCTCGTCTAAAGACTCAATACTAATATCTAAATACTAATTTACACCCAACCTCTATCTTTGCAAGCTTGCGCCACTCTGCTAACAGAAATTACATAAGCGGCATCGCGCATATAGAGATTTCTTTTCTTAGCCAAGTCGCTTACTGCATGAAACGCTGCGGTCATCTTCACATCCAGTTTACCGAGCACTTCGTCCTTTTCCCAGAAATAATTCATGTTGCTCTGAACTTGTTCAAAGTAACTGCACGTAACGCCGCCTGCATTTGCAAGGAAATCCGGAATAACAAAAATTCCTTTTTCCTGAATAACCTTGTCTGCTTCCGGCGTTGTTGGACCGTTTGCGCCTTCAACAATCACTTTAACTTTTTGACTGATCTTATTCACATTGTCTTGACGAATCTGATTTTCCAACGCTGCCGGAAGAAGTATGTCAACTTCCTGCTCGATCCACGCATCACCGTCAAGAATTTCATAACCAAGTTTCTTCGCTTCGGTTTTTTCGATACCACCGAACTTATCGGTAATCTTCAGAAGCTCGCGTAAATCAATTCCGCTTTTTCTTCTGAAAGTGTATGAACAGTGATCGTTTTCATCCCAGCTTGAAACGCAGATAACTTTTCCGCCAAGCTGCTGATAAAGCTCGATTGCGTACTGCGCAACATTTCCGAAACCTTGAACTGCAGCGGTAGTATCTTGCAGACGAATGCCGAGATCTTTCAATGCTTCACGAAGCGTGAACACAACTCCGTAACCTGTAGCTTCAGTTCTTCCAAGTGATCCGCCCATACCAACCGGTTTACCGGTTATAAATCCGGGAAATTTTGAACCGTGAATTACTTCAAACTCATCGAGCATCCATAACATGTGCTGAGCGTTTGTCATAACATCCGGCGCCGGAACGTCGTTTAACGGACCTACATTCTTTGCCATCTGACGAACCCAGCCTCTGCAAATTTGTTCTTGTTCTTTCATGCTCAAGTGGTGGGGATCGCAAATCACGCCGCCCTTTCCGCCGCCCAACGGAATGTTTACAACTGCGCATTTCCAAGTCATCCACATTGCAAGGGCTCTTACAGTATCAACTGTTTCTTGAGGATGGAATCGAATTCCTCCTTTGCTAGGTCCGCGTGCGTCGTTATGCTGAACTCTAAATCCTCTAAATACTTTTGTTGTTCCATCGTCCATTCTAACGGGAATGCTGAAATGATATTCTCTCAATGGGTTTCTTAAAATCTGACGTGTTGCATCATCGAGATCGAGTGTTGCCGCTACCTTATCGAACTGCGTTTGCGCCATCTCGAATGGATTAAAAGCTTTGTTGCTGCTCATAAATAACCTCTATAAGAATTTTTTTAAGATTGATGAGCCGACGAAAAAAATAAAATGTTATTTGGATTTATCTATCTGGTAATTGGTTATAACTTTTTTCTAATCGTCGACACAACTTCCATATAATGGAAAATTAACGTAAGGAAAATAGATAGGTTTGAGTATGCGAAGCAATAAAAATGGAAACCGCTATTTTCGTTGTCACAAGTTTTCATACGCTAATTTTATTAATTGATTAGAATTCTATCGAATTAGGAGCATTAGCGGAAACACAATACACACGGTTTTACCAAACGTTTATGCGTCTTAAACGACTAATGATTTGTTAATCCGGAATTGAGATGTATTTCAAAAAAAAACAATGCTTGGTTTTCAAAGAGAGACATTTTATTTTCGAGCAATTCAAAGATGAAAATTAATTTTGGAGTATGTAATGAGAACATTATGCAGTTCGATTCTTCTATCAGTTATTCTATTTGTTTCAGTTCATGCGCAAGAGCAGAAAATAAAATATCCGGTTGCGAAAAAAGTTGATCACGTTGATGATTACCACGGAATAAAAGTAGCTGATCCTTACCGCTGGCTTGAAGATACCAATTCCAAAGAAACAGCGGACTGGGTTGAAGCTGAGAACAAGGTAACGGAAGAATACCTTTCCAAGATTCCTTTCCGAGACGCACTAAGAAAAAAATTAACCGATCTATGGAATTATGAAAAATATTCCGCGCCATCTAAGCACGGCAGCTATTACATCTACTCAAAAAATGATGGTCTTCAGGAACAGAACGTAATCTATATGCAGAGCGGTTTGGATGCAAAACCGGAAGTCCTTCTCGATCCAAATAAATTATCTAGCGATGGCTCTGTAAGTCTCGGCGGATTGGCGATTTCAAACGATAACAAATATTTGGCTTACGGAATTTCGCGAGGCGGGTCCGACTGGCGCGAATTTTATGTTATGGACGTGCAAACAAAAAAAATAACCGATGACGTAATTAAATGGGCTAAGTTTACCGGCACTGCCTGGTATAAAGAGGGTTTCTATTACTCACGTTACGATGAACCGAAACCCGGTGAAGAACTTAAACAAACAAATGAATTTCAGAAACTGTATTTCCACAAACTTGGCACACCGCAATCAGACGATAGATTGATTTTAGAAGACAAAGAAAATCCAAAACGCGGTTTCAGCGCCGGTGTAACCGATGACGAAAAATTTCTTGTCGTTTCTGTCTGGGAAGGTTCTTCAACCAAAAATATGATTTGGTACCAAGACCTTACTGACGGCGGCTCAATTGTAAGACTCATCGATAAGCCGGATGCCGAATACGGATTTGTTGATGACTTCAACGGTAAATTTTTTGCAACAACAAATTTGGATGCGCCGAACAACAAACTCGTCTTGATCGATCCGAAAAAACCGGGTAAGAAAGATTGGAAAACCATCATCCCGGAATCAAAATATGTGATGCAATCGGTTTCTTTCGTTGGAGGGAAATTAATTGTAACATACTTGAAAGACGCCAACAGCAAAGTCTCGGTTTACCAGCCCAACGGAAAATATTTGTACGATGTCAAGTTGCCCGCACTCGGTACGGTCGGGGGTTTTGGCGGAAAGCAAACCGAGAACGAAACGTTCTACACTTTTACATCGTTCACATATCCGCCTACCATTTACAAGTACGACGTAAAGAATAATAAATCCGAACTGTTCAGAAAATCCGCGGTCTCCTTCGATCCTTCTTCATACGAAACAAAAGAAGTCTTCTGCAAAAGCAAAGACGGCACAAAGGTTCCGATGTTCATCGTTTACAAGAAAGGTTTGAAACTCGACGGCAACAATCCGACATTACTTTACGCGTACGGCGGATTCAATATTCCAATTCTTCCATCGTTCAGCGTTGCAAGGATTCCTCTTCTCGAAAACGGAGTTGTCTATGCGTCCGCATGTCTGCGCGGAGGAAGTGAATACGGTGAAGTCTGGCACAAAGCCGGAATGCTCAATAAAAAGCAAAATGTTTTTGATGATTTTATTTCTGCTGCAGAGTACTTAATCAAAAATAAATATACCAGTCCCAACAAACTTGCCGTACAAGGCGGTTCAAACGGAGGGTTGCTTATCGGCGCGGTTATTAATCAAAGACCGGATTTGTTTAAAGTAGCTTTCCCGATGGTTGGCGTAATGGACATGCTTCGTTATCATAAGTTTACAATCGGTTGGGCTTGGGTGCCGGAATACGGATCGAGTGACAATCAGGAACAATTTAAATATTTGATAAAATATTCTCCGCTTCACAATATTAAGAAAGGCGCCGACTACCCGGCTACAATGATAACCACTGCCGATCACGATGACCGTGTATTTCCGGCGCACTCGTTTAAGTATGCGGTAACACTGCAAGAAAAAAACAGCGGTAAGAACCCAACATTGATTCGAATCGAAACAAAGGTTGGACATGGAGCAGGCACAAGTACTTCTAAATCAATTGAGCTTTACACCGACTTGTGGTCATTCATGTTTTATAATATGGGTTTAACGCCGAAGTTTTGATTTCAAATGCAGAGACTTCCGCAGCGAGAGTCTCTGCGTTACAATTTCTATCGACTTTGTAAATCTTCGGTTTATTAATTAATTTTATTGCATGAAATGAGAACGAACAAATGAAGTTAATATTCCGCCTCCATGCAGTTGAAAGAATGTTTGAAAGAAAAATAACGTATGGGGATGTAAATAAGATTCTCATTGAGGGAAAAGTGATTGAAGAATACAAACATGATCAGCCCTACCCATCAAAACTGATATTAGGATTTGTTAAAAAGAGACCGATACATATAGTTGTTGCAGAGAACATTGGAGAAGATCAAACAATAATTATTACTGTTTATGAACCAGATAAAAGTAGATGGGATGTAAATAAGATTCTCATTG
>JAMCSN010000162.1 GCA_023381535.1 Bacteroidota bacterium
CCTTATACTGAACATCAAGGGAAATTGAACGGCAGTGCATGCCCTTATCACAACAATATGCAAAAAGGTTCGAAAGACCAGTGCCCGTACTTGAACGGCAAGATCGAAAAAGTAAACGTGACTCACGTTATGAATTTTATCGGCACATGATTTTTTTGAACAGTCAAAAATTATAAATTGAAACTGCTTCAAAGTAATTTCTTATTTTAAGAATAGAACGCTGGTCAAACTGATTTAATGGATTTACGCTGATATTCTTTTGTAAATTACTTTTGAAGCAGTTTTTTATTGTCATGAAATCAGAAGCGAAAAAATATAACAACATAAAATTAGCAATCGGCATTACCGAAGCCGTGATCTCGTTTGTTCTGCTCGTACTTTTTGTGTGGCTCGGTTACAGCGCCAAGCTGGAAAATCTTATCCGCAGATTTGTTGAAAATGATTATTTGGTTCTCGGCGCGTTTGTGATAATACTTGGTATAGTTTCCGCCGTTCTGTTTTCCCCGTTTAATTATTACACGGATTACTTCTTGGAACACAAATACAATCTTTCCAACCAAACATTTGGCAAGTGGATATGGGAAGGAGCGAAAGGCGCATTAGTCGGAATTGTCATCGGCGTCCCGATCCTTGCGGCATTCTTTTTTGTGATAAGGGAATTCGGAATACTTTGGTGGCTTCCGTTCGGAACTATTTTGTTTGTCTTCTCAGTAGTGCTCGCTCAAATTGTTCCGATATTAATTCTTCCGTTGTTTTACAAAGTAACTCCGTTAGAAAACGAATCCCTCAAAGAGAAAATCGTTTTACTTTTTGCAAATGCTAATTTGAAGGTGAGCAATGTTTTCAAATTCAACATGAGCAAGAACACGAAGAAAGCGAATGCGGCATTCACCGGACTTGGTAAAACAAAACGCATTCTGCTCGGCGATACATTGCTTGATGGTTATTCCGAAGACGAGATTGAAACAGTGATCGCGCACGAACTCGGTCATTACAAAAAGAAACACATCATCAAAAATCTTTTCATTGGAACGTTCTCGAGCTTTCTAATTTTTTTCTTGATGGCGCATCTTCACAGCATCACATTAAAATGGTTCGGCTTCAATGGAATTACGCAGATCGCTTCTTTTCCGGTCTTGGCAATTTGGGCGTCGTTGATAGGATTGATTCAAAAGCCGCTGTCAAATTTTATCTCTCGAAAGTTTGAGTATGAAGCCGATCAGTATGCGGTAGTTTCAACAAAGAAGCCGGAGGAGTTTGTAAACACGCTTGAGAAACTAACAGATCAAAATCTTGGCGATAGGGAACCGCATCCTTTTGTTGAATGGTTCTTCTATAGCCATCCTTCAATAAAAAACAGAATCAAAAATATCCGCGCCGAAGGTGTGCGCTTACAAAATTGATTTTTATGGTTATATTTGCACTGAACTAACAAAAGAATAACTGTTGATGGTGCAACTTAACAAGCGGCTTGGTATAGTGAGTTTACTTGTGATTCTTGCAATTACCGGCTGTTCGTTCAATAAAACCGCCCCAACTCAGCCAACTGTTGTTACTGATAAAACAATTCCAAACACACCTCAGCCAAGTAATAGTACAAACGATTTGCCGCTTGCCGTGGGTTTAAGCTGGCAGTGCGATAGTGCAGTTTCGTTCGACGTTTACTTAGATACGCAAAATCCTCCGCAGAGATTGATCAACTTGAACAACGTTACAAAATCTTACATCGTCTCAAACTTATCTTATGGTACAACTTACTACTGGCAGGTCTTTGCGAATTACGCCGACGGCACTAAAAAAGCGGGACCGGTTTGGTCGTTTACAACCACGCAGAGTGTAAATCCGAGCGTAAGCGGATATGTAATGTATCTGGATTCTCTTTCGACGAAACTGCCGAATACAGTTAACGCAATGTTTCAAGTCGTTGACATGACCAATCGCGGCGTAACAAATCTTGACTCAACTTATTTTGATGTTTACGAAGATGGTGCGCCGTTATCTGTTTCCGAAGCAAAATTATCCATCAAGAAACGAACACAAGTTCCATACAAGATCAGAACCGTTCTGATGCTGGACAACAGCACGAGTCTTAACGCTGAGATCAACCAAATTAGAATTGCTGCTTCAAATTTTGTTAAGAATATTTTGCCGAACCAAGAAGTTGCCGTTTACCAGTTCTCTGAAAAAGTTGAAATGCTTCGTGATTTTACCGACAACAAGGACACGCTTCTTGCGGCACTAAACAGATACCAGCTTGGGGTTTCTTCGACTGATTTTTACGGTGCGGCAATTAAAGGTTCATCGCTTTGGGCTGATACATACACGTCCAACAAAATTGTTCAAGGTTCCATGATCATTATTTCAGATGGACACGATACGCAAAGTTCTCACACTCTGGCGGAAGCGCTGAATGCGGTTTCCAACAGGTATGTTTACACTCTTGGATTGGGGGCGGAGATTCAACCGGATATTTTAATGGCTATCGGAACCGCCGGTTACTTTCTTATCTCGGATGTCTCACAGATGGACGCTCAATTTGTAAATATTCAATCGGCTATTTTAAATTACGCCAACAGTTTTTATCAACTTAGTTATAATAGTCCAAAACGCGGAAACGAAAACCATCAACTGATGGTTCGAATAAAGAATAATCCTTACGCCGGTGTTGGATCTTACATACAGGGAACTTACAACAGTTCCGGTTTCTATTCACCATAAAGGCAAAATGAAATTATGGCAGTGACAAAAAAAGATGTAGAATATATAGCCGCTCTGGCAAGATTGAAATTTAATGACGCCGAATTGGAGAACTATACTCATCAGTTGAACGACATTTTAAAATACGTTGAGAAGCTAAACGAGTTGAACACAGAAAACGTTGAACCTTTATCGCATCCGGTTGAAAACGCAAACGTGTTCCGCGAAGATAAATTGAAGCCGTCAATTTCAACGGAAGAAGCTCTTAAGAACGCACCTAATCGAACGGACGAATTTTTCAAAGTTCCGAAAGTTATCAACCAAGACTAAACTACTTGCCTATGATTGTTGGAATTATACCGGCTAGATTTGCGTCATCACGATTAATGGGAAAACCGCTCGCTGATATCGGCGGCAAACCGATGATACAGCATACTTACCAGAGCGCCAAGAAATCCAAACTGCTGGATAAAGTTATAATTGCCGTTGACGACGATAAAGTTTACCGGGTCGTCAAAGATTTCGGCGCAGAAGTTTACATGACACCCAAAAACTGCACAAGCGGTTCAGACAGAATCGCATTGGTAGCACAGCAGATTCAAGATGCGGCGATAATCGTAAACATACAGGGCGACGAGCCGTTCATAAAAGGAAAGATGATTGATCAGGCAATTGAGCCGCTGCTGTTCGATAAAAAAGTTTCCGTTTCAACGCTTGCAAGAAGAATTGCAAACGTTGAGGAGATGAAATCGCCGTCAGTTGTTAAAGTTGTTTTCGATTACAACAATTTTGCGCTATACTTCTCGCGCTCGCCAATTCCGTTTGTTCGCGACGCAAAATCTAATCTGGAAAAAATTCAGTCGGCAGAAATTTATAAACACATTGGGCTTTACGTTTACCGCCGCGACGCGCTGTTGAAATTTACCAATCTCAAACCGACCGATCTCGAACAAATAGAAAAACTTGAACAGCTTCGGTTCCTGGAAAACGGAATGAGAGTGAAAATAGTTTACACCGAGTATGATAGTCTGTCGGTTGATACGCCGAAGGATTTGGAACTTGCTAGAAGATTTTACGAACGGCAGTCCAAACAAACCGGAAGAAAATAAACAAAGTTTTGTGCAAGGATTATATATCCCCTATAGTTCTACTCTATAAGGAATTTTATTGTAGAGACGATGCATGCATCGTCTCAATTTTGGTAAGTGCCAAAAACATTCTCCATTTGTTTTTGTTTTAATTTCCAGTACTATTCTCATAATTCTAGTAGTCTTACTGATTGCTTTTAATAAAATATTCGTTAACTTGTTCCAAAGTTTACGGGGAGATTTAAAATGCTTCCATATCACTTCTTCATAACAAGTCTAATTAACCAACGCGGGGGAAATATGAAGTAGTAAACAGATTATATTTATAGATAGAAATAATTAAATCCCTCCTAACCTTTGGAGGTGAGGAAGCGAAGTTTTATTTAGCAAATAAAAGCAGGTTTAATGATGAGAAAAGTATTTTTCATTTTGCTCATTTCTTTTGTTGTAAAAATACATGCCCAAACATGGCAAGTAAAGAACAGCGGTGTGAATGTAACTTTACAAGATATTTGTTTTGTAGACACTCTCCACGGTTGGGCAGTGGGTGATAATGCTACGATACTTTTGACAAATGATGGGGGAGAAAACTGGATTAAACTATTAAGTCCATTAGAATTCATTGCATTAAAAAAAGTCCAATTCGTATCTGAAACGGTCGGATTTATTATAAGCACAGGGGGTTCCTTTTTATCAACGACTGACGGTGGAATAAATTGGAACATTAGTTCCATCTTAGCAGATAGTACCGGTTTT
>JAMCSN010000335.1 GCA_023381535.1 Bacteroidota bacterium
GTAAGTTTTGCAGCGTCATTATCGCTGAAATATTGATTGCTATTATCTGCGAACCATTGATTAATATCGAATCCCGATACTGATTTTGTTGAATCTATTTTCTTTGCCGCGCCGGCTATGATGCTGTTCTTTATCCACCACAATCCGTCTTTTGCATCTTGATTAGTCTGCTTACCATCAATATAAATCCCGTCTTTTGCCCATCCAACCATTAACAAATTTTGTATTTTGTTCTGCGATGATCTTCTTAAGTGCAAACCGTGATCGTACTTGGCATCAATCGGAGTTGTTGGCGTTGCTTTCGGACCAATCAATGTAACATTCCACCAGTTAGGAGAAGTTCTTGGAGAATTCAAAGAACCGCTTCCGTCGTTGTCGGATTCAAAACCGTTTGATGTACCCGCTTGATCTGCAATGTTTGGATTTCTTACGCCTAGCAAAAATTGCAACTTTCCCTGAAATCCGAAGTCTGTATCGAAGTCATCGTCAACACCTGCATAAGCAATCAAGTGTTTGCAGTTAACGGTTCCGCCGAAAAATTCATATGAGTCGTCACCGGAATAAGCTACTTCAACATAATCGATTATTGTCCCTCTTCCTACGCCGCCAAATGTTAATCCGTTAATCTCGTTGTCTTTTGCAAATGCTACACCCGGAAATTCTATTCTTACATATTTCAATGTGCCGCTGTTATCGTCGGGATCGGTTCCGCCGTATATATCGTTGGCATCGCCGGTGCCTTCAATTACGCCTGTTCCAGATGCCGGATTAATCGGCGCTTTACCAAGTAAAATAATTCCGCCCCAATCTCCTGCCGCAGGTGCTTGGGCTGCGCCGGGTTTTGTGTATTCGCTTGTAAATACTATCGGTTTATCTGCGGTACCGATTGCATTTAATTTTCCACCCTGACGAACGATTAGAGATGCTTTCGTTCCAATCTTTCCGTAGATAGTTGTTCCGGCTTCAATAGTTAATGTAGCGCCGTTTAATATGTGAACAAAGCCATCAAGTAGATATGTGTGATCAGCCGTCCAGGTTGTGTTTGCGGCTATGTCCCCTGATACGGTTATTTCGGTTTGAGCTTTAATACCGAACGCGAAAACTGTTAAAAACAAAATTAGCATTCTCATTTTTTTCATAAGTACAATCTCCTTTGTTGTGGTTAGTTTAATTGATATGAAACTCCGATTGAAAAAATTCTTCCTCGCTTAATACGATCCGCAGTTTTATCTCCGAAACGTGTTTGCTGAATAGTAACTTCATCCTGCGCAAGCAGATCTTTTACCGCTACCTTTAACGTGAAATTCGATAAGAGAATTTTCGAAAAATTGAAATCGATTTGATGACGGGGTTGGCTCAATATATCGCCGGTTTGATCTACCCCTACCTCCACAATTTTTTTGCCTATTACATTGTAATTTACGTTTGCCGATAGACCGATTAAATAGTTATCATAATACAAGCCTGCATTCAAGACAAAATCAGCCTGACCTTGAAGTGGACGTTTCTGCACCAGTTCGGCTTGACCGACAGCAGCGTTTCCCAAATCAACTTCGGATTTTATAAAACTAAGATTGCCAATTAAGGAAAATGGTTTGAGGCTTTCGCTGATGATGCTCAGATTTTTTCTGAGTTCTAATTCAACACCGTAGCTTTTCGCAAAATCCGCATTCTTCCATGAACGGGCTTTATTGCTTGTATTGATTCCTATAACTTCAATCGGTTTATCAAACCGTTTATAGAAAAAGTTTACAGAAAAAATCTCGTTAGCCGCCGGGTAAATTTCAAATCGTAAATCGTAATTATCTATCAGAGTTCGTTTCAAATCCGGGTTGCCAAACACGTAATCATCGGTGAGAAAATCGTAATACCCGGAGACGGCAAGTTCCCTAAGTTCCGGTCTTGTCAATGTTCTGCCGTATGCACCTCTTATATTTATCTCATCGTTAAGGATGTATGTAAAATTCAAAGAAGGAAGAATATCGTTGTAAGAATTTCCAACATTCAGCGTGCGGGAATAATTTTGAGGATCAATATAGGATAGACTCGTTTGGGAATATTCATATCTAATACCGCCTGTGAGTTTCAATTTATCATAGAGAGTTGTATTAAACATTGCATAGGTGGATTGTATTTTTTCACCGGCAGAATATTTATCCGGCGGATTTGAAACTTCGACAAGGTAAATGAAATCCGGGTTGATGTTTTCCGGCTGGAAAATATCTTCAACCGGAAGTTTGAATATGCTGTCGCGAACGGCTATCGAAGTTTTTCTCTGGTTAAAATCAAAACCAAACGTACGGGGATCGTAGTTCCTGTCTTTATTATTGTAGGAATAACCCACTTTGAGATTCGGCAAAGAGGGATTATCAAAAATCTTAATCAAGAGATCGCCGCTAAAGCCTAGGGTCTTATCGTTTAAGTTGGAAAAAAATCTTGTATCGGTAGCCTGGTTCATTGCAAAGCGTAAGGCGCTGTCGGAACTGTCTATATCTCTCGAATACAAATACTTTCTTGTGTCGGGTTCTTTTCTTTTTGAATTCGCAAAATTTATATTCCAGTTGAGTAGGCTGTTGTTAAAGAACCCCAGCAAATGCTCGCCCACTAGTTGAGCGGAGTAAAGCGATCTCTGCAAAAATTGAATAGTGGTTGCGTCCCTGTATTCAGGCACATAATAATGATTGCCCTTTGTGGCAATTACATTATTATCCGTATTCTGGTTGTAGATATTTTTAAAGCTGATTTTATTTTTGCCGGCAAACTTGTAGCTTACGTTGAATAATGCCCCCCATAAAATATTATTTTGATAGTCGCTGCCGTGATAATCATACCATACGCCGTCATAGTTATAATAATTTCTCGTATAACTTCTAACCTCGCTGTTGTTGGAATAAGTAAGCGACCCGATAAAACCGAGATTGTTTTCGCCAACATCAAATGAATTGCCTGCGGAAAATTTGAAATTGGAATTGAAAGGAATTTTTCCGCTCTTGACGTTCCAGTCGTTGTTGAATGATCTTCCCAGCTCCTGTATTTTTTGCTGCCCAAGAGTTGAATTAACATGCGTGCTTGGAATTGAAGAAGGCAAATCTCTTGTGCCGTCGTCGAATCCCAAATAGTCGTATTTGCCGCTGTTTGAAGTTAACGACGTTTTCAACGTTGAGACAGTGTTATAAGAAGCGCCGGTTCCAAATTCCATAAAAAACTGCGATGGAAATTCCACCGTGTTTATTTCTACCAGCCCGCCGGAAAAATCCGCCGGGTTATCCGGCGTAGAAGATTTCCGCGTAACAATGTTTTCTATTAAGGAAGACGGGAATAGATCATACGATACGCTTTTCTTTTCCGGGTCTGTGCTCGGCAAACTAGCGCCGTTTAACAAAGTTAAGTTGTACCTATCGCTAACCCCGCGAATGTATGCATATCTGCCTTCGAACATAGTGATGCCGGACATTCTCTTAAGAATATCCGAACCATTGGAGCTGTTGTTTTTCTTAATCAGTTCCGCGCTTACTCCATCAACAATGCTTGACGAGTTCTTCTGCAGCGTTACAATTGCTGCCTCGGTGGACTTCAACACGTCTGCGCTAACGACCATTTCGTTCATTTGAGTTGCCACCGGTAAAAGCGAGACGCTTATTTTAGTATCTTTTCCGGCTTCTACAATCGCATTCTCAACAACAACATTCTGATAAGAAATAAACGTGAATCTAACCGTGTATTTACCGGGCGATAAATCTTTGACGACATAGACTCCGTCCAGGTCCGTAAGCGCGCCGCGGTTTGTTCCTACAAGTTGAACGGTTGCCGATATTAATGCCTCGCCGCTTGACTTATCCGTTACTTTACCGCTTATGGAGCTTTTTGATTGAGCGTTAACTTGTAAAAAGCCAAATAGAATTGTTAGGATTGTAAGCTTGTTAAACAAAATTCTTTTAATTTTTTTTGTTGTCTTAAAGTGCATCGTATTTCCTCATTTCAGAGTTTTGGTTGTCACGAAGAATAAGTATTTAGGGATTTTTCTATCAGTTTAGAGTATGAGAGCAGAGCCAAAACCGACTATTCTCCGTAAACATCTAACTGCAAATGGATCAATTATAAATTAATAGCAGGGGGAGCTTTATTTATTAGCGATAGGTCCACACTGGTGAAGAGATGTGCGTGAGATTTTACATTCAAAACTACAAATGCCGATTGATCTCTCTTTATATTAGCGCATTCTGTTCCAGATTTTACGCTCTTTTTTATTTTGAGTTTTTGATGACTTTTGGGAGATAAATGCTTGTGATATAATTTTAATTGCTGCAAGAAATTCAGTTTGCTTGTTTCCGAAGAATAAGCCGTAGGCGGATTTAATTCATTTAAATCTTCGGCTGATATATGGACGTGAATGGCATAAATATGTGCAAAGTAATAGAGGATTAATAATATCGCCGATATTTTTCTAGATAACTTTATCAATTATTTTAATCGAGGTAATTTTGTTCTGATAGTGCAACTTACAATACAAGTATTAACTCCGAGTTAAGCA
>JAMCSN010000136.1 GCA_023381535.1 Bacteroidota bacterium
GATGAAGTTCTCTGCGAATTCATATAAAATAATTATGAAGAAAAAAAACATTCCTTCAGGACGGATTAATGTATTCAGCACAGATATCCCGACAAATGAGAAAGAGAATTTCTCACCCGCTCCCTTTTTAAGGTACATCAAGACCGATAGCAAAGTGAGCGCTACGAACAACGATGTTTCCATTCCGCTCACGCTCCAGTAAATCATTGGAGTTGAATATGCTACCAAAAAAACCGGAAGCAAATTCACCGTTTCATTCAGCAAACGTTTTATGAGTGATTCTTCATCATCATTTCTAAAATTTATTCGGCGGGATAAAAAATAAGTAACTAACAAAACCGTAACCCCGAAGAAGATTGAAAGAAACTGGGCGACATTTTCCAACGCAACAGGAAAACGAAATACCTTGGCGGTAAAACCGATGCCGGATAAAATCATAACCCATAGAAAGTTGGTAAAACCTTCCACGTGTTCGCCTTTATTAAATACTAACCCTTTGCCGGCAAGAAAATTTCTAACATAACGCAGCGAAGTGAAAGCATCGTCCTGGATAAATTTCACATTCATCATATACGGGAGAAATATGTAACCGATCAGGACAAGGATCAGCAAAACATAAATTTTCGGCAAAAAAATTTTTAACCGCGGGACTGTTCTCAAATCAGATTTCATTTCATGAATCGGTGATGAGTTACAGAAACAATTTACTAATTTTCCGCTAGAGAAAAATCTTCCACAGCAAACGAGAACCGAATTCTGTGAACATAAAAACTCACATAAGAGAAACCGTAAAACTTGCGCTGCCGATTTCCACCGGGCAACTCGGTCACATAATGTTAGGAGTTGTTGACAGTTTGATGGTCGGCAGAGTCGGTTCCGCACCGTTGGCAGCAGCATCACTTGTGAATGGAATTTTCTTTCTTGTCCTTGTCATCGGAATCGGATTATCAATGGCGTCCACTCCTCTCATTGCTATGGCGAAAGGCGCTAACAAGTTTGATGAATGCGGAAACATTCTAAATCATTCTATCATTGTGAATGTCAGCTTCGCAGTTGTTATATCGGCATTCGCGTTCGCATTATCATTTCTAATTCCTTTTTTGAATCAGCCCCAAGACGTAGCGAGCCAAGCTGTTCCGTATTTGATGGTGCTGAGCGGTTCGGTTCTGCCGTTCATTATCTTTCAATCTTACCGCCAGTTTCTAGAAGGGCTTTCAAAACCGAACGCGCCAATGGTGATTGCCATCCTCGCAAATTTTTTAAACGCTTTTTTGAATTGGATTTTCATCTTCGGAAAATTCGGAATACCGGCATTGGGACTTACCGGAGCCGGAATTGCAACTACAATTACACGATGGATGATGGCGCTCGCATTGATGCTTTACACGCTGAACTATAAAGCTGTGAAGATTTATAAACCGCAACTGAAATTTACCGGCTTAAATTTTTCTCTGATTAAAAAAATAATCAACATCGGATTGCCAAGCGGGTTTCAATATTTTCTTGAAGTCGGCGCTTTTAGTTTTGCCGCAATCATGATGGGGTGGTTGGGAAAAATTCCTCTCGCAGCGCATCAGATTGCAATGAACCTCGCATCAGTAACTTACATGATAATTCTCGGCATATCTTCCGCCGGTACAATCCGCGTTGGAATTGCATCGGGCGAACGAAGTATTACCGAAGTTAGAAAAGCCGGATTCACGGCAATGGGACTGGCGGTTTCGGTCATGTTTTGTTTCGGCGTAACATTTATTTTGTTCAGAAATTTTTTCCCGACGCTTTACATCGGCGAAAGACAAGTTATTGAACTTGCGTCGCAGCTTCTGATTGTTGCCGCACTCTTCCAAATTTTCGATGGACTTCAAGCATCGAGCATTTCTGTTTTGCGCGGATTGACAGACACGAAGATTCCGGCGCTGATTTCTTTTGCATCATATTGGCTAATCGGAATTCCGATTGCAGTACTGCTCGGATTTTATTTCTCACTTGGCGCCGTCGGCATCTGGATAGGATTGCTAATCAGTCTTGCTTCCCTTGGATCGATGATGCTTGTTAGGTTCAACATAAAAAGTAAACATCTTTCCAGTATTTAGAGATGCAGATCAAAAGTTTATTTCTATTCGAAATGGAATTATGCTTATTTTTGTCAGCAATTTTTAGAACACCTATTTCAAAAAATATCTGAAGACTTGTGAATGAGTAAATTCGCACCGTTATTTGTAATTGTTGCCGCTTCGTTGTGGGGAGTGGATGGAATTGTTCTTCAGCCCTCACTTTTCAATTTGCCGGTGCCGCTTGTTGTGTTTATTGAATGTATGCTGGTTACGATAATTCTCTCTCCGATTTTTATTAAGCATTTTCCGAAATTAAAATCTCTAAACAGAATGGATTGGCTGGCGTTCTTCGGCGTAGCATTGTTCGGCGGAGCCATCGGTACAATGGCAATTACAAAAGCGCTCTTCTTCGTAAACTTCGTAAACCTTTCTGTTGTTATCTTGATTCAAAAATTGCAGCCGGTATTTGCGCTTACGCTAGCAGCGTTTATGTTGAAAGAAAGATTGCCGAGAGTATTTTTCCTTTGGGCGGGTTTAGCGGTTTTTGGCGCGTACTTTATGACATTTGGTTTCTCGCTTCCCAACTTTAACACCGACGATAAAACTTTTATTGCGGCGTCCCTCTCTCTGATCGCTGCAATAAGTTTTAGCTCATCTACCGTTTTCAGTAAACGCGCTCTCCAGAACGTAAGTTTTGAACTCGGTACTTACCTGCGATTCTTGATCTCTGCAATAATTATGATTGTCATAGCAGGTAGTTATGGAGATTTAAAATCCGTTGTTGAAGTTTCTCAATTTCAGTGGGGAATATTTTTTATTATCGCATTCACAACCGGAGGCGCGGCAATATTCTTGTACTATTACGGATTGAAAAGAATTACAGCTTCGGTGGCAACAGTTTGCGAGCTTGCATTTCCGTTAACGGCAGTTGTGCTGGAATATTTTATTCACGGAAATATTTTGAAACCGATTCAATGGCTGGGTGTTGTGCTATTAATTTTCAGCATCATAAAAGTATCCGGCATCAAACTTCAGACCTCAAAAAGCAAATAAGTGTTACTTTTTAATCTTATCAAGAACTTCAGTAACTATAATCCAGCGGTTCTTTTCTTTTTCCCAAACGCGCATGTAGTGATAGTCTTCGCTTGATTGACTGTCTTCATTTGAAACCGTCAACTCACCGTATGTAAACCCCAAATCTTTGGAAGAAGAAATTTTTCCTCCTGCCGGTTTGAAACTATAACGTTTTCTCTCCCGGTTGATATATTCGAAGATGCCGGACTTTCCAACAATAGGATAATTTTCGTTCCTCAAAATTTCCGATTCCGCATTAGTAAATTTTTCATATGTGTTCGCCGCACCAATTTTGGAAGTCATCTCGGAAAATTTTTTGTCAAGCAAAATCAGTTCGTCGGATTTGATTCTTCTCAAACCTTTTATCAATCCGTGGACTGCGTTCGCATTTTCATCCTCGTACTTCAACGGACTTTCTTTGGAAATAGGTTTATCGTTGCTGTTTCCGAAATCGATTACAAATTTCCATGCACCGTTTGATTGCCTTTGCCAGACTGTACAAAAATTTCCGAAAGCTACTGCAGCAGAATCGTCTTTATCGCGCTTCCATTCCCATGGACCGGAAGTAAAACCGAGATCGCCGTCACGCGAAACAATTGCACGTGACGGGTACCAACTCAATACGCCGGATGATGGTTTGTTGTTCTCTGTTAAGTACTGTTTGCCGTTTATTGGTGACGGTCTGAATAAAATTCCGTCATCGGCTATAAAATCTAAAAACGATTGGCGCGTTCCAACTTCCCCCGCTCGTTCTGAAAAGGCGTATTCATTCTTAATTAACGAGTTGAGAAGAAAATCTTTTTGCGCAAAAATGATTCCGCTTGTAAAAAGAAATAGAAAAAATATTAAACGATTATTCATGTATGACCCCGATAAACTTCTTGCGTTAATCTACTCGTTACCGGTCAAAAGAAAAAATCAATTTTATTTCTCTTTCTTCTCAAAGTTGATTGAAGCAGAATTTATGCAGTAACGTAAACCGGTCGGTTTCGGCCCGTCATCAAACACATGACCAAGATGACTTCCGCAATTTGCGCATATTACTTCTGTGCGATGCATGCCGTGGCTGTTGTCGTCTCGAAGAATTACATTCTTGCTGTTAACAACATCCGAGAAGCTGGGCCACCCGCAGCCGGCATCAAATTTTGTATCCGACTTAAATAAAATCTGTCCGCATGCGGCGCATCTGTAAACACCATTCGCGTCATAATTCCAATACTTACCGGTAAACGGCATTTCAGTTCCCTTCTCTCTCAAGACTCGATATTGTTCGGGAGTTAAAGTCTCTTTCCATTCTTTATCTGTTTTTTCAACTTTGAATTCCATTTTCTTCCCTTTCGAATTTACCTGCCCGTCTTTCTTTTTCTCTTGAGCGGATGAATTGTTAAAATTTTGAATTACA
>JAMCSN010000125.1 GCA_023381535.1 Bacteroidota bacterium
ATTTTGCGTTCCCTTTCCAAAATAAATTACGGTTGATCTGCTGCATCGCAAATGATTTCAAGGCAAGAATAAAACTTACATCCGCCGAGATTGAGACTAATGCTGCAAAAGTTTATCCATCGCTTACTGCTTGCAATCTTAACTTCAATATGTTCGAAAGGGAAATCAGCGAGAACTTCGGCGTAAAATATAGCGATCATCCGTGGCTGAAACCCGTGAGATATTCCTGTTCGCGGTTCGATCAGTCGGCGTCAATATCAAATTATCCTTTCTACAAAATTGATAGTGAAGAATTGCATGAAGTTGGTGTTGGACCGATACATGCCGGTGTTATAGAACCGGGACATTTTAGATTTATCTGCAAAGGCGAGCAAATCCAGCATTTGGAAATTCAGTTGGGCTATCAGCATCGCGGAGTTGAAAATTTATTCTTATTAAAAAATAATTTGCTGCAAAGAACATTGCTTGCAGAATCAATTGCCGGCGATACAACAGTTGGGCACACAACTGCGTTTGCAAATTTGTGGGAGTCGCTTTGCGGTTATGAGCCCCCTGATGATTTACAATTTGTTAGAACTCTCGCTTTAGAGCTTGAACGCATCGCAATTCACACCGGAGATTTGAGCGCCATCTGTGCCGATATTGCGTATCAGTTAGGTGCATCGGTTTTTGGAAGACTGCGTACGCCAATTATTAATTTCTTTCAAAACTGGAGCGGGAACAGATTAGCCAATGGTTTAATCAGAGCTTTCCAAAATAATTACTCTTTTACAACCGAACTGCGCGACGAATTGCTCAAAATTCTTTCTGCGTATGAACCGGATTTTGAGGAAATGAGCGACAAGTTAATGCACAACCCGGGCAGTCTTTCAAGATTAGAAAAAACCGGCGTTGTAACTTTTGAACAAGCACACAGTATCGGCGCCGTTGGAATGACTGCAAAAGCTTCCGGTTTAAACCGGGACATTAGAGCATCGCATCCTTCTTTATATTATCGACGTATGGATCATCAACCGGTTATAAAACATCACGGCGATGTTTATTCCCGCACTCAAATTAGACGCGAAGAAATTCGGCAGTCAATCAAGTACATAAAAAGTTTGTTGAAAAATATTCCCGACGTAGAATCAAACAAGCGGCTGTTATTAAATCCGAAACAAAATTCCTTTTTGATTTCTTTGGTTGAAGGATGGCGCGGTGAAATTTGCCATTGTGCAATCACCGGTGAAAATGGCGAGCTGATTCACTATAAAATAAAAGATCCCTCTTTCCATAATTGGCTTGCATTGGCGCTCGCTGTTCGCAAAAATGAAATTTCCGATTTTCCCATCTGCAACAAAAGTTTCAATCTTTCTTACTGCGGGTTTGATTTATGATAAAAGCTATCCAAATATTGAGGCATCAAGGAAAGCAGTTTATAAAAGATGTTACCAAAGTTACTCTTAATGAACCGTTTAGAGGGCGGCCGGTAATTTCAAAAATTAAAGTTGATGAAGAAGCGCTTGCTAAAATTTGTCCGACAAATGCAATTACAGTAAATCCGGTTAGCATTGATTTAGGAAAATGTTCATTCTGCGGAGAATGTGCTTTTCAGTTTCCCGCTAAGATTAAATTTACGAGCGATTATAAACTGGCAGCAAATGATAGAAAAAAATTAATTGTTCAAGAAGGTGATGATAAAGCGATCGAATTGAATTCTGAATTGATAAGAAAAGAAATTGTTTCGTTCTTTAGAGGATCGCTAAAATTAAGACAAGTTTCTGCCGGCGGAGATAACAGCGCGGAGTTGGAACTCAACGCAGCGGGTAATGTGAATTTTGATATGGGAAGGTTTGGAATCAATTTTGTCGCGTCGCCAAGACATGCGGACGGAATTGTTATCACCGGACCGATTACGGAAAATATGGCGGAACCTCTTCAAATATGTTACGATGCAATTCCCTCTCCAAAAATTGTAATTCTATGCGGCGTTGATGCAATCAGCGGCGGAGTTTTCCAGAATAGTGCCGCACTGAACAGAAAGTTTTTAGAAACACACAAAGTTGATTTGTACGTTCCCGGAAATCCTCCTCATCCGTTAACTTTTATCAATGGCGTGTTAGAGCTGATTGGTAAATTGTCCCGCGTAAAAAGGTAGAGAATTAAACGAATTTTTGTAATAAATTACAGTGGGATTAAAAGAAAGAATCTTATGGGATACAAAATAATTAGCGGAAACTGTTTAGAAATTTTTCGCACAAAGAATGTTAAGGATAAAATCCATTTGACTTTTTTGGACCCGCCGTTCAATCAAGGCAAGGAATATTCTTATCACGAAGACTTAATGGAAAGCGAAGACTATTGGAAGATGATGAAAGAAGTTTGTGAGAACAGCTACTATCTTACCGAAGAAGGCGGTGCCATTTATTTTATGCAACGTGAAAAGAATACCGAAGCTGTTCTGAAATGTTTGAGAGAATCCAAATGGTCTTTTCAAAATTTAATTATATGGAAGAAAAAAACTTCTGCGGTTCCCGGCAGTTATCGATATGGGAAACAATTTCAAGTCATCGCCTTCGCAACTAAGGGAGAAATGCCAAGAGTTTTTAACAAGCTTCGAATTTCTCCACCAATGCCAGCAAACTATAAATACGAAAGAGAAAACGGTATGTATGTTACGGATGTCTGGGATGATATCCGTGAACTTACTTCCGGTTACTTTGCCGTCAATGAAGCTCTTCGTGATAAGAATGGAGAAAGAATTCATAAACAACAATCACCAATTGCTTTATTACTGAGAATAATTCTAAGTTCGTCAAAAATTGGCGATACGATTTTTGATCCATTTGCCGGAACCGGAACTACTTTATCAGCAGCACTGCAGCTTCAAAGAAATTCTATCGGAATTGAAATAGACCCTCTTAATGTAGCTTGCATAAAAGAACGGTTGGAAAATATCAGCGAAAGCGATTTGCTGCAAAAATATTATTCCGATTATATTCACACAGAAAATCTTTCCGAAATCTGGGGAGACTCGTTTGATGAAGTAACGAAGCGTAGCTCTAAACCAACTTTATTTGGAAATTAATGAATTCTATATTCCACTTCTTTAAAGAAATTTATCTTAAACGAAATGATTTCACTTTACCTAACACGTTAGAAAATTTTCCGTTCCCACGAAATCTTCTTTCTTGCATCAACAGAGGTACATTCCCCGATATGGCAATTAAGCTCAAACGGATTACAAATGGCTGATACTACAGAAGATAAGAAATCATCTTTCCGTTCTTTCTCAAAAAATTTCTGGACGGTTATAACGATGGAATTTTTTGAGCGCGGATCTTATTACGGCGTTCGCTCAATTCTTTCGGTGTATTTGGTTTTGTCCGTCGCAGAAGGCGGACTTGGATTTTCCAAAGAAAGCGTCGGAGTAATTACAAGCACATTTCAGCCGCTTCTGTATCTGCTTCCAATAGTTGCCGGAGCGATCGCGGATAGATTCGGTTACCGCGTAACTCTTATCTTTGCGTTTATTGTGATGAGTCTCGGTTATTTGTTGACAGGATTTGTTAGCTCGTACTCAGTTGTCTTTGCTAGTTTGATTTTTATGGTAATCGGCGCCGGAACATTTAAACCCATCATCTCCGGAACCATCGCCCGCGTTACGGACAAGACAAATTCAACATTAGCATTTGGAGTTTATTATTGGTCGATTAACCTTGGCGCTTTTCTTTTTCCGCTCATACTTGTTCCGATGCTGAAAGACATATCTTATTCGTACGTTTTTGTTATGGCGGCTGTTGGAACCGGCTGGCTGCTTCTTCTTAATCTTTTTGTTTACAAAGAGCCGGAGAAACCGAAGAACTCCAAATCTCTCGGACAAGTTTTGACTGAAGCTGCCCTGGTGCTTAAAGATTTTCGCTTCATTGTTATGATCGTAATTTATTCCGGTTTTTGGATTTTGTATTTCCAGCAGTTTGATTCCGTGCTCTGGTACTTCAAAGATTACGTTGATAAAACTCCGATCAACAATGCTGTAAATTCTTTCCTCAGTTTATTTATGTCCAATCCAAATTGGAAGTTTGATGTTGAACACGTTACAGTGATCAACGCGGGGACGATTATTTTACTGCAGCTTCTAGTTTCCAAAATTGTAAAAAACACAAAAGCGCTGCCGACAATGATCACTGGAATAATTCTTGGAACCATCGGCGTTGCGATCCTTGCCATTTCAACCCACCCGTTTGTTTTTATTGCCGGTATAATTATTTTTTCTATCGGCGAAATGACCGCTCATCCCAAATTTATAAGTTATGTCGGATTGATAGCGCCGGAAGATAAAAAAGCGCTCTACCTTGGTTATTCGTTTTTGTACGGCGTGCTTGGAAGCGGCATAGGTGGAATTCTCGGCGCAAATTTGTATGTTCATTTTGTAGATAAACTTCACAATCCGACTATGCTTTGGATCGTCTTTAGTTTGATTGGCGTTGTAACGGCTATAGGATTAATTCTTTATAACAAATTTCTTGCACCTAAAAATGT
>JAMCSN010000008.1 GCA_023381535.1 Bacteroidota bacterium
ATATGCGAAGACACAAAGGCGAGCATCCGCGTCTTGGCGCTATTGACGTTGTTCCTTTCGTTCCGGTTGCAAATGTTACGACAGAAGAATGCGTGAAGATATCTGAAAAATTTGCCGAATTGATTTCCAAAGAGTTAGAGGTTCCCGTTTACCTTTACGAAAGCGCAGCACGGAAAGCAGATAGAAAAAGTTTATCGAGTATTCGGCAAGGAGAATACGAAGGACTTGAATTAAAACTTGCAGACCCAAACTGGGCGCCGGATTACGGTAACGCAGTTTTCAATCCCAAACTTGGTGCGATTGTAACCGGTTCCCGTTTCTTCTTGATCGCTTACAACGTGAACATTAAATCGAATGATGTAAAATATTCGAAAGAGATTGGAGAAATTTTGCGCGAAAGCGGTTACGCAAAACGCGATGAGAAAGGCAACGTAATCAAAGTTGACGGCAAGACAGTTAAGGTTCCCGGCAGATTGAAAGAAGTTAAAGGTATGGGCGTTGCGCTCGAAAAATATAACATCACCCAAGTTTCGATGAACCTGACAAACTATAACGTAACACCGATGCACGTTGCGTTTGAAGAAGTGAAGAAAGAAGCCGCGCGGCTCGGTGTTGAAATCAACGGAAGTGAAATTGTAGGATTGGTTCCGCTTGAATCGATGCTGCAAGCCGGAAGATTTTATTCGGATGGAAAAGAAACCGACGAGAAAAAATTAGTTGGTATCGCAATTGAAAAACTGGGATTGAGCGCGCTTCACCCGTTCAAACCGGAAGAAAAAATAATTGAGTATATGATATAAATAGATATTAGCTTTTAGCTGTTAGCTATTAGACAAAGTTTCTGAAAATGAGGAAATAAATGAATCTCACAAAGACATTACAAGAATATTTTAACGAGCTGTCGTCAAACTCTCCTACTCCCGGCGGAGGAAATGTTGCGGCATTATGCGGAGCTCTGTCGGCAAGTCTTGGAACGATGGTTTGCAATCTTACGATTGGAAAAAAGAAATATGCGGACGTTGAAAATGAAATGATCAGCGTTAAACAAAAATTAGAATCATATCAAAAGACATTCGTAGGACTTGGCGCAAAGGACAACGCTGCATTTGAAAAAGTAATGGAAGCTTTCAAACTACCGAAAGAAACCGATGCAGAAAAAGAAATCCGCACGAAAAAAATTGAAGAAGCAACTATTGGCGCCACAGACATTCCGGCTCAGGTAATGAAGACATGCGCAGATATTCTTCCGTTGTTGAAAATCGTAATTGATAAAGGAAACGGAAATTCGTTATCGGATGCCGGTGTAGCCGCGTCATTAATCGGCACCGCAGCAAAATCAGCTTACATGAATGTGATCATTAATTGTGCATCGTTAAGTAATCAAACTATTGCGCAAGAGATAAAGAAACGGGCTGATGTTTCGATAGAAGAAATTTCAAGATCGAGCGACTTTCTCGTTGAACAGGTCGTGAAAGCGATTCAGCCGGCATGAGCAATCTGAATAAAAAATTGAAAAGTAACAGCGCCGCTCAATTACAAAGTAATAAGTTATTGAGCAACTTTGTCTCTCAGTCACTCTGCCACTTTGTCCCTCTGCTTCTATTCTTATTTATATTTACTTGCACGGAAGTTTACGCCCAAAAAGTTTTACTAGGAATTGATGTTCTTCAAAAAAATAATTTCTCTTTGCTCGACGGCAAGAACGTCGGATTGATTACGAATCATACCGGCGTAAATTCTAAACTCGTATCAACTGTTGATCTTTTTAAGCAAGCAAAAAACTTTAAGCTCGTCGCGGTCTTTTCACCTGAACACGGGTTGAAAGGAGTCGTGAGTTCAGGAACATCCTACGCAAGTCACACCGATTCGCTTACGGGAATAAATTATTTTTCACTCTACGGCAAGACCAGAAAGCCAACGAAAGAAATGCTGCGCGGTATCGATGTGCTGGTTTACGACATTCAAGATATCGGCGTGAGGTCTTACACGTACATTTCTACTCTTGGTCTCGCAATGGAATCAGCTGCAGAAAATAAAATTCCGTTCATCGTTTTGGATCGGCCGAATCCGCTTGGCGGCAGACGCATAGAAGGCAATATTGTTGAAGACGATTTCATTTCATTTGTCAGTCCTTACAAGATTCCATACGTCTACGGTTTAACATGCGGCGAGCTGGCAAGTTTGATCAACTCTCGCAGTGCGCTTGGGAATAAAGTTAAGTGCAAATTAAAAGTTGTTGAAATGGAAGGATGGAAACGCGACATGCTTTTCAGCGACACCGGATTGATTTGGGTTCCCACTTCTCCAAATGTGCCGTATCAAGAAACTCCGTTTTATCTTGTCGGAAGCGGGGTGCTTGGCGAGCTCGTCGTATTTGGAATAGGAATTACATACACACTTCCCTTTCAAACTTTTGCAGCCGAGTGGATTGATGCCGACACGCTTGCAACAAAGATGAACGCGCTGAATCTTCCCGGATTTTTATTCAGATCGATTTCATACAAAGTTCTTTACGGCGATTGGCAAGATAAAATTCTGAACGGCGTACAAATTCACATTACTGATTTTAGAAAGGTAAATTTGTTAACGCTTCAATTTTATTTTTTGCAAGTCCATCATCAGCTTTATCCAAATATGAATCCCTTTACAATGGCAACAACAAGCAGAATGAAAATGTTTGATCTCGTAATGGGAACCGATAAAGTGAGAAAGAAATTTTCAAAGCGGTTCCGCGTGGATGATATCGAAAAGTTTTTGAATAAAGATATCGGTTGGTTCAGAAAGCTTTCGAAGAGATATTACTTATATAATTAGCTCGCTTCTTATTGAAGGTTAGGTCGAAAAGCTATCGGTAGATTTCTTTCCTGTGACCTAAGCGCAGCACAATTATTTTATCATCATCAACATCAAATACTACTCTGTAGTCACCCACACGAAATCTATACTCGCCGATTCTTGAGTCCTTCAATTTTTTTGAGTGCTGAAATGGATTTTCGAAATAGTCTTTTATTTTTTCTTTAAGAAATGTTTTGGTTTCGGGATTCAGTTTGGAAAAGTCTTTGACTGCTCTTTGTGTGAAAAGAATTTTATACATTATCAAGGTCTTCGAGATTCACAGTCTTTCCAGTTCTGTACTCTTCCCGCGCTTCTTTTATTGATTTGAGATAACTATTGCTTGATAACGCTTCCAAATTCTCAAAATAGTCTTGGATGGATTCGGCTACCGACTCTGAGATTATTTCTTTCAACTCGGCAATGGTTAATTCGCTAAGCTTTGTGTTTGAAGATAAATTTGAGTTCATGTTCTTTTCGCTCACAAATTTCTTTTTACTGTATAAAGGTAACTTTAAGCGCCATTCTTTTCAACCTCAATAACCAGTTGGAAGTTTATCCGACTCCGGCTGACGGTAGCCGTTGAGGCGCTGTTATGTTGCCTTTAGACTCTGATCATATTAAAACATCTATAACAAAAAATTCTGCGATATCTTCACTCTTTGTAGACGGATAACGTACAGATACTTGAATGTCTGCCTCTAATTTTTCCCAATCTGGATTCGTATATCCCCAACAATGCAACCAATAAACATTATTATTCTTAAAAAAAGTATGTAATAAAAATCTCTTAATTATTATGGGAGTTAAGAATTCTGAATTTAATATAGATGTCATTCCTTCTTTACCAATAGAGAATAAATCATCTTCTATTATATTTTTACTAAATCTAAAATCCAAATCCTTCAGTATGTTTTTATAAGAATTATATTTTAATAAATCATTTGCTAACAACAATTTTTTTGGTTTTCCTGTAAATGATCCTAACAATAATATGCCTTCAAATAAATTATTACAGTGTGGACAAACTTGTAATCTGGGCGCAAATTTACAAAACTGACATACTTCAAAAATTGATCGATTTGGATTTAAGCCAGTACAAACTGGACATGTCCAATCTAAATGTAGAGGATCAATTGGATTTGAACAATTAGGGCACAAAGGATAGATATCGTTTTGCATATGCACTACTCCATATCAAAAGTTTTAATCATAATTCTAATATGAACCAAAACTAATGTTGATTTAATGTAAGTAACCTTTTTTGCATCCCTTACAAAGTTGTCCTTTTGAACCGTGATGAGAACACCACCAACGACCACAATGATTGCACTGATAAAAAATATGCCCACCTTCACCTGTTCTTTTGCAATCTGATGCGCTACATTTTATAGTTGCCATAACACTACTCCGTTATTATTTAAGCTCTGCAATACATCTATATTCAAAATTATACTCTGGTTCTAATTCGAAACACTTTAACCAAGACTCAATAGCTCGATCCCTATTATTTTGACACGAATATGTCAAACCTAGTCCGTGCCAAGTCGACGCTTCATTTGGCAAAGAATTTATTGCAGTATTATAGAAATACAATGCCTTGGGATAATCACTGCTTGGAGCTTTCAAAAAATCATAACCTTTATTATGATTAATCATCCATTGTTCAGTTTGTGAATTTT
>JAMCSN010000367.1 GCA_023381535.1 Bacteroidota bacterium
CCGAGAAAGATATTTTTATTGCACTCGATCCGGCAGCAAGTGAAATGTGGGACAACGATAAGAAACAATATTTCTTCTTCAAGTCGGATAAGTCTTATATGTCGCCGGAGAAGATGGTTGACTACTGGACAAACTGGGTTAAGCAGTATCCAATAATTTCTCTTGAAGACGGAATGGCAGAATTTGATTGGGATGGGTGGAAATTGTTGACCGACAAAGTCGGTAACAAAATTCAGTTAGTTGGCGATGATCTTTTTGTTACCAACACAGAGTTTTTGTCAAAAGGAATTTCTTTGGGTGTTGCAAATTCTATTCTGATCAAAGTTAATCAGATAGGAACACTTACCGAAACTCTTGACGCAATCGAGATGGCTAAACGTGCCGGTTATACCGCTGTTGTCTCGCATCGATCTGGAGAAACTGAAGACACTACAATTGCAGATATTGCAGTTGCAACTAACGCTGGTCAAATAAAAACCGGATCGGCAAGCAGAACCGACCGTATCGCAAAATACAATCAGTTGCTAAGGATAGAAGAGGAACTTGATACCACTGCAATTTTTCCAGGTATCGCCACGATAAATTGTAATGTTGAATAAACAACGAATCTGAGAAACAAATCCCGTCTATGGCGGGATTTGTTTCACTATTAATCTTGCCGGGGACAACATGTCTAAGCAAACAGTCAAATCTGTAAACGAACTCATCAAGAAAAACAAAATTGAATTTGTCGATTTAAAATCAGTTGATCTTTCCGGCAGACTTCATCATATCACTCTTCCTATTAACGACGACGTATTGACAAAAATAATTAAAGAGGGTGTTGGATTCGACGGCTCAAGTTTTGGATTTGGAAAAGTTGAAAACAGCGATATGATATTGATTCCGGATCTCAACACCGCAACTATTGATTTTTTCCGAGACGCGCCTACTATCAGTTTTTATTCGAACGTGATTTTAACCGACGAAAAACGTTCTCCTTTTTCTCAGGATGGCAGATACATTGCATCCAAAGCGGAGTCGCTTCTTAAAAAAATAACCGGTGCTGATAAATCCTGGTGGGGTCCCGAATTTGAATTCTATATTTTTTCGAATGTGGAGTACGATACAAGGACGGCAACTTCGTTCTATCGTGTTGAACATGCCGAAGAATTTTACAAGAGAGCTTATCACGCTGCTAATCCTTTTGATATCTATGATGATTTCCGGGATGAAGCATCTAAGCTATTGCAGAAATTCGGAATCAAAGTTAAGTATCATCATCACGAAGTAGGTGAGAGAGGACAGCAGGAGATTGAAACTTATTTTTCCGATTTGCTGACTACAGCAGATAATATCATTACGACGAAATATGTCCTGTTCAACTTTGCGCAGCAGAAAAATTTGTTCATTACATTTATGCCGAAGCCGATGTACCAACAATCTGGAAATGGTCTTCATCTTCACCTTTATCTAACCAAGAATGGAAAGAATGCTTTCTATAAAAAGGGTGAATACGGAAACATGAATGAGCTTGGACGGTATTTTATCGGTGGAATGCTAAAACATGCACCGGCATTATCTGCATTTACAAATCCCAGCACCAACTCATACAAACGATTGGTCCCTGGATTCGAAGCCCCGGTTGCACTCACATACGGAATGGGTAACCGTGCATCGGCAATTAGAATTCCAAAATATGTTTCCAATCCGCAAGAGACACGCTTCGAATATCGCCCGCCCGACGCGACAATAAATCCTTACTTGTGTTTAACCGCGATGCTGCTTGCCGGAATTGACGGTGTTGCTAACAAGATCGATCCGCTTAAAGAAGGTTTCGGACCGTACGACAAAAATTTTCTTGACGAATTGAACAGTGCTAAGATTCAAATGCTTCCGAGAAATTTGACCGAGGCGCTTGATGCTCTTGAAGCCGATCACGATTTTTTGAAAAGAGGAAATATTATTGATGATCACTTGCTTCAGCAATGGGTCAATTTGAAAAATGATGAGATACATGCTATTGGCACTATGCCTCATCCGTTTGAGTATAAAATGTATTTTACGTTGTGATTTTTTCAGAAATTATACAGTAGGGAATTTTTTTCTTCTTGTTGATGCAAAGAAAGGTTAGTTACATTATGCCGCTCTTCGGAGAAACAGCCGCTCTAATTACCGCGTTCTTTTGGTCGATTACCTCAATCGCATTTACGGAAGCATCGAAACGCGTTGGTCCATTCTATGTTAATGTTTCCCGGATGGCAATGGCGCTTGTCTTTCTTATCATTACGTCTCTTCTGTTCAGCGTGAAGATAAATTTATCTGTTAGTCAGGTTCTCAATCTTGGCGTTAGCGGCTTCATCGGCTTGGTAATTGGGGATACATTTTTGTTCAAAGCATACCGAAGCATTGGCGCCAGAGTGAGCATGTTGATAATGTCGCTGGTTCCTCCGATGTCTGCTTTCCTCGCTTATTTTTTCCTTGATGAAAAACTTTCTCTCTTAGGATTTCTTGGAATAATTATTACAATGAGTGGGATTGCTATCGTAGTGTTCAAAAGGGAAGAAAAGCCAACCTCAAATTACCGGATTGATTATCATGGAATATTTTATGCCGTCATCGGTGCTGCGGGTCAAGCTGTGGGATTGATTTTTGCCAAGTTTGCTCTCAATGAAGGAGAAGTAAACGGATTCCTCGCTGGGTTCGTTCGAATCTTAAGTGCGTTTATAATCTTTTATCCGCTTGCGCTCATGACGAGCCGATTCAAAAAACCAATTCATGTATTTAACAATGATCGCAAAGCGCTAATGTTCACGATCATAGGGTCAATCTTTGGTCCCTTCCTTGGAATTACATTCAGCATGATTTCAATTACTTACGCCAAGATTGGCATTGCTTCCACACTAATGTCCACCATGCCGATCATCATGTTGCCGATGGTTCGTTTTTTTTATAAGGAAGAGTTGACATGGATTTCGATAATGGGTGCTTTTGTTGCTGTTGCAGGCGTTGCAGTTCTATTTCTGCATTAACAAAACGTAAAACGTGAAAGGTAAAACGTTATTTGAAGAGTAGGTCGAAACTCTGTTTCGACGGCTTTTTCCATTTCAAATGGATTCGAGGGGTAATAACTTTTTATAAACTTCCAACGCATCTTTTCCAAAACATACAAACACTACTTTCTTAATCGTTTTGTTTTCTTCTAAAAAATCTTGTACAACTTTCACGGCAATCTTAGCTGCTCGTTCAAACGGAAAACCGTATGCGCCGGTACTGATAGATGGAAACGCAATTGATTTTAATTTTTGATTCAAAGCTAGCTCGAGAGAATTCTTGTAACAGTTTGATAATAATTTGTCTTCGTTTTTATCCCCGCCGTACCAGACCGGTCCAACGGTATGAATCACATATTTAGCCGGCAGTTTGTAACCCTTTGTTATTTTTGCTTGACCGGTTTCACAACCTCCCAACGTCCGGCATTCTTCTAACAATTGGTGCCCGGCTGCTCGGTGAATCGCGCCATCCACTCCGCCACCGCCATGCAAAGATTTATTTGCAGCATTCACAATGGCGTCAACATTCAGTGTTGTTATATCCCCTTCAAAAATTTCGATGGCTGTCTTCATGGATAATCATCCAACTTAATTATTGGTAAATCTCAAGATTAGTTTTTCTCGATTTGGAAATCTCTTTAATAGTTCAGATCTCTTAGCCAATTTGAAGTCGGCGAAATCGAATCCCGGTGAAACAGTGCAGCCGACGAGCGAATACGATTTTTTGTTTTTGATTTCGGCTGCAAACCAAGTACCGGCTTTGATTGGACATTGCGGTAATTCTCCTTTTGAAAAGTTATTACCGATAAGTATTTTTTTATAATTATCACCGTTCAAGCAATGCAAAATGATCGGCGAGCCCTTGTAAAAATGCCAAAGCTCATCCGACATGAGTTTATGGAAGTGTGAGACTTGATTACCATCGAGAAGAAAATAAATTGAAGTAGAAATATTTCTATCACCAACGAAATTCTTCGGCAGAACATTTTCGTTGATTTTTTGTTTTGCGCGATAGGTCTCTCTAAAGTAACCGCCTTCAGGGTGTGATGTAAGTCTCAATTTTCTTATTATTTGTGCCGCTTCACTCATGGATAAAAAAATAGTTCGCAACTAATATAAAATTTATTATAATTAGAGCAGAAATAAAAACTTCTTAGAGTTTGTTAGATAGAAAATTAATTGGTAGACGAACCATATCTTTAACACAAGAAATTTTTGCACAGAAGTAGTTGCGATTAAGTTTTAACCAGCCAAAAATACCAGCCGTTAATTGACATGCGAAGTGTAAGTATTTGCTTTCAAGCCTAGTGTGTCTTGTTTTGTGTTGAGTTCTCATGTTGATACGCTTTATTCGAAAAGAACATTGATAATTTTTATAAAAATTAACACGGATTGAGGCATTCAAATTGCCAGAGGTTTAGAAATTCATGACATATATGGAACTTATTCAGATAATCACTACTGTATTAATTT
>JAMCSN010000001.1:0-4184 GCA_023381535.1 Bacteroidota bacterium
TTCTGTTTCTGATGAGTTTTATACAACAGCCCGGAGATGTAAATATTTTGTGTGAAGACGTAAAAGATCGGACCTAGAACTGAGATTGGATTCATGAATGTCAGCGCTATCCAAATTGAAAATGCATTGTTCTTCTGCCCCATCGCCTGGCTTGATTCTGCGGGATAGTTTCTTTTGCCGATTAACCAACCTGAGGTAAAAAACAACGCGCACAAAAGCAGCGAAACGAAAGCTATCTGAAAAACAATTCCGAGACTGCCGAGCAGTTCAGAATTTATGTAATACGATGCGTCGGATGACGCGACATAAATATTCAGCATCCAAACATAGAAAGCAGCTTCTTTCCACTCGACAAGTTTTTTCCATACAACCGGCAAACTAAATTTTAACGATTGCGCCAGCACAAACGGAATCGAAATTGTGATTAGAACAGGAAGAAGAATTTTCCCAACGGAAAGATCTAAGTGACTCTGCATCAATAGCGGAACAAGAAATGGAATTAGAACAGCAATCGTAATATTGTTTAGCAGAAGTGAGAATGTGACAAACTCAACTTTTCCTTTTGTTAGACTTGTTATGACCGGCGCGCCGATAGCTGTTGGTGCAATTGCAGTGATGAACGCTGCTTGAGCGAGACTAAGATTTATCGGTTTCAGTACGAGAAAGACAAGAATAGCAACGGCAATGGTTGCAAAAAGAATTACGAAATGAATTTTGTTAATTATCTCGCGGTTGAAACGAACATCGAGAAAAGAAAAGAACAACATTGCCATCAAAAAGTAACGGATCAGAAAAGTGTATTCATGTCCGTAAGGAAAAATTACGCCTAAAGTAAGCGCCGCAATAAGTACGAGTGTTTTCATTAACCAGAAAAATGTTTGGCAAAACTTACTAAGGAAACAGCAGTCATTCAAACAAAGTAAATTTTTCTATGATTGCCGGTATAATCATCAATTTATAACGAAGCGGATTTATTGCCAGAATGAAAAACAATATTTGCCAGCTAATCGCCACTCCCAGGAAACCATAGAAGTATTCCGGATGAGTTATTGCGGGAGGAAAATCTATGTTGATTTGTGCTTCGGAGAAATAAAGTGGCGATATTACAATCATTCCATAAACACCGGCAATTATTAAAACCCATCTGGCAAATTTCATTGCGGTTTCTCAGTCTTTTGTTTCCTAAAACTTAATGGCATTAAAACAGCTAGTCAACCGGTACGCAAGTTGTTCTTGAGTTAAGTCGCTCTTTATGCGTCTTTTTCTTATCTTCAAACCTAATCGAGCTAGATATTCTTTTTTGAGCTTTCCCATGTTTATAAGATAGAACTTGTGGGTATTATAAGTCCACAGACTATAATACCCAAGTTCGGTAAGTATAATGCCAACCTAAAATAAGTTTTCTGAAGGGAAATGGAGTTAAATGATAATCGAGGGATTTACAACTCGCTTGAACTGACAACATCTCTTAATCTTGGGTTTTATGCTTTTCTAAATACCAACTTCCCCGCTCCGGGACTGCCTACTAAAATTGTATCGCCGGCTTCAAATCTGCCCGCCAACAGTTCTGCCGAAAGAGGATTGATAAGATATTTTTGAATTGTGCGCTTTAGCGGTCGCGCGCCGTATGTTACATCGTAACCGTGTTGAAGAAGAAAATCCTTTGCGTCGCCTTCAATTTCGAGCGAGATGTTTTTGTCGGCCAGCATCTTCCCTACTTTCTGAAGCTGAATATCGATTATCTTCATCAGTTCGTTTTTAAGAAGCGGTTTGAATAAAACTATTTCGTCGATGCGATTTAAAAACTCCGGACGAATTGTTGCGCGAAGCAATTCCGTTAGACTAACGCGAAGATCGCCCATAATAGCTTCGAAATTTTCTTCGTTCAACTCAGAAAGTTTTTCTTGAATAAGATGCGAACCCATGTTCGATGTCATGATGATGATCGTGTTTTTGAAATCAACGGTGCGTCCTTGGTTATCAGTGAGACGTCCGTCATCTAAAACTTGCAGTAAAATATTAAAAACGTCGGGATGAGCCTTCTCAATTTCGTCAAGAAGAACAACCGAATATGGTCGTCGGCGCACCGCTTCAGTGAGTTGTCCGCCCTCATCATAACCCACATATCCTGGAGGCGCCCCGATTAATCGCGAGACCGAAAATTTTTCCATGTACTCGCTCATGTCAATTCGTATCATTGCATGTTCATCGTCGAATAAAAATTCCGCGAGTGCACGCGCAAGTTCTGTCTTTCCAACACCTGTCGTTCCGATAAAAATAAATGAACCGATAGGACGCTGCACGTCTTGTAATCCCGCGCGAGATCTTCTGATAGCATTTGCAACGGCGGCAACTGCATCGTCTTGCCCAACAACCCGTTTGTGCAGTTCCTCTTCAAGACGTAAAAGTTTGTGGCGTTCGCTTTCCAACATTTTGCTTACCGGAATGCCCGTCCATTTTGCAACGACTTCGGCGACATCTTCCGCGTCAACTTCTTCTTTCAACATCTTATTGTTTTTTTGAATTGCCGCCAGTTCTTCGCTTTCTTTTTTAATTTTTCTTTCTAGATCGTTTATAGTACCGTAACGTAATTCGGCAACTTTACCCAGGTTGCCCTCACGCTCAAATCTATCGGCTTCTGTTTTGGCGTGTTCAATTTCGCTTTTCATTGATCTAATTTTTTGAATCTTATCTTTTTCAAGCTGCCAGTGATTTTTTAAACCGGTTCTCTCCTCTTGAAGTTCGCTCAATTCTTTTTGCAATTCTTCCAGTCTTGCTATCGATTCCGAATCTTTCTCGCGTTTCAAAGCTTCGCGCTCAATTTCCAGTTGTTTTGTTTTTCTTTCGACGGCATCAAGTTCTTCCGGCATCGAGTCAATTTCAATCCTCAGTTTAGATGCAGCTTCGTCAATTAAATCAATGGCTTTGTCGGGCAAAAATCTGTCGGTAATGTATCTTGCAGAAAGCTGAACAGCAGCAACAATGGCGCCGTCCGTTATACGAACTCCATGGTGAACTTCATAGCGCTCTTTTAATCCGCGCAATATTGAAATTGAATCTTCTTCGTTAGGTTCTTGAACTAGCACCGGCTGAAATCTTCTTTCTAGCGCGGCATCCTTCTCAATATATTTTCTGAATTCATCAAGTGTTGTGGCGCCGATTGCATGTAGCTCTCCGCGAGCGAGCGTGGGTTTTAAAATATTCGCAGCGTCCATAGAACCTTCGGTTTTTCCGGCACCAACCAAAAGATGGAGTTCGTCTATAAATAAAATAATTTCTCCTTCGGATTCCTGAACTTCTTTCACAACCGCCTTTAGCCGTTCTTCAAATTGTCCGCGGAATTGCGTGCCTGCAACAAGAGCTCCCATATCAAGTGCGACAATTCTTTTTGTCTTTAGAGTTTCCGGAATGTCTCCGGCAACAATGCGGTGTGCGATGCCTTCTGCAATAGCTGTTTTACCCACACCTGGCTCGCCGATGAGAACGGGGTTATTTTTTGTTCGACGTGAAAGTACCTGCAACACTCTCCTTATTTCTTCATCACGCCCAATAACCGGATCCAGTTTATTTGATCTTGCGAGTTCGTTAAGGTCGCGTCCGTATTTTTGCAATGCTTGATATGTCTCTTCCGGATTCTGTGAAGTGACGCGCTGCGTTCCGCGGATATCTTTCAACGCGGAGAGAATAATGTTCTTGTTTATTCCGTTCTCTTTCAAAAGTTTTCCGGTCGCACCCTTGTCTTCGGTAAGGGCTAAAAGAATATGTTCGGTTGAAACGTACTCGTCTTTAAGTGCTTTTGCCTCTTCTGCAGAATTATCAAATAGTTTTGAAGTGTTTATGGATAGCTGTTGATTTCCAATTCCAGATCCGGTGACCTTGGGCAATTTTTCCAGCAGCTCTCCAATTTTAATTTTCATCTGATTTATATTTCCGCCGGATTTTTGAATAATAGAAACCGCCACGCTGGATGAGTCCTGAAGCATTGCAGCAAGCATGTGCTCGGGTTCAACTATCTGGTTATTATAATTCTGTGCGATCTCAATTGCGTTCTGTATCGATTCTTGAGCTTTCACGGTAAACTTGTTGAGATTAAATGCCATACTGTTCCGCCGTCAATTTCACAAACGAAATTTTTTAAGAATCTTTTTTGTACGAATTGTAAATTTGCGCTTATAAAATTGACA
>JAMCSN010000001.1:4194-4493 GCA_023381535.1 Bacteroidota bacterium
ATAAGCGCAAATTTACAATTCGTACAAAAAAGATTCTTAAAAAATTTCGTTTGTGAAATTTGAAGATAAAACCCGCTTAAAATTTTCTGTTATTACAGGGTGTTAAAAAGGATTGCCTCGAACCCTATGTTGTTGTTGTAAAATGGATTTCAATAATGTATTTTACATAAAAGCAAAAAATTAAAGAACAGTCTTTGAGCATATTGAATTTAGAAAAACAGATAGAGTATTGGAAAACGACAGCTTTAGCGGATTTTGAAACTGCAGAGCTTTTGATAAACAATAATAAGTTGTTCACG
>JAMCSN010000164.1 GCA_023381535.1 Bacteroidota bacterium
TATAATTTTCAACTATAATGCCATCAGTAGTAAGGATTCTCGAACAAAATCGAAGCAAAAACAGAACCGAAAATCTAAAATTGAGAAATGAAAACAACCTGCCTCAAAACAGAACAGCCGCTATTTCTTGTTGGAGTAAGCGCCAAAGACAAAGATTGCGGTAGCATTGCCTGTGATGGTCGGTTCATTCGTTATATAATCTTGCCGATCATCTCTATAGTACATCTCTTTCGACTGAAATTTAGCATATTTGTCTATCTTATCAAACTTGATATTCGCTTTGTCCACATACTCTCTTGTTGCGGGACCAGCGGCAAATCCTCCAGGCAACCTTCCGGCGAAATAAGCAATTTGGTGATGAAAATTTTCTGTGTAGTTTTTACCAACACCAAAAATGAAACTAACGCCCCAAGGATTTCTCCCTAGCACAAAATCTCTTTGAAGTGTAGCGAGAGTATCGAAGCGGGTGCTGCCAGATAACTTTTTGTAGAGAATTTCTTGAAGAGCAATTCCAAGCAGAGTTACATTTGTTCCCCAAGAAAGTGCCGCGCCTTTTTCAAAAATATTTTCATTCTTGTTCTTATTAAATGTTTCAAGATTTTTCGAAATGAAATCCAAGTACTTCGGAAAATATTTTGCCAATTTGTAATGCGCGAGTGTGTTTATATCGCCCCAACTCCACCAGAAATCCGAGCCTGCCGAATCAGCATAATTTTTTGCATCCGTCAAATAATTTTGGTCGTGGGTTGAGATGTACAGTTCTACGGCGCCTAATGCCATCTTGCCGAGATATTTTTTATCTAAGTATGATCCGGTTCCGCTGCTGTCAACATTTTGAACTTGTTCGCGGATCGAATACAACTGCTTAGCTGCATCCAAACATTTTTTTGCAAAATCGGGATAATGAATTCTTTCGTTCCATATTCTATAAGCCAGAGACATAGTAGCAGAATAAATTCCAATCAAGTTTTTGCCTATTCCAATATAAGCCGGTCTGTCAAACTCAAGTTTATCGTCTTCAGGCATTCTCCAACCCACTTCATGATCGCGCAAATCCTGAACCTGAGTAATCAACTCATTGCTCTTGTAGCGGCAACGTAACATCCAGTCCAAACCAATTTTCGCTTCTTCTAGAATATCCGGAACGTTGTTGCGGTTATTATCGAATCCAAATTTAACCGGATCGAATTCGTAGGAAAACAAAAGCATATAAGTTGCATATGCTGTCGTGTTCAGAAATTTTACGTAATCACCTGCATCGTGCCAGCCACCGGTAACATCGAACGACTGTGCGATTTTTTTATTGCCTTCGATCAGACTAGTTGCATCGGCGATGTGACAAACTTTATGAAGTTCAGGATCGGTAAAACCGCATCTTTGGACTCGAAAGAATTGCAATAGAGAATCGGCTACACCGTTAAATATGTATCTGCTTATTTTGAAACTGAAAGATTTTTGCCGACCAAATTGGAAATAGTATTCTCCCTCTGTTACGACATTTGTAAAATCAATTACGTACGTGTATTTGAAATTTCCGTAGGCGCCATGATTATTCCCAATCGAAACGCTGTACGCAGAATGTCCGTTCGAAGTATTGGTAATTTGGATTTTCCTACCGTCCAACTTGCTCTTAGACAGAATTACCAATGATTTGTAATCCGATGGTAAAAATCCGGCTTGATTGAAACGAAAATAAACTTCCGGTTCGGCTGCTACATATTTACTGAAGCATGAAAGTACGATAAAGAAGAATGTTAGCAAGAACATTCTGAGATGAGAATACATTAAGAGTTCCTTATGATGCGAGTCAAAGTCGATTATGAACTATTAGCCCATGATCGATTTACCAAATTTGCTAATCGGTTAAATCCTTTATGTCAACTTCTTCTTTCACCGGGAATGTTGTACCAAATACATAATCCCATGTGGGCTGGCTAACACCGTAACCCAGATCCGGATTCTGGTAATGATGTTTCATGTGATGATTTTTTATTGCAAGCCAAAACTTATTGTGCATGTTGAAATGATGAACGGCATAATGCGTAGTATCATAAAATAAATATCCGACTAAAAACCCCACAAAGAAAGGAGCGACATCAACGTTCCCAATAATTAGATCGAACAAAACATAGAAAAACGTTGCCAGCGGAATGCTGACCGAAGGCGGCATTACCAATCTTTTTGAATCTTTGGGATAGTCATGATGAACACCGTGCACAATAAAATGAAGTCGCTTGCCCCACGAACTTTTAGGTATGAAGTGAAAAACGAATCTATGCAAAGTGTACTCTGTGAAAGTCCAAACTACTATGCCGATCAGAAACATCAAAACGATTTGCGAGAGAGATAAATCGAATTCAACATAACCGCGGTAGAAGAAGTAGAGAATAATAGGTGAATATAACCACAGCGGCACAGTCCAATGAACATGTGATAACGCTTCCATCCAATCGCTTTCAAACATTCTTACGGTTTCATCTTTGTTCGAAACATAATGTTTCGCCATGAAAATATCCCTCAATTTTTTCGGCGGAATATACATAAATGGCAGAAAAAACTAAACTGTATTTAGAAATCCGAGATTCTCACGCTCACAGATCAACAAATTCAATTGCACTTGTTAGATCAACACCTAACCCCGGACGAGTTGATGCAATCAGTCTTCCATCTTGAACAGTTTTTATTGCAAAGGGATCGTTCTTAATGAGTTGATTGCCATCGAGATCAGCAAAATCAACCAGCGACGCCAAATGAATCGCAGCAGAAATTCCGCACGATGTTTCCGTCATGCAGCCCAGCATAATTTTTAGGTCATACTCTTTTGCTTTCATAATAATTTTATAAGCTTCTTTAATGCCGGTGCATTTCATTAGCTTCACGTTAATTCCGGAGAAAGTTTCTTTCACTCGTTCTAAATCATCCAGCCGTTGAAATGATTCATCGGCAATAACCGGTAAAGGTGAATTTGCAGTAAGCCATTTTGTATCGCTGAAATTTGTTTTTGGCATGGGCTGCTCAACAAGAACAACGTTACGTTTGCTTAACCACTCAATTATCTCCAGCGCTTTTTCTTTTTTGTCCCATCCTTGGTTTGCATCCACATATAAAGGTTTATCGGTAAGCTGTCTGATCATATTGATTATCTGTTTATCGTTACCAGTACCCAACTTTATTTTTAGAATTTTAAACTCGTCTGCTTCACTCACTTTTTGTTTTATCACATCTTCATTGTCGATCCCGATTGTAAATGAGGTTAAAGGAAGTTGAGCGAAATTCAGATTGTAAATATGGCTGCAACTTTGGTTTTGGATTTTGCCCAGCAAGTCATGCAATGCAATGTCAATCGAAGCCTTTGCTGCTTGATCAGCAGATGAAATCTTATTTATGTTTTCCAGATTATCAATAAGATCGCCGTAATTTTTCAAATCATGAAGTTCTACTTTCGACAAAAAACGAACAACAGATTCATGATTTTCGGGCAAATACGGCGGGAGACTTGCTTCACCATAACCGAAAATTCCGTTTTGTTCTAGACGAATAATTACAATCGGTGTGAATTTTCTTGTGCTAAAAGAGATTGTGAATTGATGTTTCAATTCGAGTGAATATTTTGCGTAAGAGATTTTCATTACAACTGCAATTTTGATAGAGAGTAATATAAATGAAGCGGAAATTCGTTTAAAGCAAAAAGGTCACTTTTTACAGTGACCTTTTCGATTTCATGCAATCAAAATGTATTAAATAGCATTAAGAAAAATATGCTTGATGACATGCGTACAATGCTAGACCTATTACAACTAAAATGAAGGCAAAAAATAACGGGGCCATAATCTTTTTCATTTTAAACCTCTTTTTTCTGTTATGAGTTATCACTTTTTTGTTAACAGTTATTTAAGCAATACCATTTTCTTAGTTGCTACAAAATCACCGGCTGTAATCCGGTAGATGTAAGTACCGCTGGCAACTAAATCGCCGAATTGGTTGTCTCCTTTCCATTCAATAGAGTGAGCACCCGAAGTCATTTCACCATTAATGAGTGTCTTCACTTCCCTTCCCAACATGTCATAAATCTTAATCGTTACAAATGAATTCTGAGGCAACGAATAGCTTATGTTGGTAGTCGGGTTAAATGGATTTGGATAGTTTTGTGATAGCTCATAAGCAGACGGCATAACCTGCTCATTTGGTACATCTGTAACACTATTTGTTTTGAACGTTCCGGTTGAAGAATAATTACTTGTGCCGTTCGCGTTAACCGAAGAAACTCTCCAATAGTATGTCGTGTTCGGATTTAGTCCGCTTACCTGATGAAACGGTTGCCTTACATTATTGATTTTGGTTGCATCGCTCATGTCAGGTTTGCTTGCGTATTCTACATTGTATGTTAATGGCGAAGAACTCTGTGTAGGAATTATCCACGACAGAACGGCTGCTGTATTATTTATCGATTGACCGTTGTTGGGGCTGCC
>JAMCSN010000120.1:0-1470 GCA_023381535.1 Bacteroidota bacterium
AATTGTTAGAAAAACTCCGAGCTGGCATTTATGTTTATCCATTGCGCCAACAAGCGCATCGATATCTTTCGATTGAATATGCGTTCCGCCTTTAACCTGGAAACCAGCTTTGATTGTTTCGTTCCCTTTTTGATCGACAAGATATTGCCCAACTCCGTCAATTCCTTTGTCTGCGCCTTTTGTTCCGAAAGTTGTTGAGAAAACTTCGAACTCCGTGAGCCACCAATCTTGAAACGCGTTTGGATTTTGTTTCCACAATTCAATCGCGCTCTGTTCATCGGTCGGCGTACCGCGCACTTCAAAATTGTTTAGATGATTTCCGTACGTGTCTTTCAATCTTCTTTTGATCAGTGATATTGCAATCGGAGAAATATCGATTCCAATCCAGTTGCGGTGAAGCGCTTCCGCGGCGTCAATTGTGGTTCCGCATCCGCAGAAACCGTCGAGCACCGTATCGCCTTCGTTACTGCTTGCTTTAATAATTCTTTCCAACAATGCTTTTGGTTTTTGTGTTGGATAACCCAACGCTTCTTTTGCTTGTGAATTTATTGGTGGTATGTCATCCCATATATTTTTAACTATTGCCCCTTCAGTCTCATCCAAAAATCTTTTAAATGCTGGGACTTTTCCTTTGGGAGGAATTTCAATTCGTCCTTGCTCTAGCCAAAGCTTAGCTCTATCCTCGGGCATTCGCCAGCCATTTGGTGGAGGTGCACAACCTAATAAATTGTAAAAATAACCTTTGCTTCCCTTTGGCTTTACAAGATTATCATAACGAAACGTACGACCACTCTCATCAGTATTATTATAGTGAGATTTGATATAGTTCGGATCATGTTCAGTTTTAAGACTATTCCACTGAAAGTTATCCTCTTTACTATAGAAAAAAATATTATCACTAACACGAGCAAATCTTTTTGCATCACTATGTGCAGATGTTCTTTTCCATACGATTTCATTTCTGAAATTCATGGGTTTAAATACAATATCACAAATAGTCTTTAAATAATGACTCATAGTCGGGTCGCAGTGAAGATAAAAACTCCCGGTTGGTTTAAGAACTCTGTGCAGTTCAAGCAAACGCAGACTCATCATAACCAAATACGGAAAAGCGTGCGGCGCAACTTTTTGGTAAACAATAAGCAACGCCCAAAGGTCTTCGTGCTCAAGAGTGTGAAGCTCGGTAAGAGAATCTTGAATGTTGGTCAAAGTCCATGTGTCTTCAAACGCAATGCGCTGGGTTTGAATTTCTTTGTCGTCGAAGAAAATATTGTAATCGCGCTTGCTGTTAAACGGCGGATCGATATAGACAAGGTCAACGGATTCGTCTTTGATGTTCTCGCGCAGAACGTTCAGGCAATCTCCAAGATAAAGGTAGTTCATTTTTCTATTGGTGAGTTGTTAAAGGTTGGTTTCAACTTATACTAATAATTTTTTTATGTCAACAAATTTCTTGCTAAGGTAAAATGT
>JAMCSN010000120.1:1480-4465 GCA_023381535.1 Bacteroidota bacterium
TTCCCGCATCTCTTGCACTGTTAAACGGCGGATCGATATAGACAAGGTCAACGGATTCGTCTTTGATGTTCTCGCGCAGAACGTTCAGGCAATCTCCAAGATAAAGGTGATTCATATTTTTTGGTGAGTTGTTAATGGTTGGTTTCAACTTATACTAATAAAATTTTTATGTCAACATAAAGTTTTCAAATTTTTCCTTTCGTTAAAAATAAATTTTGGCGCCAAGCCAGAGGTCATAAATTCCAAGACATGCTAATGCTATGGATGAAAGTCCGAGAAGAGTCCGGCTGACATTCACGGGCAATTTTTTCAGCGATCCGAAAATGATAATCATCACTGCAAGACTAAGAACCAGCGTTCCGTAAAAACTTATGAGCAGAGAAATTCCGTTTGCCGGAGATTCGCGCCACCCTTTCAGCAGAAGGGGCCCCATCACTAAACTCCAACCGATGTAAGGAGACGGATTCAAAAAATTTACAACCGTTGCGGCGAACAAACTTTTTGTCCCGGAATTTTTATCTGCAATTTTTTCAGCGTCAAAATCTTTCCACGATTTCATTGCGCCGTATGCAAGATAAAGAAGAAACAACCCGCCGGCTAACTGTAAAATATTGATGAAAGAACTTGGAACGTTGGTTAACAAAAGGAGAACCAAAACAATTATCGGTCCGTCGCTTATTAACGGTGCAAGAGATGCGGGAAGCGTGTGCCGCCATCCTTTACTGATCGATTGAGAAAGAAGGTAAGTGAAAAGCGGTCCGGGTTGAACCGCAGCCGCAAACGCGTAAGTAATTCCAAAAGTAATGTAGTAGATCATCTATTTAGGATTGTGAAAGACTCTCCAGAATTATTTTTATTTCTTTAACAATTTTGGGGTGCAACTCTTTTCCGGAATGATGAGGAATTACAATTCTGATTTTTTCTCTTTTATAAATTTTATGACTTCCTTTTTGGCTATCGATCACAAATCCAGCTTTGAGTAGGATGCTTTCTGCCTCTTTCGCAGTCATTAAATTGCTTTAGGAGGTTGAATGGTAAGGGGTGCAATAAAAGTAGATTTTGCCAGAAGTTCGCTTCTTTCTTTTTCGGTTAAGCTTTCCAAATATAGTTCGGCTGCTTCGTTAATATTTTTCAAAGCTTCTTCAAAAGTTTCCCCCTGACTGAAACATCCCTTTAGATCGGGCACAAACGCGAAATAACCATGCTCATCTTTTTCAATTATTGCATTTATCTGCATCGAATTCTCCAAACTTACTTACTATTGATATAAACAAGCATTGACAAGTTATCAAACAGAACGATCTCAAATAGATTGTTTGCCACAGTTAATTTTTCCCTTTTGTCAGCGCGATCATTTCTTTAACTGCTTTTTCTATGCCGACAAATACCGAACGCGCGATTACAGCTTGCCCTATACTCACTTCATCAATTTCGTGTATGGCAACAAACTCTTTTATGTTGATGTAATTCAAACCATGTCCGGCGTTTACACCAAGACCAAGTTTCTTTGCGTGTTTAGCGCCGACGCGGATTCGCTCGAGCTCATCGTAAATTCCTTCCTCGTCAATCGCATTTGCATAATGACCAGTGTGTATCTCAATGGAATCAGCTCTTATTTCTGCTGCGGCATCAATTTGATTTAAATCCGGCTCGATAAAAAGTGAAACGGAAATTTCTGCTTCATGCAAACGTTCGATAGCGTACCTAACTGCTTTAATGTTATCGATCACGTTCAATCCGCCTTCGGTAGTTAATTCTTGCCGTTTCTCCGGTACTAAAGTTGCTAGCTCCGGCTGCACATCGCACGCAATGTTTATAATTTCTTCAACCGCTGCCATTTCAAGATCAAGTTTTGTTGTGATTAGTTCTCTCAACAATCGAACGTCTCTTTCGTTAATATGTCTTCGGTCTTCGCGCAGATGCACAACGATTCCATCCACGCCATATTGTTCAGCCATTAGCGCAAACGTTACAGGATCGGGTTGTGTTTCTCCCCTGGCGTTTCTAAGTGTTGCAATGTGATCTACGTTTAAACAGAATCTCATGGTTGACCTTTTTTTCTTTTTGTAAAAATAATGAAATGGAAATAAGAATTCAGAAATAAGGAATCAGAATTTCTCCTGTGTTTCTTAAATTTTATCACTGACTACTTATTTCTGATTTCTGAATTCTGCTTTTCACAAATCAAACTTAATTCCTTGCGCTAACGGAAGCTTCGTACCAAAATTAATTGTGTTGGTCTGCCGCCGCATGTATTGTTTCCACGCATCGGAACCGGATTCGCGTCCGCCGCCGGTTTCTTTTTCACCACCGAATGCACCACCGATTTCGGCGCCGGAGGTTCCGATATTCACGTTCGCAATTCCGCAGTCGCTTCCCCAATGAGAAAGGAATTCTTCCGTCTCTCTCATATCCGTTGTAAATATGGACGAAGACAATCCTTGAACAACATCGTTCTGAATGTTGATCGCGTTCTGAACTTCACCTTTATATTTGATCAAGTAAAGAATCGGCGCAAACGTTTCTTCCTGAACAATCTTGAAATGGTTTTCTGCTTCGACAATTGCCGGTTTAACGTAGCAGCCGGATTCGTAACCGGCGCCACTTAAAAGTTCTCCGCCGAAAATTATTTTGCCGTTTTCTTTCTCGACTTGCTTGAGCGCGTGTTTGAATTCTTCAACCGCACCTTTATCAATGAGAGGACCGACATGATTTTTCTCATTCAGCGGGTCGCCAATTTTCAAACTTTGGTACGCTTTCAATAATGAATCTTTAACTTTGTCATAAATATCTTCGTGAACAATTAACCGCCTTGTGGTCGTGCAGCGCTGACCGGCAGTTCCTACCGCGCCGAAAACAACCGCCGGCACTGCAATTTTTAAATCTGCATTCGCAGTCATGATGATCGCGTTATTTCCGCCAAGTTCCAAAATTGATTTGCCGAAACGTTTCGCAATCACTTCAGCTGCATGTTTTCCTATTGCT
>JAMCSN010000132.1 GCA_023381535.1 Bacteroidota bacterium
AGCAATTCAGCATATTTCTTAGCAATTGCTAAACCAAGACCTGTGCCTTCAAAACTTCTGTTTAATCCTTCGCTTACCTGTCTAAATTCCTCCCAAATTATATTCTGCTTATCAACCGGAATTCCAATCCCAGTATCTTTTACTTTGATGGCAAGATACGTATTGTTTCCTTTAACATTTTTATCTAAACAAATTTCGACGCCGCCGCTGTGAGTGAACTTAATAGCGTTATTGACTAAATTAATTAATATTTCCTTAAGCAATTGTTCATCGGTTCTGATTGAGCAAGGCGAGACGTTAAGTTGTTTATTTAAGTAAAGATTCTTCTGTTCGGCTAATTTGATAAAGGTTTTATGCACGTCGTTAATGATCGAACATATGTCAACATCCGTCGTCTTAATTTCAACTTTACTTGATTCGAGTTTTGATAATTCTAAAATCTTGTCGAGAGTATCTTTCAGTCTTTTCGATGAATCCAGAATTCCGAGCGCCATTTCTTTATCCTCAGCGTCGGTAACCGATTGAGCTAAAAATTCTGCATAACCCATAAGCCCAACAAAGGGAGTTCTGAGTTCATGGCTCATATTGGCAAAGAAATTTGATTTAAGCCGGTTCATTTCTTCAGCTTTTTCTTTTGCGCGAATCAAGTCTGTTTCCATTTCTTTTCGTTCGGTAATGTCGTCAACCAAAGACGCCACGGCAATTATCTTTCCGTCATCATCAATAAGCGGTGTATTATACCACTCACATACAATCATGCGGCCGTCTTTTGTGATGTTCTTATTTGTGCTGCGAAGCCCGCCTTTTTGATCGAGCAATGCTTGCCAAACTTTCTTTACGTGCGGCTTTGCATCTTCCGGCAAAATTATTTCTGCTGCGTGTTTTCCTATTGCTTGATCGCGCGTGTATCCAAAAATTCGCTCCGCGCTTGGATTCCAATCCGTCACTCTGAAGTCGAGGTCCCACCTTATAACGCCTAACGGTGTCTCTTTGACATGCAGCGCCATTTCTTTTTGACTAAGCTTCAAATCGCTTTCTGCCTTTATTCTTTTCTTAAGATCCTTGTGCAGTAATACAATTGTAGTTGCCGAAATTAGAAAACCCAAAAGCAAACTTCCGATAAGCTCATAAAGAAAGAGGCGCCGCATCTCCGAACGTTCTACAGAATAATTGCTCAATCTCTCTCTTTCATAATAACGTATTTGATTTAGAACAAGACGGATATTATCCATAATCACTTTGCCGCGATTGGTAAGAACTAACTGTTTAGCTGCATTAAATCCTTTCCTTTCGAACACGGCAATTGTTTCATCAAGTTCGCTGAGCTTGGCGTTGACTAGCAATGACAGCGTATCAAGTTTGCGTTGTTGTTCGGGGTACAAAATCATTTTGTTCAGTCTTCCCATCGCAAAATTGATGCTATCAATTGCTTCTCGATACGGCTGTAAGTAGGCTGCCTTGCCAGTTAGAAGATAGCCCCTTTGACCGGTTTCTGCATCTGAAAGTAAGGAGTGGAGATAGTCTAAATTGTGCAGTTTGTGAATTGTTTCATCAACATCATGAGCAGAATCGATCAGCCGGTTAAAACTACGGTAAGTAATTGTACCTACCAGAATGAATATAGCAAATGTTAAGATGAAACCGAGTTTGACGATTCGTTCGATTGGCAGACTTGATTTTTTCAAACTGACCCCGCTTTTATTGAAAGATTTTTTTGTGTGCAAAGCATAAAAAATATTTAACAAATAGATTTTTTAGATCAGAACTTAATCGTGAACACTGTTCCTTTCCCTTTTGCGCTTTCTACTGTAATAGTTGCATAGTTAAGATCGCAATATTTCTTTACCAATGCCAATCCTAAACCGTTGCCTTCAAAACTTCTGGAATAGCCCTGTTCTTCTTGTGTAAAGGGATTATACATTTGAGCCATAAATTCTTCCGACATTCCTATGCCCGTATCGGCGATACTTATAAAAACTTTTCCTTTGGCATCTTTATCCACTGTTAAATCGACCTTACCTTCATGAGTATATTTAATTGCATTATCTATAAGCTGACAAAACATTTGTCTAACGGAATACTCATCGGCATAAACTTTAGCGTCTGCTGTTTTACGGTGCAAATTGAATTCAAGATTTTTTTCCTTCGCACTTAAAATAAATTCGTTGTACACACTCGCCAGCAGCCTACCGGAAATGTCCAGATGCATAGGTGTACAATGGTAACTATTAGTTTGTATTTCCGCCATGTTGAGAATGAGGTCGACTGTTCTGATAATTCTTTTTCCGGCGCGGTCCAGAGAATTGAACATAGTGAATAATTCAGGTTCGATCTTGTCTTCCAATTCGTCTTTCAGATAACTAGTTGAACTGACAATGACATTAATTGGTGTTCTTATTTCATGCGACATTTGGGCAAGAAATTCAGACTTTATCCGCTCGGAATTCTCAGCTGTTTCTTTTGCTTTTATCAGCTCATGTTCATATAATTTTATGTTGGTAATGTCCGTAATCGTTCCAACGTATCCTTCAATTTGACCGTTAGAATTTAATTCGGGAATTGCTTGCCCCATCACCCAGGCAGTAGTACCGTCAGGACGAATGAATCTATACTCTGTGACGGACGATTGTTTTTTATCCGTAGCAGATTTCCAGCCATCAAACAGCCAGTCTTTATCATCCGGGTGAACTGCTTTAAGCCATCCGTCTCCCAATGCTTCATCTGCTTTCATTCCCGATAATTGGCACCACTTCGGATTCACGTAGGTTGTATAACCGTCTGCTCTGGTCCGGAATATTCCTACAGGGGAATTTTGCGCGAGCGTTTGAAACAACAGTTCACTATCACGTAATGCTTCTTCCGCATGCTTGCGTTCGGTTATATCGAGAACTGCCGACAGGGATGCCGGTTTTCCATCCAGCACAATCGACTCAGCAGACATAATTCCTATACCTGTTTCTCCGGTCTTTTTGCGAAACCTGAATTCGAAATCACGTATAACACCATTTGCAACAAAACATTCATTAGCGCGTTTGCTTTCGGTTGCATCTGCCCATAATTGCAGTTCTTTTCCACGGTATCCAATTACTTCCTCACGGCTAAATCCCGTTAACTTTAGAAAAGCATTGTTTACATCCACAAATAGATTTTCATTATTTTGAATTGACATGGCGATAGGTGATGACTGAAATGCCTTGTTGAATTTTTCTTCCGATAACCTTAACGATTCTTCCGCATGCTTGCGTTCGGTTATATCGGCAGCAACGCCAATCAGTGCTATAGGTTCATTTTCGAAATCCTTGATAACGGAAGTCGATAGATAAACGGGGAAGCCGGTTCCGTCCCGCCTCTTATTTAAGATCTCGCCCTTCCATCCGCCGGAATTGGTAATATCCAAAATTTCTTTTTGAATATCTGGAGATATTACAGATTGCGGCTGAACAATTGATATATGCTGCCCAATCAGTTCTTCTCTCTTATAACCGTAGGTTTTGGCAAATGAATCATTAATGTAAAGGATAATGTTATTTTCATCGGTAATTGAAACGCATTCGCTGATACTTTCTAGAGAATGTGCCAGCATCCATATTTCTTTTTCAGCTTCTTTCTGTGCGGTAATATCCACCATTGTGCCGAACAAAACTTCTTTTTTTAAATCCTCGTCATACATCAGCGATACGCTATCATACACCCAAACATAAGAACCGTCCTTTTTCTTCAACTTCATAACATAATCTTTTACTTCTCTTTGCTTTCTTAATAACTCAACCAATTTCTCTCTATCCTTTGGATCAGCATACAAACTTTTTGTAGAAATCTTTTTGATGTTTTCTATTGAGTCATAACCCAATACTTTTAAGTATTCATTATTGCATTCTATAATTTGTCCTTCTATTGTCGCTTTAAAAATTCCCGCAAGACTTTTCTCAAATAAATTACGGTATTTCTCTTCACTTTTGGCAATTGCTTTTTGTGCCAGCTTTTTATCCGTTACATCTCTTACGTGGGCTACAACGCTCGAAAGACCATTTATCTCTATCAATTTTGTGTACACTTCTGCGTTTAGAATTGTACCATCTTTTTTCACGTAAGTCCTTTCAATTAGTCTATCACCGGTTACGGTATCACGACTAATTTTTGCGGGAAGAAGGTGTTTTAGTTCATCGGGCCAAATAATATGATAAGATTTTCCCACCAGCTCTTGCTTAGAATAGCCGAAAATTTTGCACGCCGCTGTGTTGCAGTCTGTAATAATTCCGTTCAAATCCGCAACAACAATACCATCGGCAGATAACTCAAATAAGAAGTGGTAACGTTTCTCACTGCCTTCAAGTTTGAGGCTCAACTCCTCTCTTTTTAGAATGTCTCTAACGAGACTTGTGCTGAGAAGAATAACAATAACAAAAATTACAACACCGCTAAGTGCCAAAAGAGAAGAGAAATACC
>JAMCSN010000098.1 GCA_023381535.1 Bacteroidota bacterium
CTTTTGGTCTCGATCAGAAAAGAATTGAAGAAGCAAAACAAAAAAGTTGTCTTCACAAACGGATGCTTCGATATTCTTCACGCGGGACATGTGGATTACATTGCCAAGGCAAAAGAAAAAGGCGACGTTCTAATTGTTGCGGTGAATTCCGATTCATCGACCAAAAGAATTAAAGGTCCAACTAGACCGATTGTTCCCCAGAATGAAAGAGCATTTATCATTTCAAGTTTGAAACCGGTTGACTACGTTTTTATTTTCGAAGAAGATACACCGTACGAGGTGATCAAAAAAATCGTTCCGGATGTTTTGGTAAAAGGAGCCGACTGGGCGCCGGATAAAATTGTTGGTCGGGATATAGTTGAAGCAAGCGGAGGCAAAGTCGAGACAATCGAATTTGTAAACGATCAATCAACTACCAACATAATTAAAACCGTACTTGATAGATGTAACAAGTAATGTCAAAAACAAAAAAAACTAAAGTTAAGCGGAGTCTTTTTCGCAAAATCATCAATGTCTTTATCGGCATTTTTTTAGGTATGGTGTTTTTGTCGCTAATCGTTCTCGGATTTTCTCAAACCAAAACCTTTAGGGAAATTCTTCGGGAAAAAGTAATTGCGATTGCTAACGAGGAATTAAACGGCCGACTTAACATCGAAAAAATTGACGGGACGCTGCTTACTTCCCTCTTTCTTCAGAACACATCCATAGTTGTTGATAAGGATACGCTTTTATTTGCACGCAAGATCGAAGTAAAAACCAGTCCGTTACAGATACTCTTAAAGAAAATCTACGTAAGAAAAATTTTGTTGGAAGATGTCAAACTCACGCTACTGGAAGATTCAAGCGGCGCATGGAATTTATCAAAACTTGTAAAGCCGAAACCGGAGGATACAACCAAGTCGTCTTTCTCGTTTATTGTTCAGGCGGCGGATATTCAATTAAAAAATATTCAGTTCAGGCGTCAGACATTTAAGAACTATAATTCCAAACAAGTTTATAAGAACTTGAACTTTGACGATCTCCGCATTAACGATTTAAATTTCTCAGCGCAGGCGTATGCCGATATTCCGCAATCTGATTTTTCAATTATTGTGAAAGAATTGTCGTTCAAACCGAATCTATCACGGTTCACGCTGAAAAATATTTCCGGTGATTTCACGGTAACAAAACAATTCGCGAGCATTACTAATTTCAAGTTTATTACCGACAGCAGCAACGTCCTGATAAACGCGCGGCTGGACAGCCTGAACATATTGGGAAACGTTAAGCTCGAGGATTTCAAAAACTATCCGCTGTCAATCGATTTAACCGCTAAGCCGTTCAACTTTGATGATCTTTCTTCATTTATCAACAGCACGGAAATATTGAAAGGAAATCCTTCTTTTGAACTGAAAGCAAAAGGAAAATTCGGCGGATTCAGAATAGATAAACTCGCGTTGGATTACCGGAACACTCATATCGACATGAACGGTAGAGTTCTTAATCTCAATGAACCGCGTAAACTTTTTATTCAAGCCAAAATGTCCAATACGAGTGCCGATTACAGAGATGTCAATACATTGTTGCCCACTTTAAAGCTGCCGGAGTTTGCAAAACTTAAAGTCACCGATCTTAATATTGACTACGAAGGTGAACCAACAAACTTCAAATCCAAATTGATGGGTAATATTGACAACGGCAAGGTTAACATTGATGCCGCAATGAACGTCGGCAGCAAACCGATGACTTACGATATAAAATTTGAAACGGAAAATTTGAATCTCGAACCGGTTTTGAATTTCAACACAAACTTAAATTCAAAAGGAACAATTGTCGGCAAGGGTGTCTCGCCAGCCGATCTTGCCGCAGATATAAAGTTTAACGTTTTGAATTCCGTTATTAACCAAATTCCCGTTGATAAGTTTAACCTTTCATCTAGCGCGAAGAACCGAACAATTAATTTGGAGATGGACGGCAATAGCAACAGCGCACATGCCGTTGTGTCCGGCAGCGTTACTTTCGACCAAGATACAATTCCATCTTACAGTTTGATCGGCAGCGTAAGAAACATTGACCTTGCAAAATTTGCAAACGATAAAAACTACGACAGTAACTTAAATTTTTCTTTTAGCGCTCAAGGTAAGAATTTTGATCCCGATGAAATCAACGGAACGTTTACAATCGGTTTGGATTCGTCGCGCTTCAAAGACAAAGAAATTGGTTATTCAAGTATCGAAGGCACTTTCAAAAAAGATTCAACGCACCGCGAGATTCTGCTTTCCTCCGACTTTGTTGATTTCGGTATCAACGGAAATTTTTCGCTGAAAAAAGCTATTGAACTTCTGAGCTACGAATCAAAAACCATTACCGGGATTGTCGGGGACAAAATTAAAGAGTTGAATCCTCTTACAATTATCAATCACGAAACAAAAATTGACACTGTTGCAAGCGACCTACCGGATATTGTAAACCAAGACTTAAAATTCAATTACGATTTCAAGTTCAAAGACTTTCAGCTAATTGCAATGTTGATGGGAAATGACCAGCTTGATATTTCCGGAACCGGAAACGGCACGGTTTCAAACCTAAACGGAAACTTTTCAATTTCAACTCAGCTTAATCTCGATTACCTGGTTATGATGGAAAAGAACCAGACAATTTATCTCTCCGATTTTGAAACCGATCTTAACTTCACACGCGACAACAGGTATTTGTCGTTCGACAAAATTTTTGGAACTGCATCGATCACCGGCAAACGATTTTATTCCCAGAGCAACATTAAATCTATAAGTGCAGACGTTACATTCAACCAGAGCAAATTGTTTTTTAACGCTTCGGCAAATTACGAGGATATTGCGAACGCAGAAATAGAAGGCATAATAAAAATGACGCCGCGCGAACAGCAGCTTCTAATTGATAAGGTGTCTCTGCAATATGCCGGGACGGATTGGACAAATAAAGACACGCTGAAAATGTTTTTTAATCCCGATCAGTTTAGAATTGCCGACTGGTCGATTCAAAGAGACGCTTCAAAAATAACACTTGATGGAATTATCGAAAGCTCCGGCAAACAAAACTTAACAATTGATGCAACAAATATTTCCGGCGATTTGCTTGAAAGATATTTGCTGGGTTTGAGCGACGGAATGCTTTACGCCGACGGCGAAGTGAAGACAAAAATCAGCGGTGAATTTCACAATCCGAAAATCAATCTGGATTTGTCGATAAAAAATTTGAAATACGCCAAGACAAAACTCGGCAACATAACCGGCAAGCTTGATTATGCAGACAAAAAAATCATTTCCAGTTTTATGTTTCTAGATACAACTTCCAACTTGAACAAACCGTTGATAACCATGACGGGAATGATTCCAATCGATCTGGATTTTGGAACAATCAAAAACCGTTTCATTGAAAATGAAGATTTGATGCTTCAGCTTAAGTCCGATGATTTCAATTTAAGTTCGCTGGGAAATTTGCTGCCGCAAGTTTTCGATCAATCCGGAATTCTTCGCGCAGACTTAACCGTGACTGGAAAAATCAACGCCCCTATTTACGGCGGCTATTTGAGTTTGACCCAATGCAAATTCAAATCGATCTACAACAATTTGGAATATCTTGCCGGATTGAAACTTCATGTTGACAATAAAGGAATTGCCGTGGATAGTTTGATCGTTGCCAATCCGGATAATTCAAAATATCCGGGTGCAATAACGGGTAACGGAAATATTTTGCTGGACGGATTCAAAATAAAAGATTTGAATTTCAGATTTAATGGAAACCTCGCGGTGCTGGGACAGCAATCGCAAAATGTTAGTCCTAACTTGTACGGTGATTTATTGATCGGCACCGGCGGCGACTGGACTTTAACGAAACGCGGCAATAGACTTTACTTCAACGGAAATATTTTGCTGCAGCAAACAGATTTAACATACGTAACCAGCGAAGCATATACCGGTTCGTCGAATAAGAATTTCAATTTTGTGTATGTGGAAGATTCGACAAAAATTGATAAAGAATTAATCAGATTCAAAAAAATTCTTTCGCGTGAAAACGATTTGCAAACGACTAGCGCCGACAGAACAGCGCCTTCGTTGAACTTCGATTACGATATCGGTATCGTTGCAGAGAACCCCGCACGACTCACATTTATTTTGTCGCAAGTGGCAAACCAAAGATTGATAGTTGAAATGCGCGGCGACTTGAAATATTCCAATGTTGACGGAGATTCGCACGCACAGGGCGCGTTCGAACTAATGTCCGGCTCGAAGCTGGAATTTTTTAAGACATTCGACGCAACAGGCACCATCCGATTCGAGACCGATATTACAAATCCATACTTGGATATTATTGCATCTTACACAAGCGATTATCTCGATCCGCGGGACGAGAGCGCAGGCACTCAAGAAGTTGCGGTGAAAATTAAAATTAAGGGACCGTTGTCTGAACTCGGCAAGA
>JAMCSN010000201.1:0-1042 GCA_023381535.1 Bacteroidota bacterium
CTATTATGTTTATGTACGGAAGGACGATAATGATGCGCTTTAATTTATTTTCTTTTGCATGCAGCAGCGCCCAATGGATTGAAGTTAGCGTCTTGCCTAATCCCGTTGGAAGCTGGATAGAAAAGAATCCGGGAGATTCTGAAAATTTATTTATCACCTCAACGCGCGCTTCAGTTCTTAACTTGTTGATTTCTCCATTAGTAGGCAACGATGCAAATTTACTTTCGAGCCGGTTTATCAATTCATTGTAATCAATTTCCGATCCCGATCGTGCTTGGGATTTTGCCGGAATGAAGTGACGCTCAGTATCCAGCCAATCTGTATCTGTTAGTGAACTGAATAATAATCTTGTAAGACATTCTGTTAATAAAAGGTTCTTTGAATATAGCAGCGGAAGATCGGCTTCTATGTTTTTAATTTCAGCTAGATCATTATGTAATCGTATTATGAGTTCTTTGGCAATGCCTTCGCTTTGCGCATAATGTTCATTATTGCTTCTTCTGTTTTCATTATCAGGCATTCCAGCATGATGACCTTGAATTGCGAATTGGAGAGGAATTAATTTTCCGAATAAAATTTTTGCTATATATGCACCGATCCCAGCATGAAAAGTTTTCTGTCCGCCGTATTCAATATACTTTTGAAAACCATCTTGATATTTACCTACATCATGTAAAATACCCGTTAAGTAGAATAAGTTTTTCAACTCTTCATCTATTGCAAATGACTGCATTTTTGCAGCAGTATTTTTTAAATGCTCCTTTAACGGATGTTTCTCACCAAAACAATTTTCCGAATGTGCAATAAATTCTTTCTTTCCCGCAGAGCGGGATTTCATTTCATTCAACATTTTTCCTCCTTCCACTTACACCTCCGGCACACCAGTCCCAATTATTTTTGTTTGACTGAAAAGGAATTGATTTAATACTCAATCTATTTCGTGAAAATATTTTTAATCACTTCTATAACACAGCAAAATTTTTCTGCGTTTTGAACAATGCAATAACAAGCCCGCAATCTATTCCCCCCCGACTTATACTAT
>JAMCSN010000201.1:1052-4432 GCA_023381535.1 Bacteroidota bacterium
TATCGCCATCGGTGATTATTATTATTTAAGAGGTGTCTGCAGATAGGAGTAATCCCCGTATCTTTATAGAAAGTTAATAACCGTTCTAATAAACTGCAATCTGAATTTGTCTTCTTATGCTTTTTTTGTAAAATCTCAGAGTGCTGCTATTGGGAATAATGTTGCTCTTATTTTTCCCAAAGCAGAATAATTGATGTCATCAGCCGGCATTTTCTGTATTCTATTCAATAATTGATTGATTTTTTATCCCGATACAAATATGTTACACAGAAATTTTTCGAAAAGGTAAAAATGAAAATCCTAAACAAAATTCTGTTCGATACATTTCTATACTTCTTATTTCTGACTTCTTCATTCTCTACAACAATACATTCCCAAAACCTCTCTCTGGAAAAACTTAAAAGTTATGAAGAACTAGCGTCCAAAATGGTAAGAACGGTTTAGTCGATCAAAAAGGTTACGGTTGGCTGAAAGAGCTCTGCAAAATCGGTCCGCGCTTAAGCGGTTCGGAAAAATCGATGAAAGCCATCAAGTGGGCAGAAAACAAAATGAAAGAATGCGGGTTCGATTCCGTCTGGTTGCAACCGGTTATGGTACCTCATTGGGTCAGAGGAAATGCCGCGCAAGCATCTATCAGCAGTTCGAAAAAATATAAGAATGAAAAATTAAAGATTCTTGCTTTCGGAGGAAGTGTCGCTACTCCTAAAAGAGGAATCACCGGCGAAGTGATCGAAGTGAAAAGTCTTGACGAAGCAAAAAAACTTGGCGATAAAGCGAAAGGAAAAATTGTTTTCTACGACCGTCCGCTCGATCAAGGTACGCTTAACACGTTTCAGGCATACGGAGAAGCGGTGGATCAGAGAATGAACGGCGCTATCGAAGCAGCAAAGGTTGGTGCCGTCGCTGTGCTTGTTCGTTCGATACAAACGAAGTACGACAATGTTCCCCACACCGGTGTGATGAATTATGAAAAGGATGTTCAGGAAATTCCGAGTGCGGCAATCGGTTTTATTGATGCGGATTTCTTAAGCAAAGCAGTTAAACTTGATCCGCATCTAAAGGTTACAATTAAATTAGATTGCAAAACTCTGCCGAATGCACAATCGTACAATGTAATTGGTCAAATCACCGGAAGTGAAAAACCGAACGATGTAATTGTTGTCGGCGGACACTGGGACAGTTGGGACCAAGGATGCGGAGCGCATGATGACGGAGCTCCGTCATTACAAACGATGGAGTCACTCGATTTGTTAAATCGAATGCATTTGAAACCGAAACGAACTATTCGCTGCGTACTTTTTATCAATGAAGAAAACGGTTTGCGCGGCGGAATAGAATACGGTAAGTATTCCGCAAATGGAAAAGATACTTATTTGGCTGCAATCGAATCTGACCGCGGAGCTTTTACGCCAAGAGGATTTTCCGTTACTACCGATTCCCTTTCATTGTTGAAGATGCAAAACTGGCTGCCAATCCTGAATAAAACTTATATTGATTGGATTCGAAAAGGCGGAAGCGGCGGAGACGTAGCAGAAATAAAAAATGCAAAGGCATTGTTGGGATACGTACCGGATGATCAGCGATATATGGATTTGCATCATTCGGCTAACGATGTTCTGGAAGCCGTCAGTCCGCGTGAAATGGAATTAGGAACTTCTTCGATAGCTTTGATGAGTTATTTGTTGAGTGAGGAAGGTTTATAAATCACTGTGGGACTTTGCAACTCAGTGCCTCTGCGGATTGAATTTCCACAGAGGCACTCTTGCCCGCCTTGCCCGAGGTAAGTCGAGGCAGGCTCTTAATCTTACTCTTTATCTTGCTGTTATCTTCTTTTCTCTGCGCTTCTATCCGAACCTCTTTCTGATCGACCTTGACTTCGTTCAACATTTCTATCGCTGCGCTCGCTTCTTGGTGAAGGTCTGTCATAATTCGGTTGTCTCTGCGGTTGTGTCATTCTTTCTGGTGCCTGAGGTCTGTCATTCGAACGCGGTCTCTCATAAACTTGCGGTCTTTCTCTCAAAACTTCCCTTTGAATCTGGTTGTTCTGCTGTCTTTCCATTCTATCCTGGTTCCGCAGTTCATTTCTGTTTGTGCTTGGGTTTCTCTCTGCATCACGTCTCATGTTTAAATCTCTATTCGGATTTATATTCTGATCGCGGTTTTCAAATCCATCCCGACGAATGCTTCTTTCACGGGGATCGATTGCTCTGTTGTCGCCTTGATCCATGCGGGTGACAATCTTATCTCTCTCAAGAGTTGTTCTTCCGTTGCCTCTCTTTATTTCCAGATTGCCCCTATCCCTTCCGCTCGTTAACTCACGCTCGGATGGTCGATAGCTAACAATCCGATTGCCTTCGTTCGAACGGTATTTTCCATAATCTCCGTAGTTGTCAACAGTGCGTAAATCTCTTTGAGCAATTCTGGAACCGGCTCTTCTTTCTACGAACGCTCTATCAACACCGCCGTTAACAATTCTATCGCGGTCGTAGTAATAATTGTTTCTGTATCTGGTGTTGTCAAAAATTCTAGATGTTCGGTATTCATTAACGAGATAATAGTTTACTCTATGACCGCAGAAGTGACCGTAGTCCACAAAATTCCAGTAGCGGTAGTGTGATCTCCATCCAATTGAAAAATGAATTCCGAAATCGATACTGAAAGATGCGTACGGAGGAAGCGGTGCCCATCCGATGTAGTCGTCGTTGTAACGCCATTCAACCCAAGCCGGTCCCCACTGATTATCGGGTACCCAAATCCATCCGTAATAATCGTCGTAGTACCATCTTCCGTAGTGATATGTTGCCCAGCCAAACGGTTCATCGGAATCCCAGTACCATCCGTCTTCGGTCCATGCCCAGCGACCAACGGAATACGGACGCCATTGCGCGGCTACTCTGAAAGGACGCCATACAACCAAGTCTCCGTCGAGTTGAATCCATTCGCCGTAAGGACGCAAAGCGCTGTAAAAGAAATTTATCGAAATCCCCGGGTCAGGTTTTGCATCTAATTGCAAAGCAAAGAAGAAGATTATTGCCGCAATAATTATTTTCGTTTTCATGGCAGACCTCCTAATTAGTCCACTATTCACTATTCAAGGAATGTGCCATTAAATTCGCAATAAAAAAAGCTAAATGGAACATTTTTTTCGAATTAATGTTTAGTTGAAAAGACAACCTTTACACTATAAAGTACATAGTTATTTATTGAACCAAAAATTACAAAACAAGGATAGCCGAATGACTCCTCAATTTTTTCTTGATCAGAGACTCCACAAGGGTTTGACTTACGAAGAATATTTTAGCTTGATGCGGCAGCACAGCGAAGATCCAAGCATCGAAAATTTCGAAACCATAAAATTAAACCAGCAGCGAACATCAAGG
>JAMCSN010000085.1:0-15430 GCA_023381535.1 Bacteroidota bacterium
CCGACGAGCTGCCTCCGGGAATTACTCAGCTTGCAAAAGTTTATGTTGCCAAGAAGAGAAAAATTTCTGTTGGCGATAAAATGGCAGGTCGTCACGGTAACAAAGGTGTTGTTGCTAAAGTTGTTCCTGTGGAAGATATGCCTTATCACGAAGATGGAACTCCGGTGGATATAGTTCTTAACCCGCTCGGTGTGCCTTCACGTATGAACCTTGGTCAATTGTATGAAACAGCGCTCGGATGGGTCGGCAACAAAATTGGTGTGAAGTTCGAAACACCGATTTTTGACGGCGCAAAAGTTACTGATGTTGAAGAGTGGCTGGAAAAAGCAGAGTTGCCTAGCGGAAGCAAAACATGGTTATATGACGGCAGAAGCGGGGAAAGATTCCATCAGAAAGTTACATGCGGTTACATTTACATGATGAAACTTGGTCACATGGTTGATGATAAAATACACGCACGTTCAATTGGTCCTTACTCACTTATTACTCAGCAACCGTTGGGTGGTAAAGCTCAATTTGGTGGTCAAAGATTCGGAGAAATGGAAGTTTGGGCGCTCGAAGGTTATGGTGCTTCTCACGTTCTTCAGGAAATACTAACGGTTAAAAGTGATGACGTTACCGGAAGAGCTAAAACGTACGAGGCAATTGTAAAAGGCGAGAATATACCTGAACCAAATATTCCGGAAGCATTTAATGTTATGATTAAAGAGCTTCAAGGTCTCGGTCTTGATATAAAAATTAATTAACCAATCCCGATGAAACTCTTTCGGGATAACCAAGAGTTTGGCAAATTTATAAGCCTTTGGCTTAGGAGTATAAAATGCGATTGAAAGCGCAAGAAAATAAAATTAGACAGATTGAAAGCTTAACCATCAGTCTGGCAAGCCCGGATGATATTCTCTCCAGATCACATGGTGAAGTTACCAAACCGGAAACGATTAACTATCGTTCCTTCCGACCGGAAAAAGACGGATTGTTCTGCGAGAAAATTTTCGGTCCTGTTAAAGATTGGGAATGCGCATGCGGTAAGTACAAAGGAATCCGTTATAAAGGAATCGTGTGCGACCGCTGCGGTGTTGAAGTAACCTTGAAAAGTGTTCGACGAGAAAGAATGGGACACATTTCGCTTGCTGTTCCCGTCGTTCACATTTGGTTCTTCAAAGCGCTTCCTTCAAAGATCGGAAACATTATCGGCATGACAACAAAAGAACTCGAGAAAGTTATTTACTATGAGTCTTACGTTGTTATCAATCCGGGACCTACAGGATTAAGCAGAAAAGATTTGATTTCCGAAGATCAGTATTACGAAATATTAAGTTCGCTTCCGCATGATAATGATTCACTTGACGATAAAGATCCGAAAAAATTTGTTGCGAGAATCGGCGGCGATGCAATGAAAGAACTGTTGAAAGAAACAGAAATAGAAACAACTTTTGCCGAATTGAAATCTCAGCTCGGTCCGGATACTTCTCAGCAGAAACGCGCAGATATTTTGAAGAGACTTAGAGTGTTGGAAGCTTTCCGTGAGTATGAAGGCAAAGTTCCCAATAAACCTGAATGGATGGTATTGAATGTTGTTCCGGTTATACCGCCGGAACTTCGCCCGCTTGTTCCTCTTGAAGGCGGAAGATTCGCAACATCGGATTTGAACGATCTCTATAGAAGAGTAATTATTCGTAACAATCGTTTAAAAAGATTAATTGATATTAAAGCTCCTGAAGTTATTCTTCGAAACGAAAAGAGAATGCTTCAAGAAGCCGTTGATGCTTTGTTTGATAATTCGCGCCGTGCAAGCGCTGTTCGCAGCGACGGCAACAGACCGTTGAAATCATTGAGCGATATGCTCAAAGGTAAGCAAGGTCGTTTCCGCCAGAACCTCCTCGGTAAACGTGTGGATTATTCGGGCCGTTCTGTAATTGTTGTTGGTCCGGAATTGAAATTACATCAGTGCGGTTTGCCGAAAGATATGGCGGTCGAATTGTTCAAGCCGTTCATCATTCGTAAACTTATTGAACGCGGACATTTCAAAACAGTTAAGAGTGCGCGCAAAGCCGTTGATAGAAAAGATGCCCTAATTTGGGATATACTCGAAAAGTTGATCGATGGACATCCGATTATGTTGAACCGCGCTCCTACGTTGCACCGTCTCGGTATTCAAGCATTTCAACCGATCTTGATTGACGGTAAAGCAATTCAGTTGCATCCGCTTGTTTGTACGGCTTTCAACGCGGACTTTGACGGTGACCAGATGGCTGTTCACGTTCCGCTTTCTTATGAAGCGCAGCTCGAAGCATCTATCTTGATGTTAAGCAGTCATAACATTTTGTCGCCGCAAAACGGATTGCCGATTGTTCTACCATCTCAGGATATAGTTCTTGGACTTTATTACCTAACGAAAGTAAAAGCGAATGCAAAAGGCGAAGGAAAAATTTTCGGCGACCTGGAAGAAGTGGTTGTCGCTTACGATCAAAAAGTAATCGATCTTCATGCAAAGATAAAAGTTAAAGTTGATGGACAGATGATTGAAACCACAGTTGGCCGCGTAATTTTTAATAAGATTGTTCCGGTCGGCATGGGCTTCATCAATGAGTTGCTCATTAAGAAAAGCTTTTCAGGATTGATTTACAGAATGTTTATCAGATTCGGGAACGAAGTTACCGCTCGATTCCTTGATGATCTGAAAGAACTTGGTTACCGTTATGCAACTGCTGCTGGAATTTCTATCAGCTTTAGTGATATGATTATTCCTGATGAAAAAATTAAACTGATCGACGATTCAAATAAAAAAGTTGGCGGAATTCTTAGCGAGCATGAACAAGGTTTGATTACAGATGCCGAAAGATATAATAAGATAGTTGACGTTTGGACTCATACAACAAATAACGTTGCAAAGTCTTTGATGGATAGATTGAAAACCGATCAGGGCGGATTTAACTCTTTGCATATGATGGTTGACTCCGGTGCAAGAGGTTCGCAAGATCAAGTTCGTCAGCTTGCTGGTATGCGTGGTTTGATGATGAAACCTCAGAAGAGTTTAACCGGTCAGTCGGGCGAAATCATCGAGAACCCGATCGTCGCTAACTTTAAAGAAGGTCTTTCCGTTCTCGAATATTTCATTTCGACCCACGGCGCACGTAAAGGTTTGGCAGATACTGCGTTGAAAACTGCTGATGCCGGTTATTTAACTCGCCGTTTGTGCGATGTTGCTCAAGACGTAATCATTTCTGAAGTTGATTGCGGAACAATCCGTGGTGTTTACATTTCTGCTTTGAAAGATGTTGAACTTGAGAGAGAACCGCTGGCAGAACGTATAACCGGTCGTGTTGTTCAGGAGGATGTTTACGATCCACGCACGGATGATTTGTTGATTGAAGCAGGTGAATTGATTACAGAAGAGATAGCAGAGAAAATTGACGAAGCAAATATTGATCAGGTTTACATCCGCACAGTTTTAACATGCGAATCAAAACGCGGTGTATGCGCAAAATGTTACGGTCGCAATTTGACCACAGGTCAGTTGGTAGAGATTGGTGAATCGGTTGGAATTATTGCTGCACAGTCAATTGGCGAGCCAGGCACACAGCTTACATTAAGAACTTTCCACTTGGGTGGTACTTCGTCGCGTATTGCAAGTCAATCACAAGTTGAAGCAAACATTGCCGGTACTATTAAGTTTGATAGAATTAATTATGTAGAGAAAACGGATTTCTTCGGAAAAGTGAAAGTGGTAATTGGACGTCGTGGATCCATTGGAATTTTTGATGAAGATAACAGACAAATAAAGAAATTTGAAATTCCATACGGCGCCGAATTGATGGTGAATGAAGATCAAGAAGTGAAAAAAGGACAACCGCTTTACAACCACGATCCTTACAACTCGGTAATCGTTTCAGACGTTGGCGGAAAAGTTTCATTTGTCGATTTGCTTGATAACATCACATTGCAGCAAGTTGCCGATGAACAGACCGGTCACGTTCAGAAAGTTGTTATTGAATCTAAAGACAAAACTTTAACACCGAGTATTTTGGTGAAAGACAGCAAGGGTAATGAGAAGGTATTTAATATTCCAACAAGAGCTTATTTGAATGTTGAAGAAGGCGAAGAAATTCAACCCGGTATGATTCTGGCAAAAATATCCAAGTCATCTTCAAAATCGCGCGACATTACCGGCGGTCTGCCGAGAGTAACAGAATTATTTGAAGCTCGCAGCCCTCATGATCCGGCTGTTGTTTCCGAAATTGAAGGCAAGGTAAAGTTTGGTGCTCGTAAAAAAGGTTCAAGAGAAATCATTATTGAATCATTTGACGGTTCCGTTCAAAAAGTGTACAACGTACCTTACGGCAAGCATATTCTTGTTCAGGAAAATGATGAGATACCTGCTGGCGAAAAAATTACCGACGGTCCAATCGATCCGCATGATATTTTGAAAATAAAAGGTACAAACGCAGTTCAGGAATATTTGGTTAACGAAATTCAAGATGTTTATCGTTTGCAAGGCGTAAAAATTAATGATAAGCATATTGAAGTAATTGTTCGGCAAATGTTGCAGAAGCTGCAAGTAATCTCAGCGGGCGATACAATTTTCATCGAAGAAGATTTGGTTGATAGAAATAAATTCATCGAAGAAAATGAAAAAGTTAAACAGATGGTTTATATCTCAGATGCCGGTCAGTCGAAATTCAAAGTTGGGCAGTTAATCACTAAAGCAAAATACAGAGAAGTTAATGCTGACTTAACTAGAAAAGGAAAGAAAACGGTTAAGGCAAGAGATGCTGAACCGGCAACTTTTGATAATATTTTGCTCGGCATTACTCATGCTGCGTTGTCAACTGAAAGCTTTATTTCCGCTGCCTCGTTCCAGGAAACGACAAAGGTATTAACAAATGCCGCAACTGAAGCACGAGTAGATACCTTAGTAGGTTTGAAAGAAAACGTTGTTATGGGACATTTAATCCCGGCAGGTACAGGGCTCAAAAAGTACCGTGAAATAATTTTAACAGCCGAAGAAGAGGTCGCAGAGGCTGTCAAAGAAGAAGTTGAAGCAAAGGAATCGGTCTAACTGAATAATTTGTGAAAATAATATATAACGTTTCTTGACAATTCAGGCTATAATAAATAAATTTGAAGTCTGAATTTTTATCAAAAATAATAACAGTGGAGGATTTGCGTGCCAACGATAAACCAGTTGGTGAGAAAAGGAAGAGTAGTCGTAACATCTAAGAATAAAGCCCCTGCTTTAGATGCGTGCCCTCAGAAAAGAGGGGTATGCACCAGAGTTTACACAACAACTCCAAAGAAACCGAACTCAGCATTAAGAAAAGTTGCGCGTGTTCGTCTGACGAATGGTATTGAAGTTACAGCTTATATTCCTGGCGAAGGGCACAACCTCCAAGAACACTCTATCGTTTTGATTAGAGGTGGAAGAGTGAAAGATTTACCGGGTGTTCGTTATCATATTATCCGCGGAACACTTGATACAAGCGGAGTTGAAGAAAGAAAAAAAGGTCGTTCTAAATACGGTACTAAAAAACCAAAGGCCAAATAATTTGATATGAGAAAGAAAAGAGCAGAGAAGAAATATTTGAAGCCGGATCCAAAGTATAAAGATATTTTGGTTTCGAAGTTTATTAATTACATCATGTGGAGCGGCAAGAAATCAACGGCGCGTACTATCGTATATGAAAGCTTCGATCTCATCGAGCAAAAAACGAAAAAACCGGCATTGGAAGTTTTCAAAAAAGCTGTTCAGAATGTTCAGCCTCTGGTAGAAGTTAGAAGCAGAAGAGTTGGCGGTGCCACATATCAAGTTCCTATGGAAGTGAGACCGGAAAGAAGAACTGCCTTAGCATTCCGATGGATAAAAACGTACGCTCGTGATAGAAAAGATAAATCCATGGCGTTGAAAGTTGCAGCCGAATTAATGGCAGCTGCAAATGGTGACGGTTCTGCTGTAAAGAAAAAAGATGATACTCACAGAATGGCAGAAGCAAACAAGGCATTCGCACATTTTAAATGGTAAGAAGAAAGGTACTGTAAATTAGATGTCAGAAAAACGTGTTGAAATAAATAGAGTTAGAAACATTGGTATTATGGCTCATATAGATGCCGGTAAGACTACAACTACCGAGCGCATTCTATATTATACCGGCAAGCTTCATCGTATGGGAGAAGTTCACGATGGTGCTGCTACGATGGATTGGATGGAACAGGAAAAGGAACGCGGTATTACAATTACAAGTGCTGCAACTACCACATTTTGGCGCGATCATCAAATTAATATAATTGATACTCCCGGACACGTAGATTTTACTGTTGAAGTTGAAAGATCGTTAAGAGTTTTGGATGGCGCTATTGCATTGTTTTGCGCTGTCGGTGGTGTTGAACCACAATCGGAAACAGTATGGAGACAAGCCGATAAATACGGAGTTCCGAGAATTGCTTTTGTAAATAAGATGGATAGAATCGGCGCGGATTTTTATAATGCTGTGCAAATGATGAAAGATAAGTTGGGGGCTCACGCAGTTCCGATTACTTTACCAGTTGGTGAAGGAGATTTGTTTAGAGGAATTATTGATTTGATGACGATGCGGGCAATAATGTTTAATGAGGAATCGTTAGGGACAACTTTTGAAGAAGTAGATATCCCGGCTGATCTTCTAACGGTTGCGCAAAAGTTTAGAACTCAAATGCTCGAAGCTGTATCCGATGTAGATGATACGCTTTTGGAAAAATATCTTGAGGGAAAAGAGATTTCAACTGCTGAAATTCAAAAAGTTTTGAGAGAAGCTACTATACAGTTGAAAATTATTCCTGTATTGTGCGGTTCTTCATTCAAGAATAAAGGAGTACAGCAATTACTTGATGCAGTAGTGGATTTCCTTCCTTCACCGCTTGATCTCGGAAGTCTTGTTGCGCATCATATTCATAAGAATGATCATATTGAGAGAAAAATTGATCCGAAGGAAAAGTTTGCCGCACTTGCATTCAAGATTATGACAGATTCTTATGTCGGCAAGTTAACATTCATTCGCGTTTATACAGGCACATTGAAAGCGGGTTCATACATTTACAATTCAATATCCGATAAGAAAGAACGTGTTGCTCGTGTTTTAGAAATGCATGCAAACACACGCGAAGACATGGACGAAATTCGCACGGGAGATATTGCAGCAGTTGTTGGTCTTAAGCACACAAGAACCGGCGATACCCTTTGTACTGAAGAAGATGCTATAATTCTAGAAAAGATGGCGTTCCCGGAACCGGTTATTCAGATTGCAATTGAACCGAAAACAAAAGCTGATCAGGATAAACTTTCAGACGCGCTTGCAAAACTTTCTGATGAGGATCCGACGTTCAAAGTGAAAGTTGACGATGAAACGGGACAAACATTAATCAGCGGAATGGGTGAACTTCATCTTGAGATTCTTGTAGATAGAATGAAGAGAGAGTTTAAGGTAGAAGCAAATGTTGGCAAACCGCAAGTTGCATACAGAGAAACAATTAGTAAAACCGTTCAAAGTGAAGGTAAATTTATTAAGCAGTCCGGCGGTCGTGGTAAATACGGACACGTTTGGATCGAACTTTCTCCTAACGAACCCGGCAAAGGATTCGAATTTGAGAACGGAATTGTTGGCGGTGTTGTACCAAAAGAATATATCAATCCTGTAATGCATGGTTTACAAGATGCAATGCGTAATGGCGTGTTAGCCGGTTATCCCGTAGTTGATATTAAGGCGAGATTGTTCGACGGTTCATATCATGATGTTGACTCGGATGAAATTTCGTTTAAGGTTGCTGCTTCTATTGCATTCAAACAAGGTGCATTAAAAGCCGGACCAATATTGCTCGAACCGATGATGAGTGTAGAAGTAATTACACCTGAAGAATATCTTGGCGATGTAATGGGCGATCTCAATTCGCGAAGAGGTAAAATTGAAGGATTTACATCAAGAAGAGATGCACAGGTAATTAAAGCTATGGTACCGCTTGCACAAATGTTTGGCTACGCAACAACTTTGCGTTCCATGACTCAAGGGCGCGCGATTTACTCTATGCAATTTTCACATTACTCGGAAGTACCAAAGTCCGTTGCTGAAGAAATTACAGAAAAAGCACAAGTTAAAAAATCAGTTGAATCTTATTAGAATATAAATTAACAACAAAGAGAATAAACAAAGAGGAGAATAGTTAGATGGCAAAAGAAAAATTTGATCGTAGTAAACCTCACGTCAATATTGGTACTATTGGACACGTTGACCATGGTAAAACTACTCTTACAGCTGCCATCACCATGGGCTTAGCAAAAAAAGGTTTATCGCAAGTAAGAACGTTTGACAGTATTGATAATGCCCCTGAAGAAAGAGAAAGAGGTATTACAATTGCAACTGCTCACGTTGAATATTCAACAGCAAACAGGCACTATGCTCACGTTGATTGTCCTGGTCATGCTGACTATGTGAAGAATATGATTACCGGTGCTGCGCAGATGGATGGTGCAATATTGGTTGTTGCTGCTACCGATGGTCCAATGCCTCAGACACGTGAACATATTCTTTTAGCAAGACAAGTCGGTGTTCCTAGAATTGTTGTATTCTTAAATAAAGTTGATATGATGGATGATCAAGAGTTGATCGATTTAGTTGAAATGGAATTGAGAGAGTTGTTAACCAAATACGAATTCCCGGGAAACGATATTCCGATCATTCGTGGTTCAGCACTGAAAGCACTCGAAGCCGGAACTTCTGATGCGCCTCCAACAGATGAAAGATACAATTGCATCTGGCAATTAATGGATGCTGTAGATAGCTATATTCCTGTTCCTGAAAGAAGCGTTGACAAACCATTCTTGATGCCGGTTGAAGACGTATTCTCAATTACCGGTCGCGGTACAGTTGCTACAGGCAGAGTTGAAAGAGGAACATGCAAACTTAACGAAGAAGTTGAACTGATTGGTCTCGGCGCTCACAAGAAAACAGTTATCACCGGTATCGAAATGTTCCGCAAAGAACTTGATTCCGCAATTGCTGGCGACAATGCCGGTCTTCTTTTGAGAGGTGTTGACAAAACTGAAATTGAAAGAGGAATGGTTCTTGCAAAAACCGGTTCGATTACTCCTCACAAAGTTTTTGAAGGAAAGGTTTATATTCTTTCAAAAGAAGAAGGTGGACGTCATACACCATTCTTTAACGGCTACAGACCGCAGTTTTATTTTAGAACAACAGACGTTACCGGTGTTGCAACATTACCGGAAGGAACCGAAATGGTTATGCCTGGTGATAGCGTTTCACTGAAAATTGCATTGATCTCCGAAATAGCAATGGAAGAAGGTTTGAAGTTCGCTATTCGTGAAGGCGGAAGAACTGTTGGTGCTGGTTTCGTAACAAAAATTATTGAGTAAAATAAAATGACATAGAAGGGAAAGCGAAAACTTTCCCTTCATTTTGTCTAATCAAGAAGTGATGGATTTTCACAAGGAGATAGGTAAAAGTGCCTGGTCAGAAAATTAGAATAAAGTTGAAATCTTACGATCATATTCTTATTGATAAGTCAACTGAGAAAATTATTAAAACCGTAAAGAGTACCGGAGCGGTTGTTTCTGGACCGATTCCGTTACCGACGAAAAGAACTGTCTTCACTGTTCTAAGATCTCCCCACGTTGATAAAAAATCCAGAGAACAATTTGAGATCAGAGCTCATAAAAGAATTATTGATATTCATAACTCCAACAACAAAACAGTCGATGCTTTGAGCAAGTTAGAAATTCCTGCCGGTGTCGATATCGAGATTAAGTTATAGGGACAATGAAATGCCTGGCTTGTTAGCAAAAAAATTAGGAATGACGAATATATTTTCTGAGGACGGTCAGATTATTCCTGTTACCGTTTTGGAAGTTGGTCCTTGCAACGTTTACGCTGTCAAGACCAAAGAAAATGACGGTTACGAAGCCATTCAACTTGGTTTCGGACAGAAGAAAGAAAAGAGAACCGGTAAACCTCAGCTTGAATATTTCAAAAAGCATGGATTGAAAGCTCCGCAAGTACTTAAAGAATTTAAGAATTATGATGCGGCGCAATACAAAATTGGCGATGAAATAAAAGCCGACCTTTTTCAAATCGGCGATAAAGTAAAAGTCTCCGGCAAGAGTAAAGGAAAAGGTTTTCAAGGTGTTATGAGAAGACACAACTTCGGCGGCGTCGGCGGAACTACTCACGGTCAAAGCGATAGATTAAGAGCGCCGGGATCTGTTGGCTCAAGTTCGTATCCCTCAAGAGTTTTTAAAGGTCAGCGCATGGCAGGAAGAATGGGATATGAAAACAGAACGATTTCAAGTTTAAAAGTAGTGAAGGTTATTGCAGATAAAAATATTGTAATGGTAAAAGGAGCAGTTCCAGGCTCCATTAATTCAATTGTTGAGATCAACAAATAATTTTTGATGAAGATGAAATTAGAAGTTTATAAAAAAGACGGAACAAAATCGGGCGAGAGTGTAGAACTTTCCAAAGATATTTTTGAAATCGAGCCGAATGATCACGTTCTTTACTTGGCAGTTAAAGCATACCTTGCAAATCAGCGTCAAGGCACACACAAAGCCAAAGAGAGAAGTGAAGTACACGGCGGCGGTAAAAAACCTTGGAGACAAAAAGGTCGTGGCGGCGCTCGTGCTGGTACAACTCGTTCTCCGCTTTGGGTTGGCGGCGGCTCAATCTTCGGTCCTAAACCGAGAGATTACAGACAAAAATTGAACAAGAAAGTTGTAAGTCTTGCAAGAAAGTCTGCGCTATCTTACAAAGCAAAAGCAAATCAAATTGTTCTTGTTGAAGATTTTAGCTTTGAATCGCCAAAGACAAAAGATTTTGTTTTGATGCTTGACGCACTCAAAGTTAAAGGCAAAAGGACTTTGTTTCTTACAAACGGACATCAGGAAAATGTTTACAAATCCGGAAGAAATATTCCTAAGGTGAATATACTCGAGGCGAACAAAGCTTCTGCATACGATCTTTTGAACAATCAGGTTCTTTTGATGCAGAAGAGCGCAGTTAATCTTTTAGAAAGCACAATTAATTAAATCGGCTAAGAAATGAAAAGTGTTCTAATACGACCCTTAATAACTGAAAAGATGACCGGTATCAGCGAAAAACATTCCGCGAAATATGGATTTGTAGTTGAAGTTGATGCCAACAAGATAGAAATCGCAAAAGCTGTTAAAACAAAATTTAATGTTGATGTGATTTCGGTTAATACAATTAGATACAAAGGAAAAGAAAAAACTCAGTTCACCAAGAAAGGAAGATTTTCGGGTAGAACACCAAAGTTTAAGAAAGCAATTGTTACCTTGAAGGAAGGTCAAACAATAGATATTCTAGGTCAAGCATAGTTCGAATCGGAGCTCAAGTTAAATGGCAATTAGAAAATTAAAACCAAATACTCCCGGAACAAGATTCATGTCTATCTCTTCATTTGAAGAGATAACTAAAACCAGTCCGGAAAAATCTTTAACTTTTTCGCTTAAGAAATCCGGCGGAAGAAATAATCTTGGCAGAGTAACTGCACGTCATAGAGGCGGCGGACATAAAAAACTTTACAGAATTATTGATTTCAAGCGCGACAAAGTCGGCATTCCGGCAAAAGTTTTTTCAATCGAATACGACCCGAATAGAACGTCACGAATTGCGTTGCTTCATTATGCAGACGGAGAGAAGAGATATATTATTGCCCCCGACGGATTGAAAATTGGCGATGAATTAGCATCGGGCAGCGGTGTTGAAATTAAAGTTGGTAACGCATTACCGTTAAAAGAAATTCCGCTTGCAAGTTTTGTTCACAACGTTGAAATGAAACCCGGTAAAGGCGGTCAGTTAGGTCGCTCGGCAGGCGCTTCGTTACAGTTGATGGCTAAAGAAGGAAATTATGCACAGTTGAAGATGCCTTCAGGTGAAGTTAGAATGATTCAATTAAATTGTATGGCTACTTACGGTTCGGTTGGTAATGCCGATCATGAAAACATAAGTCTCGGCAAAGCTGGAAGAAGCAGATGGCTCGGTATTCGTCCGGCAAGCCGCGGTGTTGCTAAGAACCCCGTCGATCACCCGATGGGTGGTGGCGAAGGTAAAACTTCCGGCGGCGGTCATCCGGTTTCTCCGTGGGGACAAAAAGCCAAAGGTTTGAAAACCAGGAAGAAGAAAAATCCAACAAATAAACTTATTGTTAAAAGAAGAAAATAGTTAGAGTAGATTATGCCAAGATCAGTTAAAAAGGGTCCTTTCATCGATATCAAATTGTTGAAAAAGATTCGTACACTTAACGAAACAAATCAGAAAAAAATTATTAAAACTTGGTCGCGTACAAGTACTATATCTCCGGAATTTGTTGGACATACAGTTGCTGTACACAACGGCAACAAGATGATTCCGGTTTATATTTCGGAAAATATGGTTGGTCACAAACTCGGTGAGTTTGCGCCGACAAGAATTTTCCGCGGTCATCCCGGTACCAAAGCAGAAAAAGCTACTAAAGTTATTAAGCCAGCTTGAGGATAGATAATGGAAGCTAAAGCAACTCACAAATATATTGGAACATCACCGCGCAAGATGCGTTTGGTTGTTGATCTGATTAGAGGCAAGTCGGTAGATCAGGCAATTGAGATTTTGCACTTTTCTCCGAAACATTCTTCTAAGGATGCAGAGAAAGTTTTAAGATCAGCGGTTTCCAATTTGATGAACAAAGATGAAAATAATAAGCATGAAGTTATGGACCTTTTCGTGAAAGAAGCTTTTGTTAATGGCGGTCCAACCTTGAAAAGAATTTCTCCTGCGCCCATGGGTAGGGCATACAGAATAAGAAAAAGATCAAATCACGTAACAGTTGTTGTTGCGACAAAAAAGTAATCGGAGGAAGTTTTGGGTCAAAAGACTAATCCAATCGGTTTTAGAGTAGGCATCATTAGAGGATGGGAATCGAACTGGTACGAAAACAAAAGTTATGCTACCAAACTTATTGAAGACAAAAAGCTAAGGACTTATATTAGAAAACGACTTCTTAATGCAGGCATTTCTTCAATAGTAATTGATAGAACTTCCAAGAATATCATTCTCTCAATTCACACTTCCAGACCGGGAGTAGTAATTGGTAAAAGCGGCAAAGAAATTGCCCAGATAGAAGAGGAATTGAGAAAACTGACCGATAAGGAAGTCAAAATTCAAATTACAGAAATCAAAAGACCCGAACTTGATGCTTATTTAGTTGCAGAAAATATTACAAAGCAAATTGAAGGTAGAGTTTCTTTCAGAAGAGCCATGAAACAATCAATTACATCTGCTATGAGGATGGGCGCTGAAGGAATTAGAATTATGTGTGCCGGAAGATTGGCCGGTTCAGAAATGGCTCGTACTGAACAATATAAAGAAGGAAGAATTCCGCTGCATACATTGCGTGCAGATATTGATTACGCAACAGCAACCGCACATACAATTTACGGTTCGATCGGAGTTAAAGTGTGGATCTGCCGCGGAGAAATTTTAGGTAAACGTTCAACCGAGTAATGAAGCCCGCTTCGTGCGGATAAATTTGAGGAGTTTTTTTCATGTTAATGCCCAAAAGAGTAAAATATCGTAAAGCACATAGAGGCAGAAGAGCCGGCAAAGCTACTCGCGGCTTCACGATTAGTTTCGGTGATTACGGTTTGAAAGCTTTGGAACCGGCATGGATTACAAGCAGACAAATCGAAGCTTGCCGTGTTGCGTTGTCGCGTCAAATGAAGAGAGACGGAAAAGTTTGGATTAGAATCTTCCCAGATAAACCGGTAACCAAGAAACCTCTCGAAACAAGAATGGGTAAAGGTAAAGGCGCGCCGGAGTTTTGGGTTGCGGTAGTTAAACCGGGTACAATCATGTTTGAAGTCGGCGGTGTAGATAAAGCTACGGCTCAAGAATCATTAAGACTTGCGTCGCACAAATTGCCGATTAAAACTAAAATTGCTCAGAGACCTGACTTAGAATCATAAAAGGATTTGAATTACTATGAAGATTTTTCAAATAAAGGAAATGGCTACAGAGGAAATCAAGAAAAGAATTCTTGAAGAACAAAAGAACCTCATAGACTTGAAGTTTCAGCAGGAACTGAAAAACCTGACTAACACGGCAAAGTTACGTTTGACAAGAAGAGACATAGCAAAGATGAAAACAATTTTGAAAGAAAGACAGATGCAGGAAGCAAAAACCTCAAAGGATAATAAATAAGGAGTACTCGATTTCCTATGGAGAAAAGAAGTTTAAGAAAGACAAAGGTTGGTACTGTCGTCAGCAATAAGATGAGCAAAAGCATAATTGTTTCTATAGAAAGACGTGTTGCGCATCCGTTGTACAAAAAATATTTCAAGAAGACAACAAAGCTGATGGCTCACGATGAGAAGAATGAATGCGGTCCGGGTGACGTTGTAAAAATTATGGAAACCCGTCCTATGAGTAAAAGAAAAAAATGGCGTTTAGTAGAAATTGTTGAAAAAGCCAAGTAAAAAAAGCTTGCCTGCCAGCTCGCCTCGTCTTCGACTTGTCGAAGCGGGCAGGCGGGTTTTATGAGGAGTGATAAATCATGGTACAAGAAGAAACAAATTTAGTTGTAGCGGATAATTCGGGAGCTAAAAAAGTCCGCTGCATTAGAGTACTTGGCGGAAGCAGTCGCCGGTATGCCAGCGTTGGCGATGTTATAGTTGTGAGTGTGAAGACTGCAATTCCGGGCGGCGGCGTAAAGAAGGGCGAAGTTAGCCGCGCAGTTGTTGTAAGAACAAAAAAAGAAGTTAGAAGAAACGACGGTTCATACATCCGCTTTGATGAGAACGCAGCTGTATTGTTAAATGCTCAGGGCGAACCGAGAGGAACACGTATCTTCGGTCCTGTTGCTCGCGAACTTAGAGACAAAAAATTCATGAAGATTATTTCTCTGGCTCCAGAGGTATTATAAGGATTGCTGAAATGAAGATTAGAAAAAACGATAACGTAATTGTGATTGCCGGAAACAACAGAGGAAAAACCGGAAAAGTTTTGAAAGTATTTCCCCAAATAAACCGTGTGATTGTTGAAGGTGTTAATCTCCGTAAGAGACACACCAAGCCGAATCAAAAAAATCCTCAGGGCGGCATTGTGGAAAAGGAAGCTCCTATTCATGTTTCCAACATTATGATTGTCGATCCAAAGACAAACGAAGCAACAAGAATCGGCGCAAGAATTATTATAGATGAAAAAACAGGCAAGAAAAAGAGCGCAAGAATCAGCAAATCAAGCAACGAGATGCTTGGTTAATAAATTCGCGGAAGGCGGAAAAATTTTAAGGATACAGAATCACGATGGCAAAAGAACAAAAACAGACTAAAGAAAAGAAACCTAAAGCTGGTGAAGAAAAAGCTGCGGCACCAAAGGTGGTCGAAGAAAAAATTCCT
>JAMCSN010000085.1:15440-20926 GCA_023381535.1 Bacteroidota bacterium
GCAAGTACCGCGCCTTTCTAAAATTGTTATCAACATGGGTGTTGGTCAGGCAACGCAAGATCCTAAAATTTTGGATGAAGCTGTAAAAGATTTGGAAGCGATCACCGGTCAGAAGGTATCGGTTCGTATTGCTAAAAAAGCTATCTCCAATTTCAAATTGCGGGAAGGAATGAAGATTGGTGCTAAGGTTACTTTGCGAAGAGAAATGATGTACGAATTTCTAGACCGATTTATTTCGTTGGCGCTGCCGCGTGTGCGCGATTTCCGCGGTGTATCTGATAAATCATTTGACGGACGCGGTAATTACACGCTCGGTTTGAAAGAACAAATTATCTTCCCGGAAATTAATGTTGATAAAGTAACGAAGATTTTGGGAATGGATATTACTTTTGTAACAACTGCCAAGACCGATAAAGAAGCATACGAGCTGCTCAATGCTTTCGGTATGCCGTTCAGAAAAAAAGAAATTAACTAAAGGGAAATCATGGCAAGAAAAGGTTTATTAGCACGCGAAGAGAAAAAAAGAAGACTCAATGCTAAGTATGCCCGGATTCGAAAAGAATTAAAAGAAAAAGGCGACTACGATGCTCTTCAGATGCTTCCTAAAAATTCTTCCCCAACTCGTTTGCATAACAGATGCAAAATGACAGGGAGACCGAGAGCGTATTATAGAAAATTTGGAGTTTCACGTTTAGTGCTTAGAGAAATGGCTCTGCGTGGTGAAATTCCTGGACTTAAAAAAGCAAGTTGGTAATTGAAGGAGAAATGTAAATGCCTGCTACCGATCCGATATCAGATTTTTTAACTAGAACAAGAAATGCTGTTAAAGCAAGAAAGAAATTTGTTGATATTCCTTCTTCGAAAATGAAAGTTGGTTTAGCTGAAATTTTAAAAGCCAACAAATTCATTAGAGACTTTAACGTTATTGAAGACAACAAACAGAATGTTCTTCGTCTCCATCTTCAGTATGTTGGCGGAGTTCCTTCAATAACTGGAATTAGAAGAATATCCACGCCGGGATTAAGAAGATATGTTAACAAAGATCAAATTCCGCGTGTGTTGAATGGGCTTGGCATTGCAGTTCTTTCTACTCCGAAAGGTTTATTAAGTGATAAACAAGCAAAAAAAGATTCTGTTGGCGGCGAAGTAATCTGCCACGTTTGGTAAAAAATTTACGAGGTAAATAAAAGTGTCACGTATAGGTAGAAAACCCATAGTTATTAAAGACTTCACGGTAAGCAAAACCGATGGCGTTATAAAAGTAAAAGGAAAACTTGGCGAGTTGCAAATGAAGATTCATCCGAATATCACTGTTGATATTCAGAAGGAAGAAATTGTTGTAACACGTCCGGATGATTCAAAAGAGAACCGCGCTTTGCACGGATTAACCAGAGCGTTGATTAATAACATGGTTAAAGGTGTTACCGAAGGTTATTCGAAATCGCTGGATATAGTTGGTGTTGGTTACAAAGCCGAATCTAAAGGTGAAACCGTTTTGTTTACCATCGGTTATTCGCACCCGATTCTTTTTATGCCTCCGGCAGGAATTAAAATTGAAGTGCCGGCGCCGACACAATTAAAAATTTCCGGCAGCGATAAAGAATTGGTTGGAATGATTGCCGCAAAAATTAGATCATTCAGAAAACCGGAACCGTACAAAGGCAAAGGAATTAAGTACTCAGACGAACGTATTGTTCGTAAAGCTGGCAAGACAGCTGGTAAGTAATAGGAGATTTTGAAAATGTTCATCAAAGACAATACAAAAAGAATAACGAAGAAGGAAAGAATACGCAGAAAAGTTTCCGGAACGCCTGAACGTCCGCGTCTGAGTGTCTTCAGAAGCTTAAACAATGTTTATGCTCAATTGATTGACGATATCAGCGGCAAAACATTACTGGAAGCTTCTTCATTGGCTAAAGAATTGGCGGAAGAAATTAAAAATTCAAAAGGAAAAGTTTCTAAGAGTAAATTAGTTGGAAAACTTTTAGCAAAGAAAGCATCCGAAAAAGGAATTACATCCGCAGTATTCGATAGAAGCGGTTATAAATATCACGGTAGAATTAAAGCAGTTGCAGACGGTGCACGCGAAGGCGGCATCAAAATATAAAAAAAGTTGGTTTCTTGCCGGGTCGTCTAATGGCAGGACAACGCCCTTTGGAGGCGTCTGTGGAGGTTCGAATCCTCCCTCGGCAGCAAAGGAAAATTGGCATAGTTGATTTAATAGTTAGTAAACAAGGGAGCTAAAATTGAATTTCAAGTACAAAAAAGTTTCGGGTCTTGAGAATCTAAAAGAAAAAATTGTTCACATTAACAGAGTTGCAAAAGTTGTTAAAGGTGGTAGAAGATTTAGCTTCAATGCAATTGTTGTTGTTGGTGATAGCAATGGTCACGTTGGTGTCGGTCTTGGCAAAGCGAATGAAGTTACCGATGCAATTTCGAAAGGTGTTGACGACGCGAAAAAAAATGTATATAAAGTACCTGTTGTTAAAGGAACCATTCCGCATGCGATCATCGGTAAATTTGGCGCCGGCAGAGTTCTTTTGAAACCGGCTACTCCGGGTACGGGATTAATTGCCGGCGGCGGTGTCCGTGCTGTTCTAGAAGCTGCTGGTATTCAAGATATTCTAACAAAGTCTCTCGGTTCTTCAAATCCGCATAACCAGGTTAAAGCAACTCTTGACGCGCTGCTCAATCTTCTTGATGTTAGAGCAATGGCGGTTAAACGCGGTATGAAGGTTACAGAGCTTTTCAATTTGTAATTGAGGATTTAGATGGCAAAGAAAATTAAAATAACTCAGATAGGAAGTGTAATCGATAGACCGGTTCCGCAGAAACTCACAATCAAAGCATTGGGACTCGGAAGACCGAACTATTCAGTTGTTCATAACGACACTCCTCAAATTAGAGGAATGATTAGAAAAGTTTCTCATTTAGTAAAAATAGAAGTAATTGAAGCCTAAGGTGATTAAATGGATATTCTAAGCAATCTTAAACCTGCAAAGGGATCGAATAAAAAAGTTAAAAGAATTGGACGCGGCGAAGGTTCAGGTCACGGCGGAACAGCTACACGTGGTATGAACGGACAAAGATCCCGTGCAGGCGCTAAATACAAAGTTTGGTTTGAAGGCGGTCAGATGCCTCTCCAAAGAAGAATTCCGAAGAGAGGATTTCACAGCCCGTTCAAAATTGACTACCAGATTGTTAATATCGGTAGCCTGCAAAAATTAATTGATGATAAAAAAGTTGAAGACGGGATTATCAACGCAGTATCATTATATAAAAACGGACTCATTTCAAAAGCTGCAGCACCTTACAAAATTTTAGGGTCCGGAGAATTAAAAGCAAAATTAAATGTTGAAGCATACTTATTCAGCGCTTCTGCAAAAGAAAAAATTGAATCTGTTGGCGGAACTATCAAAGAGATTAAATCTTAATGGCTAAAATTCAAGAAACTTTCCGAAACATTTTTAAGATTCATGAATTACGGCAGAGAATTCTTTACACTCTTGCTCTGCTCGTAATTGTAAGAATTGGTTCTCATATTACTCTGCCGGGCATCGATACCGCATTGCTGCATGAAGCCGCAAAGAACAGTACTTCAGATAATCTATTTGGTCTGTATGATTTATTTGTCGGCGGTGCATTTTCTAATGCCGCAGTTCTTGCGCTTGGAATTATGCCTTACATTTCAGCATCTATTATTTTGCAGATTGCCGGCGCAGTAATTCCTTACTTCCAAAAGCTTCAAAGAGAAGGCGAGGAAGGAAGAAAGAAATTAACCCAGTTAACCCGTTACGGAACCGTTGTTATATCTGCTTTCCAGGCATGGGGTGTTACAATTCACTTGTTAAGCATTCAATCCAACAACGCGCCAATCGTGCCTGAAGCAGTTCGCGGAATTATGTGGACTATATCAACAGTGGCAATTCTTGTTGCCGGTACAATGTTTATCATGTGGATGGGCGAGCAAATTACCGAAAAAGGAATTGGAAACGGTATCTCATTGATAATTTTTATCGGTATCATCAACCGCTTTCCGTTTGCATTGCTCGATGAGTACAGATTGATTGCTGCGGGTCAGAGAAATATCGTAATTGAAATCGTCATTCTTGCATTTATGGTTTTGGTGATTGCTGGAGTTGTTATTGTTACTCAAGGTACAAGAAGAATTCCGGTTCAATATGCCAAACGAGTAGTTGGAAGAAAAGTTTACGGCGGCGTTACTCAATACATTCCGTTAAGAGTTAACACAGCAGGTGTTATGCCGATTATATTTGCTCAGTCAATCATGTTTATTCCGGCAACACTTTTTTCGTTCTTTCCGAACAATGAATTTATTGCATCGATAGCCGGTTACTTTAGCTATCAATCATTTACTTATTCGTTCATCTATGCTTTGATGATTGTTTTCTTCACATACTTTTATACGGCAATTGCATTCAATCCTCAGGATGTTGCAGAGAACATGAAGAAGCAGGGCGGATTTATTCCTGGTATTCGTCCGGGCAAACAGACAGCGGATTTTATAGATAACATTTTAACAAAGATTACTTTGCCGGGATCAATATTCTTAGCTATCATAGCTATACTTCCGGCATTCGTTTCAAAGTTTGGTGTTTCAGGAAGTTTCGCATCGTTCTTTGGCGGAACAAGCTTGCTGATTGTTGTTGGTGTTGCGCTGGATACATTGCAGCAAGTTGAGTCTCATTTGTTGATGAGGCACTACGATGGTTTTATGAAGGGCAGTAAACTCAAAGGTCGAAGATTCTAGTTTGTTAGATTGTGATATTACTTAAAAGTAAAAAAGAGATAGATTACATACGCGAAAGCTGTCAGATAGTTGCTGAGACTTTACAATTACTTAAGCGTTATGTTAAACCTGGTTTAACGACGATTGAATTAGATAAGATTGCTGAAGATTATATCTTAAGCAATAATGCACGACCCGCATTCAAAGGATATTCGCAAGCTGGGTCGTTTGATTTTCCAGGTTCTATTTGTTCTTCAATTGATGAAGAGGTTGTTCACGGGATTCCCGGCAACAGAGTTCTAAAAGAAGGCGAGATACTTTCCATTGATGTCGGCGTAGAAAAGAATGGTTATTTTGGCGACGCAGCGTTAACGGTAGCAGTAGGAAAAATTTCGGAAGAAAAACAGAAACTGATGGATGTTACCGAAAAATCTTTGTATCTCGGCATCGAACAAGCCGCAGAAGGTAATCGTTTCGGCGAAGTTTCTTACGCAATACAAACTTATGTCGAGTCGAACGGATTTTCTGTGGTAAGAGATTTATGCGGTCACGGGGTAGGCAAAAATTTGCACGAAGATCCGCAAATTCCGAACTACGGCAGAAAGAACACTGGTGCAATAATTAAGAACGGAATGACCTTTGCGATTGAACCGATGATTAACATGGGTTCGTACAAAGTTCATGTTGCAGAAGACGGTTGGACAGTATTCACTGCCGATGAAAAACCTTCGGCGCA
>JAMCSN010000082.1 GCA_023381535.1 Bacteroidota bacterium
TAGCATTCTCAATTTTCTTCAAAGGCGGGCGTTCAAACATTACGGTCATTTCTTTGTAATGCTTGGTAAGATCGCCATGCAACTGATCCCATGTGAAGCGCCAATTCCAATTACCGCCAAGTGAGCCCGGCAAATTCATTCTTGCTTCGTTGCCAAGATTTAAAATATCCTGCATTGGAATAACGACAATATTTGCAACCGACGCATAAGCGGTACGAATCAGTTCATAGGTCATGTTATCACCGTAGTAGTTAAGATACTTTTGCGCCCACTCGTAGATGCCCGAGTTTTTCTTCCGTTCCGATTCAATAAATCCGCGCGTCGTTTCATTATCATGTGAGCCGGTATGTACAACACAATTCTGTACGTGATTGTGCGGCAAGAATTTTTTGTCGCCGTCGGTTCCCAATCCAAACTGAAGAATTTTTATTCCCGGGAAATTAAATTTGTCGCGCAGTTCTACAACTGAATCGGTAATAACGCCAAGGTCTTCTGCAATGATCGGCAGTTCGCCCAAAGCTTTCTTAATCGAGTTAAACAATTTTTCTCCCGGAGCTTTTACCCAGCGCCCGTTGATGGCAGTCGTGGCTTCGCCGGGAATTTCCCAATACGCATCGAAACCGCGGAAATGATCGATCCGAATTAGGTCAACCATACCGAGCAGCTTAGAAATTCTTTGCCGCCACCAATGGAAATCATCTTTCTCCATTACTTTCCATTTATAAAGAGGATTTCCCCAAAGTTGTCCGGTAGCGCTGAAATAATCAGGCGGGACTCCGGCAACAAATTCCAACGTTCCGTCTTCACGAACCGTAAATTGTTCTTTGTTCGCCCAAAGGTCGGCGCTGTCGTAAGCAATAAAAATTGGCAGATCGCCGATGATTTTTATTTTCTTGCTGTGAGCATATTCTCGAACATTTGTCCACTGCTTGTTAAAAACGAATTGAAGAAATTTTTGAAACTCAATTTCGTCCTTCAATTTTTTCTTCCACTCGGAAATTTTTTTCCTGAACGCAATCGACGGATCCCACTCTGTCCATTGAACTCCTCCGTGAAATTGTTTTGTCGCCATGAAGAGCGAGTAATCATCAAGCCAGTAATCATTGGATTTGCAAAACTCACCACATTCTTCCTCAATGTTTTTATCCAACTTCTTAAAATGTTTAAACGCTTTATGCAGCAGTTCGTATTTGTATTCGATAGCGGGACCAAAATCTATGTGATGTTTATTCCAATGCGGTACTTCATGAATTTCTTTTTCGGTTAGCAGTCCGTCTTTATGTAATTCTTCCGGACTGATAAGTAGCGGATTCCCGGCAAAAGCTGAAAAGCACTGGTAGGGTGAATCGCCGTATCCGGTTGGACCTAGCGGAAAAACTTGCCAAAGAGTCTGACCTGCGTCGTGAAGCCAATCCATGAAATGATAGGCGCTCTGACCTAAGTCTCCAATTCCGAATTTGCCCGGCAACGAAGTGGGGTGTAGTAAAACTCCTGCAGAACGTTCAATTTTCATTAATTCCTCAACGAAATTGTGATCTAAATCCTTCTAATAAAATTAAATAAAAAAACAATATTTTCTTGAAAGTTTTATTCGTTATATTAGTTTTGAATCCAGGTTAAACAATTGCATAATTTTTTGATTAAGCATTCAACTGATTGCTTAAAAAAATAATTTTAGTTATGTTGTTTTCAGCTTCGACAAAATGTGTATTCCGTTCCTCAAAAAAATAATTGATATTATTTTAATTCATAGAAAGTTTTTCTACAACTGTTAAAAGATTGGAGATTTAGATGAAGATAAATCGTCTGTTTACTACAGCCGGGAAAGATCCGCTTGAATCAATTGAGTTCGTAAAAAGAGTATCGGAAATTAAAAATCCCGATGGCTCAATAGTGTTCAGGATGGAAGATGTGGTTATACCTAAAGATTGGTCTCAAGTAGCAACCGACGTTCTTGCGCAAAAATATTTTCGTAAGGCGGGTGTACCCAAATTGCTTCGGAAAAACAAAGAAGAAGGAATTCCGAAATGGTTGCAGTCATCTGTAGCCGATACAAAAACTCTTGAAGAACTTCCAGAGAAAGATAGATTCGGATCGGAAACAGACGCACGACAAGTTTTCCATCGCCTTGCTGGAACGTGGACTTATTGGGGATGGAAAGCTAAGTACTTCGATTCCGAAGAAGATGCAAAAGCATTTTACGACGAACATCTATATATGTTGGCAAATCAATTTGCTGCACCAAACTCTCCACAATGGTTTAACACCGGATTGAATTGGGCATACGGAATTAACGGACCTGCTCAAGGGCATTATTATGTTGATTACAAAACAGGTCAGTTAACTTCTTCTGAGGACGCCTACACTCATCCGCAACCCCACGCATGTTTCATCCAATCAATAAGCGACGATCTCGTTAACGAAGGCGGCATAATGGATTTATGGGTTCGCGAAGCCCGTCTTTTTAAATACGGCTCCGGAACCGGAACAAATTTTTCAGACATTCGCGGAATCAACGAACCGTTGAGCGGCGGAGGAAAATCATCCGGCTTAATGTCTTTCCTAAAAATTGGTGATCGCGCTGCTGGCGCAATTAAATCCGGCGGCACTACACGACGTGCAGCAAAAATGGTAACTCTCGATATAGATCATCCCGATATAGAAGATTTTATTAATTGGAAAGTTATTGAAGAACAAAAAGTTGCGGCGCTTGTTACCGGTTCTAAAATTTTGAATCAGCATCTTAACAATATTATTAAAGCGTGTTATGATGAACATCCGGAAAACGACCGGTTCAACAAAAAGACAAATCTGCGTTTGCGAAAAGCAATCATTGAAGCTAGGAAAGTAAACGTTCCGGAAAATTATATTGATAGAGTAATCAAACTTGCGAAACTCGGGTTCAGAGCTATCGAAATTCCTATATACGATACCGATTGGAATTCCGAAGCGTACGCTACCGTTGCCGGACAAAATTCCAACAATTCAGTTCGCGTGGCAAACGAATTTATGCAGGCAGTATTGAATGACGATAACTGGAATTTGTATTGGCGCGTAGAAAAGAAAAGAGCCGAAAAAAACAATCGAGCGCCGAAACCTTACAAGGTAATTCCGGCAAAAAATCTTTGGGATGATATAAGTTATGCCGCATGGGCGAGTGCCGATCCCGGTTTGCAATTCGATACTACTATTAATGAATGGCACACGTGCCCAACGAATGGAAGAATCCGCGCTTCAAATCCTTGCAGTGAATATATGTTCTTGGATGATACTGCGTGTAATCTTGCATCGTTAAATCTAGTTCGCTTTTATAACGACGATGAAGAAAAATTCAACGTCGATGCGTTTCGTCATGCAACAAGATTATGGACTATTGTTCTAGAGATAAGCGTGTTGATGGCGCAATATCCCAGCAAAGAGATCGCACAGAAAAGTTATGAGTTTAGAACTCTCGGTCTCGGTTATGCAAATCTCGGTTCATTACTTATGCAGCAGGGAATTTCTTACGACAGCAAAGAAGCGTATGCAATTTGCGGAGCTATCACAGCAATTATGCATATGAAGTCGTACGCGACATCGGCTGAAATGGCAAAAGAACTTGGACCTTTCCCTCAGTATAAAGAAAATTCTGAAAGCATGTTGCGCGTTATTCGAAATCACCGTAGAGCAGCTTACAATGTGCCCAAAGAAGAATACGAAGGGCTTTCGACATTGCCTGTAGGAATAAGTCCGGAATTCTGTCCGTCTGATTTATTGAAAGCAGCGAAGGAAGATGCTGATCTTGCTTTGGAGTTAGGCGAACAATTCGGTTTTAGAAATGCTCAAGTAACTGTTATCGCGCCGACTGGCACAATCGGACTGGTGATGGATTGCGACACAACCGGAATAGAACCAGACTTTGCATTAGTAAAGTTTAAGAAACTTGCCGGAGGCGGTTACTTCAAAATTATAAATCAATCCATTCCGCCTGCGTTGAAGAAATTGGGATACAATCAAGATCAGAGTAATGAGATTGTGAAATATGCGAAGGGAGCCGGAACATTAACCGGATGCCCGTACGTCAATCACGAATCATTGCGCGCCCGCGGATTTACCGACGAAGTTCTGAACAGGCTTGAAACAATTCTTCCTTCTGTATTTGAACTTAGCTTTGCGTTCAACAAATTCACTTTGGGAGAAAAATTCTTAAAGACCAATCTTAATTTTACCGACGAGCAGATTAACGATTTCAATTTTGACGTTCTCACCGAACTTGGTTTTACAAAAGAAGAAATTGCTTCTGCGAATGATTACGTATGCGGAACGATGACAGTGGAAGGCGCACCATTCTTGAAACATGAACATTATCCCGTATTCGATTGCGCCAACAAATGCGGCAAGAAGGGAACACGTTTCATTAAATCGGATGCACATATTTATATGATGTCTGCCGCTCAACCGTTTATTTCCGGTGCCATTTCTAAAACTATTAATTTGCCAAACAACGCTACGATTGACGATATCAAATATGCTTATCTTCAATCATGGAAACTCGGATGCAAAGCCAATGCGCTTTACAGAGACGGATCGAAACTTTCTCAACCATTGAATACGATGACTGAGGAAGAAGTTGAAGAGTTGATAGAGAAGAAAGAAGAAAACGATATCGTCAAGATCGCCGAGAGAATTATTCACCGTTACATAGCAAAAAGAAGAAGACTGCCGGATAGAAGAACAGGCTACACTCAAAAAGTTAAGATCAACGGTCAAACGGTTTATATCCGAACGGGTGAGTATGATAACGGGCAGTTGGGCGAAGTATTCATAGACATGCACAAAGAAGGTGCTGCATTCAGAAGCTTGCTTAACTGTTTTGCTATATCGATTTCACTCGGTTTGCAGCACGGCGTTCCGCTGGAAGAATTTGTAGATGCATTTGTTTTCACGCGATTCGAACCAAGCGGCGTTCTTACCGGACATAACAGAATTAAAATGGCAACCTCGGTTATCGATTATATTTTCCGTGAGCTTGCAGTAACCTACCTCGGAAGAAACGATCTTGCTCATGTGGAAGAAGGCGAGTTGGTGAAAAAAGGCGGCGGCGATCATCATTCGGTAGCCGAACCGGATTTTGAAAGTGAAGAAGTGGTCAGCGAAAAAATGATTGAATTGGATAGCCATAAAGATCTGGTTGAAAAATTGTCTCATGAACAAGCAGAGCCGAGAGCAATCGCAATCACGCTTCATCAGAATGTTATGAAAGCACGTGAGCGCGGTTATACCGGCGACATTTGCCCCGAATGCCAGAGCATGACAATGGTGCGCAACGGAACATGTTTAAAGTGTACTACGTGCGGCGCAACGACCGGATGTAGCTAAAAAGAGAAAGAATGAATTTAGAATGTTGGACATGGATTTAAGAATATCGAAGGAAACTTCTAAAATCTTAAATTCATGTTCTTTGATAATAAATAGAATTACCTTTTTTAAATATTGGAAGTCTCTTTTAATATTTTTTTGATTTCTAGTACAAAACTTTTCGCAAGACCAAAATATTTTAATATTTCTTCTTTTGATATTTCAAATAAAAAATCGTAATCGCTTTTTTCCCTATTTTCAAAAGCAGCATAAATCAATTTGCCAAATTCTTTAGAAAGTAATCCGGCGTTAATATAATTCTTGTTGAACCATCCTGATCTATCACAGAGGGATTCCTTCATAAAGAGCATTTTGAATATAAGGTTGTTTACCGCGAATTGTTTTTAGTTCACTTTCAGCTAATAAACTAATGTCAATCCAGACATCGTATTTAGAATTTATTTTATAGCACTCATTATAAATCTGCTCTCTAAGTTGCGAATCAACACCGTCATTGCAGATAACAAGAATATCAATGTCTGAGTCATTGGAGGCTTCCTTTCTAGCGTAAGAACCGTAAAGAATTATTTTATTGATTCTATCGGGCAATAATTGTATCAGATTAAGCTTTAGCTCGTTTGTTATTTGTTCAACAGTCATTTTCTTTTTACCTCAAAAATGCTGTTATAATATAATTTTTTCCGCATTAAATTGTTATGAAAGCACGTGAGCGCGGTTATACGGGCGATATTTGCCCCGAATGCCAAAGTATGACAATGGCACGAAACGGCACATGTTTGAAGTGTACAACGTGCGGAGCTACAACGGGATGTAGTTGAAAGAGAATTATCTCTTTTACCGGATTCCGTCTTTGATAAAATTCTTCTCAATCTAAAAAATTTATCTTCAAATCCATTCCCCCAAAAAATTCTAAGAAACTTCAGAATAGAGCAGGGTATCGAATAAGAGTAGGAGATTACAGAATCATTTATGAAGTTGTTCAAGAGGAAAAACTGATAATTATTCAGCGTGTAGCTCACAGAAAAGATGTCTACAGAGGTAAATAGCTAAACGGTTTGCCTTCATTTCCAATATTTTTTCCTTGGTAACTTGTCTCGAAGCAAACTCCTTTTTTCACTATATTTGAAAAGTAATTCGTTGACTTTAACAACTCAAACGGATACATTTTCACCCTTATTTTTGAGCGATGATTCGAGATAATATTAATAAAGTTGAAGAAAAAATTGAGAAAATCTGCCAAAAATGCGGTCGCAAGCGCTCTGAGATTACGCTGATTGGAGTAAGTAAAACTCAATCAATTGAAATTATAAAGGATGCCTTAGCCGCTGGCTTGAAAGACCTTGGTGAGAATAAGGCGCATGAGCTCAAAGAAAAAGCGGAAATGATTTCCGGTGATTTTAATTGGCATTTCATCGGACATCTTCAGACGAACAAAGTGAAATATATTATTCGTGACGCTGATTATATCCATTCCGTTGATTCGATAAAACTTGCCGATGAAATTAATCGCAAGGCAACGCAGATCGGCAAGACGCAAAATGTTCTTTTAGAAATTAAAACCTCGTCAGAGGCAACGAAGTATGGGCTTCAATCTGAAAAAGAAATTTTAGAATTGTCTGATTACTGTTTCAGAAGTTCAAATCTCAAATTGGTCGGTTTGATGACGATGGCGCCTTATACGGATAATTTTGAATTAATTCGAAAATGTTTTGTTAGATTGAGGCAGACAAAAGAATTTTTGTACGAATCCGGATTTGAACTCAAAGAGCTTTCGATGGGAATGACAAACGACTTTGAGATTGCGATTGAAGAAGGAGCGACAATGCTGCGCATCGGAACCGCAATCTTCGGAGAACGGATTAAAGCATAAAAAATTTATCATTAAGGGCGGGTAAAAAATGAAATTCACTCCGTTTGGAATTAAGAATCAAGAATTCAATCGGACTGTCCGCGGGTACGATAGAGATGAAGTTCGTGCCTTCCTTGAAAAGTTATCGGATGAGTTTGAAAGAATTCAATCTGAGAACGATAAATTTAAGACCGATGTAGATAAGCTGGAAGAGCAGCTGAAAGAATATAAACGGATCGAGAAAAATTTTCAGCAGGCGCTTTTGAACGCCACCGAATCTACAAACAAAGTTGTTGATTCTGCCAAAAAGCAAACCGCATTAATGCTGAAAGAAGCGGAACTGAAATCCGCTCAATCAATTGAAAAAGCAAAAGAGAATGCGAACCAAATTCGAAACTCGGTATTACAGTTGAGAGAAGAAAGAAAACTTTTGATCGCACGAATAAAGGCATTGATTGAAACGCAGTCCAACTTGCTTGAACTCGATATGCAGACAATAGACACGCAACAGAAGAAAAAAGAAGCGCCGAAGGAATCTGAAAATCAAGAAGAACAAAGTGAAATAAATGTGGACGACATCTTGGAGAAACTTTTATGAGCGTACTTTCGGAAATGATTAATGAAACACTTTCGGTCATCAGAAAGAAAACAGACGTTAACTATGAAATCGGAATTATTTTAGGTACCGGTCTCGGCGGTTTGGTTAAAGAAATTTCCATCGAGCATGAAATTGATTATGCCGACTTACCTCACTTCCCGCTGTCAACCGTTGAATCTCACCACGGTAAACTGATCTTTGGAAAGATTAACGGAAAAAATGTTGTTGCCATGCAAGGCCGGTTTCATTACTACGAAGGATACTCGATGCAGCAAATCACGTATCCGGTTCGCGTAATGTCCGCCAAAGTCGGACTCGGAGTCAAAACTTTACTTGTATCAAATGCGTGCGGGGGCATGAATCCGGTTTACCGTCGCGGCGATGTTATGCTGATGCTCGATCATATCAACTTGTTGGGCGATAATCCGCTTATCGGGAAAAATGAAGATGAACTTGGTCCGCGTTTTCCCGACATGAGTGAACCATACAATCTTGAATTGATAAGACTTGCTGAAGAAGTTGCGCTCGAAAATAAAATAAAAGTTCAGAAAGGCGTTTATGTTGCCGTGCCCGGACCAAATCTTGAAACAAGAGCCGAATACAGATTCTTGCGGGCAATCGGTGCAGATGTAGTCGGCATGTCAACTGTACCGGAAAACATTGTTGCAAACCACATGGGAATGAAAGTCTTGGGAATCAGCGTTGTAACCGACGAATGTTTTCCCGATTCGCTAAAACCGGCTAAGGTTGAAGAAATTATTGCCACTGCAATGGAAGCCGAACCTAAAATGACATTGATAATGAAAGAGGTGATAAAGAAGCTGTGATAGAAAGAAAAAAAATTTACTATCTGACACCCGGACTTCTTGCCGTCATTATTTTTGCATCCAACTTTTTAAGCACCGACGTTTTCAAAGCCGGCTACCAAAATTTTTCGGTTTGGTTTGTTCTTTCGGTGTTTGCATTTGCATGCGGTTGGTTGATCAATAAAACACTAACTTATAATCACGGCGGTAAAGTAATTTTTGCGGTAATCGTTGCTTCCGCTTTTGTCAGCGTTCTTTTGGTTTCGATGTTCAGCGAGTACTTCGGATTGAGCGCGCTCCTCGTAGAGAATATGATTCTTTACATCCTTCGGAACATTACACTCGGTGCGATGGCATTTTTTGGGATGGCTATTTCCGAACTGATCATTTTGCAGAAAAGTCTCGCTCAAACTAAAGTGAAACCGGACGATGGCAGCAGGGAGTTGGCAAACGCGCGCAAGGAAGCACAGATAATTGTTGAAGACGCAAAACTGAAAGCCGAAAAGCTTTTGTTCGAATCTCAGAAACGTGCAGACGACATGCTGGAAAGAAAAAATCAAATAGAGAGACGGTTGAAGGAATTCATTGCCGCTGAAAGAGAACTCATTAAAAATTACGAATCGGAAGAAGACTAAACTTTCGAAACACAATTCATTTTCAGAGAAAAAAATGTTCAAACAATTTGATGAAAAAATAAGTTATCCCAAGATCGAAGAATCGATACTAAAATTTTGGAATGAACACCAAATATTTGAAAAGAGCGTTTCTTTACGACCGGAATCAAAACCGTTCACATTTTACGAAGGTCCGCCTACCGTAAACGGCCGTCCCGGTATTCATCACGTAATGGCAAGAGCATTGAAAGATTTGGTATGCCGTTACAAAACAATGAAAGGATTTCAAGTTCACCGTAAAGCGGGCTGGGACACTCACGGACTTCCGATAGAAATTGCACTCGAAAAAGAATTAGACTTCACTCAAAAATCCGATATTGAAAAATACGGCGTTGCGGCTTTCAACAAGAAAGCAAAAGATTTGGTTTATCATCACATCGAAATGAAAGAAGGATGGCGCACGCTTACCGAACGCATGGGTTACTGGATTAATCTCGACGATCCGTATATCACTTGCACAAACGAGTACATCGAATCGGTTTGGTGGGCACTCTCAGAGTATTTCAAAAAAGGATTGATCTACAAAGGATTTAAGATTGTCCCGCAATGCCCTCACTGCGAAACACCTCTTTCATCGCACGAACTTGCGTTGGGTTACGACGAAGTTCAAGATCCAAACGTTTATGTCAAATTCAAATTGAAAGATGAAGACGCTTCGGTTCTCGTTTGGACGACAACCCCTTGGACATTGATTTCGAACGTTGCACTCGCAGTTGGGCACGACATTGATTATGTGAAAATCAAAACTGAAAAACACGGCGTTATGTATCTTGCCGAAGCCCGACTTTCAGTGATCAAAGAAGAATATGAGTTGCTGGAAAAGTTGAAAGGTTCGGCTTTGTTGAACAGAGAATACGAACCTCTTTATTCATACATACCGGTTGATAAAAAAGCGTGGTACATCATTCCCGGAGATTTTGTCAGCACTGAAGACGGTTCCGGAGTAGTTCACATCGCACCGGCATTCGGCGCGGACGACTACGAGGTTTCTAAGAAATTTAATTTACCTTTCGTTCAGCCGGTTACTAAGAGCGGAAGATTTACCGACGAAGTGAAAGACTTTGCTGGAAGACTCGTAAAGACAATTCAGTTTGATACTCACGAGGAAAAAGGTGTTGACCCGGACGTCATTCGTAATTTGAAAGAACGCGGATTAATTTTTAGAGCAGGAAACGATTATACTCACTCTTATCCGCACTGCTGGCGCTGCGATAATCCGTTGATTTATTACGCGCGCGATAGCTGGTACATCCGCACGACCGATGTAGCAAAACGGATGATCGAACTAAACAATACGATCAATTGGTGTCCGCCTGAAGTTGGTTCCGGGCGTTTTGGAAATTGGCTGGAAGAAAATAAAGATTGGTCACTTTCACGGGATAGATATTGGGGAACTCCGCTTCCGATATGGCTCGACGACGACGGAAACATGTTTGTTATCGGATCGATCAACGAACTGAAAGAAGGATTTGTTGAGAGAGACGGCAAGAAAATTTATGTGAAGAATTTGCCCGCAGATGAAATTGATCTTCACAAACCTTTTGTTGACGAAGTTAAGTTTGAACGAAACGGAAAAATTTACAAACGCACGCCTGAGCTGATAGATGTTTGGTTCGACAGCGGCGCAATGCCGTTCGCGCAGTTTCACTATCCGTTCGAGAATCAAGAACTGTTTAAGGAAAGTTATCCCAGTGATTTTATTTGCGAAGGCATCGATCAAACCCGCGGTTGGTTTTATACTCTGCACGCTATTGGAACCATGCTGTTCGACAGTGTGACATATAAGAATTTAATTGTGAATGAATTGATCCTCGACAAGAACGGACAAAAAATGTCCAAGTCGCGCGGCAACACTGTGGATCCGTTCCAGCTTTTTGACAAGTACGGTGCCGACGCAACGCGCTGGTATTTGGTTACAACAAGTCCTCCTTGGAAACCGACCTTGTTTGATGAAGAAGGAATGGCTGAAGTTCAGAGAAAATTCTTCGGCACTTTGGTGAACACGTACAATTTCTTTGTACTTTACGCTAACATAGATAAGTTTGATTTTTCTGAAGCGACAGTCCCGTATAACGAGAGACCGGAAATAGACCGCTGGATAATTTCGAAACTTAATTCGCTGGTTAAAGAATACGATGAGCTGATGGAGAATTACGATGTCACGAAAGCAGCTCGTCAAGTTTCCAATTTCACAATCGATCAGCTTTCCAACTGGTACGTTCGTCGCAGCAGAAGGCGTTTTTGGAAATCAGAAATAAATAAAAACAAACTCTCGGCATATCAAACTTTATATGAGTGCTTGGTTACTGTTGCCAAGTTGACCTCACCGTTCGCTCCGTTTATTGCGGAAGAATTGTATCAAAATTTGAACTCGGTTACGAAGAAGGAAAATTTCGAGTCGGTACATCTTGCCGATTTCCCGGCAACGACTTATTTCGAGCCGGAGCTTGAAGTCAAAATGGATGTTGCCCAGCGGATTGTATTCTTGACTCGATCTATCCGTGCGAAAAATAATTTGAAAGTTCGCCAGCCGCTCTTAAAGATTATGGTCGCGATTGACAAATCGAAAAAAGACGCACTCGAAAAAATGTGCGATGTGATTTTGGAAGAAGTTAATATTAAAGATTTGGTAATCCTTGAAGATGATTCTGCGATCGTTTCCAAAACAGCTAAGCCAAATTTCAAAATAGTGGGACCAAAATACGGTAAACTGGTTAAGGCGTTGACGAATGCGATCAAGGAAATGAATAAGAGCCAAATCATTGAAATTGAAAAGAGCGGAGAACTTGAACTTGCAATCGACGGTCAGCCGGTGAAAATTTCCCGTGAAGATGTCGAGATTGTTAGTCATGAAATCGAGGGCTGGATTGTTGAAAGCGAAGAAGGAATTACAGTTGCCATCGATACTGAACTAACCGAGGAATTAATTGCCGAAGGATACGCGCGTGAATTTGTAAATAGAATTCAGAACATGCGCAAAGATGCTGGCTTCGATGTGGTTGATCGTATTACGGTTTCATTCTCATCAGATCAAAAATTTGTTGGTTATGTAAAACAATTTTCTGATTATATTTCCAATGAAGTCCTGGCAGATAAACTGGATTCGGATTTGAAGCTTGACGGCTTTAAACAAGATTGGAAAATTGGCGATTACGATTGTTCGATCGTTGTCGCTAAGTCAAAGAATTAAATAGTTAACGGGAGGCACCAAATGGCAAAAAAAGCTAATAAAAAGACTGTGAAAAAGACCGCTGCCAAATCAAAACCAGTGAAGAAGGCGGCGAGCAAACCGAAAAAAGCGGTGAAGAAAATCGCTAAGCCAAAATCATCGGTAAAAAAAACCAGTAAGGTTCCGAAGTTTTCCAAATCTCGCAAACACGTTGAGGTGATCTCTCCGACTAAAAAAGTAAAGAAGATCCAAGGTTATTCGAAAAAAGATCTTGACGAGTTCAAAAAAATTATTCTCGATAAGAGGAACGAAATCATCGAGCAGCTTCAAGTATTTAAAGAGCAGATGATGGACCCCACAACCGGTCAGTATGTTAATGAAAATTCTCCTTACTCGCTTCACATGGCTGAACAGGGAACAGATGCAATGGAGCGCGAGAAACTTTACCTGTGGGCTCAGCGCGAAAACAAATTTTTGGGTTATCTCGACGATGCTCTTCTAAGAATCGATAACGGTACTTACGGCATTTGCATCGAATGTATTGATGAACCGCAGAACTTGTGTCCTACATGTCCTTTGGTTCCGAAAGACAGACTTGCGGCAGTTCCACACACACAGCATTGTCTGCAGGTAAAACAAAAAATGAAATCGATGTAATTTATTCTTTATTAGAGCGAGAATTATTTTGAGAGTACTATTCCTAACTTTGTTCATTGTTATAACCGATCAGGTAACAAAATTCTTAGTGAAAGGGGGAACGCTTCCTCTTCTCCATCTGAAAGCTGAAGGCATGTCGTATGGACAAAGCATCAACGTTATCGGAGATTTTTTTAAGATAACTTTTGTAGAAAACCCCGGGATCGCTTTCGGCATCGATGTAAACGAAACTTCTAAACTACTCCTCTCGATTTTTTCTTTGCTGGCAAGCATCGGCATATTTTATTACTTATGGAAATCCCGTCATCAAAAATTAATTGTAAAACTTGCACTGGCGTTTATTTTGGGTGGGGCAATCGGAAATTTAATCGATAGAACTTTCTACGGCGTGTTTTATGGTTACGCACCCGTATTCTATGGTAAGGTTGTAGATTTTTTCAACTTCGATTTTTTTGATTTCACAATTTTCGGCAGAACTTTTGACCGGTTCCCGATATTCAACATTGCGGATTCAAGCGTTACCATTGGAGTGATTCTGTTAATTTTATTTTACCGCGCGCCGGTAGAAGTAGCCGCAGCTGATGTACCGGTTTCAGCATCAAATCCTCTCGATGAAAAAGAAATTGTTGCAGATGAAACGTTGGAAATTTCAAATAAAAGTTTGACTGATGGCCAAGATAGTAACAGAGAAGAAAATAAAGATTGAGATTCCGGAGGGAAAGAAGAAAGAGCGCATTGATGTTTTCTTAGCCAACACCGTCGAAAATGCCACACGTTCCCGCATTCAAAAACTTATAAAAGCAAATTGTGTTACCGCCAATGGAAAAATTGTAAAACCAAATTATTTAGTTGTCCCGCTTGATATAATTGAACTCACTATTCCGACATCTCCGAGACCTGAAGAAAATGAAGCCGAAGATATTCCTCTCGATATTATTTATGAGGATGATTATCTGCTGGTTGTAAATAAACCGGCTGGAATGGTAGCGCATCCTTCTCTAGGCAATTATACGGGCACGCTCGTTAATGCGCTGCTTTATCACACAAAAAAATTAAGCACTACAGGTGAACCGGGCAGACCGGGAATTGTTCACCGCATTGACAAAGACACGAGCGGTTTATTATTGATTGCAAAAGATGAATGGACTCATGCGCGGCTCGCAAAGCAGTTTTACGATCACTCAATTGAAAGAGAGTATTGGGCTGTTTGCTGGGGCATTTTTAAAAAGAGTAAGGGGGAAGTTGTTGGCAATATTACTCGAAGTACTAAGGACAGAAAAATATTTACTGTCCATCCTGTTGAAGGAAAACACGCGCACACTTTTTACGAGGTGATCGAAGAATTTGAGTTCGCATCGTTGGTTAAATTGCATTTGAAAACCGGGCGCACACACCAGATACGCGTTCACATGTCCCACATAAAACATCCGATCTTTGGCGACCCGACGTACGGCGGGCGAGTGATTGTATATGGTTCACAATTGCCAAAAATGAAATCGAGAATAGATAATTTGCTTCAAGTAATGCCGCGTCAGGCGCTCCACGCCAAAACGCTGGGATTCATCCATCCCCACACACAAAAGAAAATCTTTTTGGATTCGGAACTACCGGAGGATTTTCTGTTGTTACTTAATAAACTGCGAATCAATTCTTAATCTGTAAGACAATCACGGGACAAAAATGATACATACAATTTTAGGAGCTGGTGGTGCAATCGGCAGCCCACTCACAAATGAATTACTTAAACATGAACATAGTGTTAGACTTTTTTCAAGAAGCGGCATTCAAGTAAAAGGTGCAGAATCTGTTAAAGGAGATCTTACTTCTTATGAAGATACTCTTAGTGCCGTCAAAGGTTCTGATGTTGTTTATTTGCTTGCCGGGCTCGCTTACAATTACAACGTTTGGGTAGAGAAGTGGCCGGTAATAATGCAGAATACAATCAACGCATGTAAATCAGCCGGTGCTAAATTAATTTTTTTTGATAATGTTTATATGTACGGTAAAGTTGACGGCAAGATGACAGAAGCAACTCCGTACAATCCTTGTTCAAAAAAGGGAGAACTCAGGGCAAAGATTGCTTTACAGTTGGAACAAGAATTCAAGAGCGGAAATTTATCGGCAATGATTGCAAGAGCGGCTGATTTCTACGGACCATACGCTACAAAATCGAGTGTGCCGTATGTTCTTGCGATCGATAATTTTATGAAAGGAAAACGCGCACAATGGTTGGCTGATGCTTCTACTCTTCATTCTTATACTTACACACTTGATTGCAGCAGGGCGCTATACTTGCTTGCAAACAGTAATGAAGCATTTAATCAAGTTTGGCATCTGCCGACTTACAATCCACCCGTTGATGGAAAAACTTTTATCGAAATAATAGCGCACGAAGTTGGTGTTAAACCAAATTATTTTGTACTGAAGAAATGGATGATTAAAGTCGCCGGTTTATTCGATAAGACAATCTATGAACTCTACGAGATGCTTTATCAAAGTGAGTTCGATTATTATTTCGACTCAACTAAGTTTGAAAACTTTTTCGGCTATAAGCCTATATCTTATCAAGAGGGAATAAAGGAAACGATAGAATTCTTGAAATCATCCGGTGTGAAAAATAACTGATCGGCGAAAAATTCTATTATTAACTCACGTTACGCAAAAATTATTATCATTCATGATCATGTCCTTGATCTTAATCGTAATCTGCCGTTAAAATACTCAGAAGAGCAAGATCATGAGCATGATGAAGATCAAGAACGATTATACAAGTAAATATTGCGTAACATGAATTATTAATTTTTGTTCGATGACTGCCATGCTGCGATAGCTTCACTAAAGGGCATTAAAACGCGCGGTATGGCTCCATGCATGTAAGAAATCGCCAAACCGTAATTTACAATCGGGACTTCCGCTATCTTCGCTTGTTTGATCCGCATCTGCATGGCTCTACGTGTCAACATGCATCCGCCGCAATGAACTATTAGTTTATACTCGGAGAGATTCTCTGGAAAGTCCTGGCCGTTTTTGATTTCTATATCGAGATTCTTTTTCGTGTGCAGTCTCAACCATCGCGGAATTTTTACTTTGCCGATATCGTCTTCTTGTTCATGATGTGAACAAGCTTCGGCAATCAAGACTCTGTCGCCATGTTTTAATTCTTCAATTCGTTTGATGCCGCGGACATATTCGGCAAGGTCGCCTTTGTAACGCGCCACCAGTATTGAAAATGTTGTAAGAGGAATTTCGTCGGGCACATCGGCGCTTACCCGCATGATTGCTTGACTATCAGTTACAACTAATTTTGGAGGCTGGCTTAATTTGCCAAGCGCGGCTCTAAGTTCTTTATCTTTTACGACGATAACGATTGCATCTTCATCTAGAGACTCACGAATTGTTTGCACTTGCGGCATTATCAAACGTCCTTTCGGCGCGCCCAAATCGATCGGAACTACAAGAACAATTACGTCGTGCTGCTTTATCAAATCTCCAACTAGAGGATGTTCTTCTTCCGCTGGAAGCAGCGCTGAAACTTTTTCTTTGAGTTCATAAATGCCATCGCCTGTTCTGCAAGACACCGAATGAAATTTGATGCCGGCTTTATTCAGCCATTCAATAATTTCGTAATTAGTGCCAAGATCGCTTTTGTTGAGAACAACTAAAAACGGAAGCTCTAATTTTTTTAAATGATCCAGCAGATTTTGTTCATCGCCAGAAATTGTGGATTGAGAATCCAGCACTACCAGAGCGAAATTTGCTTCGGAAATAATTCTAACAGTTTTGTCGATTCGTTTTTCGCCAAGTTCACCACTATCATCGATTCCGGCTGTATCAATAAGTACAACCGGACCGAAAGGAAGCAGTTCCATGGATTTTTTAACCGGGTCGGTAGTTGTGCCCGGCACTTCACTTACAATAACCAAATCCTGTCCGATGAATTTATTCATCAACGAAGATTTGCCGACGTTTCTTCTGCCGATAAAAGCGATGTGAGTTCTTTCCGATTGCGCTACCTTATTCAATGTCTATCCTCAAATCTTTTGAAATGATATTAAATAATTCATGTTCGCTCAACAGCTTACTCTTCATCAATGCTTTTACAAAAGGCATTTCATGTTCATACGCATACTTTACGAGTTCCTGTATCGTTTCATAACCGAACGTAGTTATCAGCGAAGCAGCAATAGCCGATGAATTGATCAAGTTTAGTTTACAGCGCTCTATGTTGGCTGTGATGCCATCGATACATTTGAGAGCGAGATTTATGTTTGAATCTTTTAAGTAAGAGAGAGACTTTAGAAAAACGTGAGCGATCAACGGCGCAAACGCATTAAGCTCCAGATTACCGGAAGAGACCAAGTTACTGATCAGCATATCATTGGATTTTACCAACTCACTGATTTGAATCGCGTTCTCTAAAATTACCGGATTCACCTTGCCCGGCATAATGCTGGAGCCAGCTTGCATTGGCGGAAGATTTATTTCTCCTATGCCTCCGTTGGGACCGCTTGACATAAAACGCAGATCGTTGCACATTTTAATTATAGTTGTTGCACCGGCTTTAATTAGACCATGCACTTCAACAAATACATCCATGTTCTGCGTTGCATCAATCAAGTCTTCACTTTTGGCGATTGGAAGTTTTGTAATTTTTTTCAAAATATTGTTTACGTTCAAAACGTAATCTTTCGAGGCACTTACGGAATTTCCAACGGCTGTTCCTCCAAGATTAACCGATCTCAACCGTTCTTCTGCATTGTAAATTCTCCAGCGGTCGCGTGCAATCGCCTGGGCATATGCACCAAATTCTTGTCCCAACGTAATTGGAACCGCATCTTGAAATTGGGTTCTTCCAAGTTTCAAAACATTCTTAAACTCACTTTCTTTTTTTTGAAGAGAGTTTTGCAACTTTGCGAAGGAATCTGCAAGCTCTCGCAGCATATAAATTGCGGCAATACGAAATGCCGTGGGAAATGTATCGTTAGTCGATTGACTTAAGTTCACATCATCCAATGGATGAATAGAAGAATAATCACCGTAATTCTTGTTTGCGATATTTAGCGCAATATTGGCAATCACCTCGTTAATATTCATGTTAAGAGAGGTGCCGGCGCCTCCTTGGTAAGGGTCAACAATAATCTTTTTGTAAATGTCATCTAAGTTGCCTTGGATGCATTGTTCAGTTTCAGTAATTAGAATGTGAATTGCCTCATGAATGGCTTCATATTTTTCTTTTAAAAGAATTCCACATTTGTAATTTGTTTCGGCAGCTGCAAGTTTAACCTGGAAAAAAGCTTTGATGAGATATGGGTGAATTCTTTCCCCAGATTTTATAAAATTGTTGCAGCTCCTTAATGAATGAATTCCATAGACAGCATCATCGTGTAACTCTACTTCTCCTAACGAATCTTTTTCTATTCTCATCATCAACTCACAAAAATTTACGATCAAAATATATCAAAAATTGAGAACGCTTTTTTTGATGGACAAAAAAAGACCCCCAACAATTGGGGGTCTTAGCAAACGTCTTCCGAAAATAAATTACTTGAGTAAAATCATCTTGTTAACTTTTACAAAATTATCAGCTTCTATTCTATAAAGATACATACCGGAAGCCAAGTCTTTTGCAGACCATTCAACTATATGAACGCCAGCATTCAGATTATCGTTGACCAGTGTTACGATTTCTCTGCCGGTTACGTCATAGACAGTCAACTTAACATGAGATTCTTTCGGTAATGCGAATCTGATGTTGGTTGATGGGTTGAACGGATTCGGATAGTTTTGATATACAATATAATCCGTTGGTACAGTGTCTTGATAATCCTGTTTAACGGCTGTCGCGATTCCTAAGAGTTTCATTGCGCCCCGAAGAGCCGTTACAATATATTTTGGATTATGGATACCGTTACTTTTATCTTCAAACGCAGTAAACGCATTCCAATATGCGCTTAATTGATCCTTAGTCCATTTTGAACTTGGGGTGGGAAATCCAAACCACGTTCCATCATCTTTAGTAAATCCGTACCCTTTACTTATCACAACTCCTGGTATAGAAGTTGCTAATTGTGCCATTACTTTGGTAATCATTCCTCTAACTTCTATTTGTAACCCTTCTTCAACCTTGTTGTTGTCAAAATCTGCTGTACCATTCAAATAGAATTTTACTTGATCGAAACTGGTTCCGAATGTGAAACCATGGCATTGTGCACAAGCTTCCATATTATCCGTTCCATCAGGGGACATCATACTAAAAGTATGTCCGCCCATTTTAATTATATTACCCTGAGCGTCAGCGCTAACATTATTTTTGTACATATGACATCTTACGCATGCATCAACAGTGGCGCCGATATGATTTGATTTAGCCAATTTCTGACCGCCCAATTCAAGCATATTGTTCGATGCCAAGATGTCACCCTGCGCTCCATAATGTGGACCGAATCGCAAATTGATGGCTGACGTTCCTGCACCAGCTATTGCTGCATTAGCTTCAGCTCTGGATTGATGACAATTCATACAAAGGGCACCTTTGCCCGCGTCTGTTATTTGTATCGTCGTTCCACCAGGCGCCAATAAACTAACTGACACTGTTCTCAGTTGATTAACATTTGCGTCGCTATGTGGATCATGGCAAGCTGCACAAGTAATAGGTGCATATGATGCATCAAAATAAGGGTCTGTTGTTGAAACACCTTCAACAAATTCTGCAAATCCTTTCCCGCTATGGCATCTTACGCAAGTCTCACGTCCGGATCCGGTTGGATAGGAAGTGGAAACCGCATGTTTTGAAGTTGCCCATTGGTCAGGGAAGAAATGATGAGTACCTGAGTCATGACAAAAGGCGCAAACTTTTGCATCCCACGAAGCTACCATTCTTTCATCGGTTGTAACGCCAAGGTGTCCGCTTGCAGGTCCATGGCAGCTTTCGCATTGAATGTTTGCTCTTGTCATTGCATCGGGGAATTGAGTAACCAACTTAGTATAGTTTCCAGCAGCAAGCACAGTTGGGAATGTAAATGGGAAATCATCAAAACCGTCGTTTACCGCAGTTGAGTCTTTATCATAGCCCGTAGTATGGCATCCTAAGCAAGATGCGCTATATCTCGAACTCACAGTTCCGTCAACACCTCTCTGCATCATTGATGAATGGCCTGTATTTTCCCATTCAGCAACTTTGCCCGAATGGCATGTTTTGCATTGGAGTTTTGTATCAGTACTGTTGTAAACAGTATTATAAACGCCAATGTATTTTCCTGCATTTAGTACAATTGTTGAAGTATAGCCCCCATCAGTTACTGTAATATTATATGTTCCCATTAAATCGGGAGTGAAAGTAACTACTTGAGTGGAATCGTTTTGAACATCCTTTGTTGTTCCTATTTTTGCAGTTGAGCCGGAAGGTTTCTTCGTTATAGTGAAAACCGGAGAAACAAATTTCTTGCCTGTAAATGACGCTTCTAAATAACACTGTGTTCCTACACCAACATTTGTTAAACCGTTAAAGGGGTAAGTGTAAATGTCTGTGGTGGATTTAACAACATCTCGCGGAGACACACCATAAGGTGAAAAACTTAAATTCACTGTTTGCGCACTTACTGATGCAGTAACAAGTATCAATGCGGAGAGAATAATTGTAAATTTACGAATCATTTTGATCCTCCATTAATTTAGTATTTTCTTTTGCGACTCAGTCATCCGAAATAAAGATAAAAAGAGATTTATACTTTTTATTCTAATTTCTAATTAAAAAATAAAAAAAATAATAAAGATGTCAAAGTCTAAAAAAGATTTTTTATTAAAAAATTAAATTTTTATCAAGAACTATTTTTTTATTTATTTGTTGTTCGAACTAATCAAAATGTGTAAATATCTCTTATAAATTATCGAGTGCAAATGCTGATTTATAATACCCTTTCGCGTAAAAAAGAAGAATTTCGTCCAATTAACCCGGATTTTGTAACGATGTACGTTTGCGGACCTACCGTATATGATTTTTTCCATATCGGAAATGCCCGATCATTTATCATGGCAGACATAATACGAAGATATCTTGAGTACAAAGGTTTCAAAGTAAAGTTTACAATGAACATTACAGATGTAGATGATAATATTATCAAGAAATCGATACAGGAAAAGAAACCGGCATCTGAAGTTGCTGCTTATTATGCACAAGCTTTTTTTGAGGACTTAAAAAAACTCAAAGTTAGCGCCGCAACTTTTAATCCAAAGGCAACGAACCATATCGAAACTATGATAAATTTAATCTCCGATTTGGAAAAGAAAGGTATAGCTTATAACGTTAACGGGAATGTATTTTTTGATGTATCGAAGTTTAATGAGTATGGAAAATTGAGCGGTAAAAATATTAATGAGCTTGAAGCCGGTGCTCGAATTGAAATTAATGATGAGAAAAAAAATCCTCTAGACTTTGCGCTTTGGAAGAAAGCGAAAGAAGGTGAGCCTTCGTGGGACAGCCCGTGGGGAAAAGGCAGACCCGGCTGGCATATCGAATGCTCTGCTATGAGCACGACTCTATTAGGTAAGACGATAGACATACACGCTGGCGGGAATGATCTGATTTTTCCGCATCATGAAAACGAAATTGCCCAGAGTGAATCGGCATTCGAACAAAAGTTTGTAAACTATTGGATGCACTTTGGTTTTTTAAATATTCAGAATGAAAAGATGTCTAAGTCGTTGGGCAACTTTTTTACTGCGAGAGAGATACTTACAAAATACTCAGCAGAAGCAATAAGGCTTTTCTTCTCTCAAACGTATTATGGCGGACCGCTTAATTTCAGTGATGAGTTACTTGACTCGGCTCAGAAGGGAGTCGAAAAAATCATAAATCTTGCAGAAAAAATTGAACACTCCTTAAAAGTTGCAACCGACGATGGCGTCAATCCAGATTTTAATTTTCAGAAATACTACGATGACTTTGCCAAGGTAATGGATGACGATTTCAATACACCGCAAGGCGTTGCGGTAATTTTTGATTTTGTAAAAGCTGTAAATAAAATAATCTCGGATAACGAGAAAATTAAGATTCAGTTTTTTGTTAATGCTAAAAAATTCTTGAAAGACACTGCCGACGATGTACTGGGAATAATTAGTTTTGAACAATTAGGAAAATCTTCGGAGGGTATTTTGGAAGATGATTTAATTAAATTGTTGATAGAGGTAAGAGAAACTCTAAAGAAAGAAAAGAATTTCTCTCTTGCAGATCAGATTAGAAATGATTTGAACAAACTAGGGATTATACTTGAAGACAGTAAATCGGGAACGACTTTCAAAAAAAGATAAGCCCTTGCTTGGCTAAGATAAGAATTGCTTTCACCTAATTTTTTCTGCATAAAACAAAAATTCTTTCTAATTTACTTTCAAGATTTACGGGACGGAACCACAATGAAAAAAATCTCTTCATTAATAATTATTCTTTTCATTAGCTCTCAATTATTTAGCCAAGGCACAAGCGGTTCGAATGCGAAATACGAATACAGAAATCTGATAGATTTGCCGACTGCCGGAATCCTTCAGAAAGGTTTTACCGGCGTATCCATGGATATTATGCCGGACGGGGTTGTAGTTTCAAAAATTGAAGTCGGCGTTTTCGAAGGATTTAGTTTCGGAATTTCCTACGGTGGAAGCAATATCATCGGTTCGGGAAATATTGAGTGGTATAAACTCCCGGGTATTAACATAAGAGGAAGGATCATCGATGAGAGCCAAGCGTTGCCTGCAATCACGGTTGGCTTTGATTCACAAGGCAAGGGAAATTATAACCGCGATCTTGATCGATACCAAATAAAGTCTCCGGGATTCTTTGCTGCAGCAGCAAAAAATTTTGAATTCTTCGGCTACTTAAGTCTTCATGGAGTGATTAACTATTCTCTTGAAAGAAATGATGGCGACAAGGACATAGACATCGGCGTCGGCTTCGAAAAAACCCTTGGCGGAAGAGTTTCACTGCTTGGCGAATACGATTTTGGAACCAACGATAATACCGGCAGTTCACTTGGGAAAGGCAACGGATATTTAAATATGGGTCTGCGCTGGTCTGTTGGAGAAGGTTTAACGCTCGGCTTAAATTTCAGAGATTTGTTGGTTAACAAACGAATTAACAGCAACAGTGCCGATAGAGGTATTTTTGTTGAATACGTAAAAAGTTTATTCTAGCTGTTTGTATTTCAAAACGAACACATCAGTTCACTCTTCTATACACATAACTTAGTTTTCATTCAAATAGCTGCATTTCTACCTTTCTTTTGAAACTGAAAAGGGTATAGTTTTTGTATAAGAGATATAGAATTTTAAAGGGTGGTGTCATGAAAACATTGATCAAATTATTAGCTGTCGTTCCGCTTTTGTGGTTGGGCGGCTGTTATACGCAAGTCGCTTTGCGCGACAGTGGTTATAGTAACCAGGGTAATGAAAGAGAAGGCGATCAGTATGCGCAGTCTCAAGATTCCACTGAGTATTATGATCAGGCAGACTCTAACTATTACCCCGATAATTACAACTACGATAACGGTTATCTTAACTACAGAAGATTCTATTGGGGATACTACCCATCCTATGGGTTTAACTTAGGATACTACTACGATCCTTTCGGGTATGATTGGTATGGTTACAGTCCTTATTCTTATTGGGGACCCGGCTATTACTGGTCTAACTATTATCCGAACAGTTTATGGAGATATTATAACGACTACTGGGGTAACTACATGCCTTATACGTATTACAAATATCGAACATACACAGCTTTGAGACCAAGAGGTAACGAAGGCGACCGAGGTTCTGCTACAAGATATAGGAATTCAGGCGGTGGCGGTAGAGGTTCCGCAGCTGGAGTAGGATATCCAACTAGAGATAGAAATACAAATACCGGTTTGAATGTTGATCTCGGCAATGTCAGGGTCTCTCGTGATGCCAATAGTGGAAACAGTTCAGGTTCGCGTGTGTCAAAAGAATCTCCGAAAAACAATACAAACTCGCGTAACGCAGAGGTAAGGTCACGCAACAGGAATGAAAGACAAAATCCTCAGGTTAGGGAGAATCCGAATCGCAGAAGCGGTGAATCTGGGCGAGCTACAAGAGGAGAAAGTTCACGTCGAAGTTATTCTCCGCCACCGCGTTCCGAGAGACCGGCTCCGAGCTATACGCCAAGAAGTGAACCAAGCTCTCGACCAGCACCGTCCCAAGCGCCGCGTTCTGAAAGTTCAGGACGATCGAGTTCAGGTTCTAGAGAATCAAGCGATCGAGGAAGATAATTATTGTTTCGTTGGTACTGTATTAATTATTCAACAACGTTGAGGAAATTATGAAAAGCTATTTGAAGTTTCTAGGAATGTTCTTGCTTATGGTTTGCACACTTCATGCGCAGGACTTCAATGATGCATTAAGGTTAAGCGATCCGGGGATCATCAGCGGTCCCAGATCTCTTGGAATGGGAAATGCATACACTGCTATCAGCAATGATTTATCTGCCGCAATTTTTAATCCGGCGGGTTTTGGTTTAATTCGAAAACTGCAATTTGACGGTGCATTGGGAAATAATTCTTTGAGCAATAACGTAACATTCTTTGGAAACAGTACAAACGCTTCCAACAGCTCTACAAGACTAAGCCAATTTGGGTTTGCGTTTCCGATTCCAACGTCAAGAGGAAGCCTGGTGTTTGCGTTAGGTTACAACCAGCTTAAAGATTTCAACAACATTATAAAGTTTAACGGTTACAACCCGGGCAACACTTCCAAAATCCAGGACTTGGTTTATTCCTCGAATCCGGACGATAATGACTTCGCATATAATTTAGGATTAAGCTACACACTCCGCGATGCTAACAACAATTCTCTGGGTGATACGACTTTGATAAACGGTAAACTGAACCAGAACGGAAATATTCTTAGCGAAGGAACAATTAACAGTTGGTACTTCGGCGGTGCTATTGAGGTTGAGCAAAATGTCTTTGTTGGTGCAACCATTAACATTATTACCGGCACATTCAAAAGGACATTGGATTATTGGGAAAAGAATTTGTTGAATAATTATCCTCCAACATTACAACTCGATCCGACGGATAGCAGAACCGCCGGCTTCCAATCGTTTTATAGAAATACAATTTTGAATTGGGATATTTCAGGCTGGGATGCAAAGATCGGAATGTTAGCCAAAGTTAATGATTCATTTAATCTCGGCGCAACAATAAGATTCCCAAGGACTTACACAATCAAAGAAACATACTCGGTTTACGGCGAAAGCTATTTCACAAACACTACATTTAAAATTGATCCGCCCATTGATTACCGGAGCGAGTACGATATTACAACTCCGTACGAATTTACATTAGGCGGTTCGTTCAAAAACGATATTGTTACACTGAGCGCCGATGCAACAATGATTGATTTTACTCAAATGCAGTTTTCAAGCGGACTCGATCAAATTACGCGGGAACAAAACAACAATGATATCAAATCACTTTTCAGAACCGTTTATAATTTGAATGCCGGTGCTGAAGTTAGAATTCCCAACAGCGGATTTGTTTTGAGAGGCGGATTCATGTATAAACTGTCTCCTTACAAGGGCGATCCTACCGACTACGATAAGAAATATGTAACTGTTGGTCTCGGCTACAAAACCGCGTCTAATCTTTCACTTAATCTTGCTTACTCTCACGGATGGTGGAAAGACTTCGGTGATAATTACGGATTCAATGTTTCCCGCACTTACCAGGATTTAACCAAAGATAATTTTGTAATGGGTGTTAGCTACAACTTTTAAGTTTCTTCTTATCTCTCGTTGATTGACAACCCCCCGGAAGCACCTTATTTTTAAGGTGCTTCTTATTTTTAAACGGAGGTAAAAATTCAAGGCACTGTTTTCAAGACTGAAAGCAATAATTACTATTTATTGAATGAAAAAGATGAAGAAGTAAGATGTTCGCTGCGGGGGAGATTTCAAAAAGAATTTGCATTGAAGCGCGGCAAACTTTTTGCCGTTGATATCGTTGTAGTCGGTGATCAAGTCTTATACGAAATGAACCAAGACGGTTCAGGTGTTATAGAAAAAATCCTTCCAAGAAAAAATTACATTTCGAGAAAAGCCCCTAAGATTAAAGGCGCAAGCACAAGGGGTGAGCGGCTTGAACAAGTTGTTGCCGCTAACATCGATAACCTAATTATTGTTTCAAGCTGCCAACTTCCAAAACTAAATAACCGTTTGATAGACAGATTAATAGTTATCGGAGAAAGCTCTCACGTCAAGCCGATCATCGTGATTAATAAAACCGATTTGGACGCCAATGATGATTACGGAAATCTTGTTCAACTTTACCAAGGAATTGGCTACGAAGTTTTTGCTACGAGCATAATCACTAAAAACGGTTTAGATGAATTGCGCGATGCCATGAAAAACAGAATTAATTTGATGTGGGGTCAATCCGGAGTTGGAAAGTCATCACTGCTGAATGAGATTTACACAAGTCTGAATTTCAAAATTGGAACAATCAGCAACTCTACATCAAAAGGGAAGCACACCACGGTTACAAGTGTTTTACGAAAAGTCGATACTGGAACATTCATCATCGATACACCCGGTATTCGCGAAATAGATCCTTACGGGGTACGCAAGGAAGATTTGGGACATTACTTTGCCGAGTTCAAACCGTTTCAAGATAATTGCAGATTCAATACTTGCACACATGATCACGAACCAGGCTGCGCCATTATCGAAGCTGTTGAAAAACAATTGATCGACAAGTTAAGGTATCAAAGTTATTTGAATATGCTTGCAACAGTTGAAGACGACATGAATTTTTAGAGCGACAAAACTTTTCTTCTCATCCTTTCGATAAATTCAGCAACAACTTCATTTGGAACTCCGTCCGGATGATTTGATTTCAGCCGCATGTCGCACTGATCGTTCACGTAATCAATCATAACAAAATTATGATCTTTGGTAACTGCAATCTCTGTAGAAAAATAATCGAGCTTGGTTATTCTTGCCAGCTTAGATGTAATTCGTGAAAGCGGTAAAAGATTGAAGCGCGCGGTTTCCTTTTTTGTGACGATGTTGTAAATGTGGGTCTGATCGTCCCACCAAATTGGGATTGCTTTATTGAATGCCCATAAAACTCTGAACCAAGCGCGTCTTCCGGCAAAAAAGCGCGGCTTAATTTTTTCTTGAATCAAAAACTTTTCGTTCGGATGAATGATCCGTTCGTCTATAATTTGCTGCAGTGAAACGGCATTTCTGATTACGCCTTCACCGCCGCCGGAATTGACCGCAGGTTTAATAACAAAAGGTGATCCGAGTTGTGTCAGATCATATTCGTTCAGTTTCAACTGCTGTGTTTGTGAATATTGCGGAACGAGATGTGTATCCGGCAATCTGAATTTCTTTTTCAGCAGCCGTTTGTGCATTGCCGATTTATCGGTAGCTTTCAAAACCTTGTTGTGAGGATTGATCAAATAACAATGGTGGCGTTGAAGCAATTTTGAAATTGGTTCAAACGCGCGGTCTTCATCCGAAGCCCGGTCTAAATATGCTTTGAACTGCAATTCCTTCCGGTTAACTCTATCAATTACCTCGTCGATGTTGTAGTTGCGGATCAGAAAAGTTGTTGAGCCGTAACGATGAAAAATATCTTCGATTAACTGAACGAACTCTTCATCGTAAATCCATTTATAAGAAATCGCCAGATCGAACTTGAGCATCATCAAACTTTTTTTGCAAAGATAGATAAATGATGAAGCCGGAACAATCTTTCTCCTTGTGATTATAAGGGTTTACAACTATTTTTTGCATCAAATTACTTGGATATATGAAGAAGCTCTTAATCATAATATATGTTGTATCTCTGCTATCCGGATGTTCTCAAGAAGTAGTAAAACAAACTGAATCGAGCGAAGCACCCTCGGTAAAGCTTAGCCGCGCTGACAAAGAAAAAATAGCAGAACAAAACTTTATTGACGGCTGTATTCTGGAAACCAAAGGACAGTTCAACGATGCCATCGCAAAGTATTTAACCGCTTTGAAGTATGATCGGAAGGCGGGAATTTATTACACTGTGGCGAAGAATTACTTCCGTTTGAATAAACTCTCACCCGCAATTAATTTTGCTCAGCAAGCGGTTAAGAATGATTCCGGTAACGTTGAATATATGACATTGCTCGCCTCGATCTACAGTTCGTCACATTTGGAAGATTCATCCGCCGCGGTTTATAATCAAATCATAAAATTAGACTCAACTGCTTACACCGCGTATTTCAGTTTGGCGCAAATCTACGAAGCCAAAAGACCAAACGAAGCGCTAAAACTTTACAAAAAAGTTATTGATCTGATCGGTCCGGAGTGGAGTGTTCTCGTTCGCTTAGTTGCTTTGAATGAAAGGATGGGGAACATTCAAGAAACAGTTAAGATGGTTGCCGAACTGGTTAAGCTTAACCCATCCAATCTTCAACTTCAAAAAGTTTTAATCGATGCCTATATAAAAACAAAAGAATACGACAAAGCTTTATCGATGGTGAACGAATCTCTTGCAAGTTTCCCGGATGATTTTGATCTGCTGGAACTGAAGGGGAGAACTATGATTGAAAAAGGCGATTGGAAAGACGCGTCGGGTGAATATTTGAAACTCGTCGCCAATCCGCAAGTAAACATGGAAGCAAAAATTAGAATCGGGACTTCCTTCTTTGCTGCCTCAGAAAAAGATTCAAATAATCTCCACATTGCGAAAGAGATTTTTCAAACGATAGACAAAGACACTGCCGATTGGCAAGTTAATGCTTACCTTGGCGAAATAGGAATACGCGAAAAACAAGATTCAACTGCAATCGAATATTTGAAGAAAGCTGCTACGCTTGCCGAGTGGAACGCACAAGTGTGGGTGCGCTTAGGCGGTCTGTTGTTCGATAATCGAAAATACAAAGAAGCAATTACTTACATGTCGAAGGCGTATTCGAAATTTCCGAACGACTTCGCGGTTAATCTTATTTACGGTCTTGCGCTGTCTCAAGAAAATGATCATTTGAAAGCGAGGGAAGCGCTTCAGCGTGCTTTGAAAATAAATCCGGATGATGTAACGGCACTTTCTGCGATGGGATATACGTTGAACCAATTGAAAAATGATGAAGAAGCGTTGACATATTTGCAGAAAGCTCTTTCAATCGATCCGAACAATATTCAAGTTATCAGCATTACAGCGATGATACATGAATCGAAAAAGGAATATAAAATTTCCGATTCGCTTTATACGAAGGCATTGAAGTTAGATTCAACGAACGCGCTCATCTTGAACAACTATGCATACTCACTTTCAGAACGCGGAATAGATTTGCAGAACGCGCTTGCGATGTCAAAAAAAGCTGTTGCGCAAGAACCGAAGAATGCATCGTATCTCGATACCATCGGTTGGATCTACTTCAAACTAGATAGTCTCGACAGCGCGAAAAAGAATGTTGAAGCCGCGGCAAACATGGAAGAAAAGAATGCAACAATTTTAGATCACCTCGGAGATATTTATTTTAAACTCGGTCAAAAAGAAAAAGCTAAACAATTGTGGAATAAAGCTTACAGTCTGGATCAAAGCAAGACCGGGATAAAAAGGAAAATTGATAAAGGAGAATTGTGAGGAAAGGTTTTCTTTTGATATCGATCATGTCGATATTCTCGATATTGTATATGGACGGATGTATTCCGTCAAAACCGGTTCAAGAAGAACAGCTTGTTTCTGCGGACAGACTAATTAAACGGTTAGAAGCTAACAGAAGAAAAATAAAAAATTTTGTCGGCAACGGTACAATCACGATCAAAACTTCTGAGATTAATGCCAAGAGCAATTTCCAAGTACAAATAAAACGACCGGATACTGTGAAAGTAGCTTTCTATGGACCGTTCGGAATCGATCTCGCTTCGGCTCTAATTACCCAGCAAAATTTTCAGTTCTATGATGTGATCAACAACAGATTATACAGAGGCAAACTGAAATCCGGAATAATGAGCGACATCCTAAAAATAAATATCTCATTCGAAGAACTTCTCGATTTGCTCACCGGCTCGGTAAACTTGACGGATAAACTCAGAAGAGAACCGGACAAATATGAAACCGACAGCGATCAGTACAACCTTACTTATTATGATTCCTTAGCGGCAACAGCAAGCATTTATTCAATTCGGCGTGATGATTTGGGAATAACCGGCTACAAGCTGAATAATTTCAAAGGAAAAAATTTGATTGATGCACGGTATTCGGATTTCAGAAAGTACGAAGATACGCCGGTTCCGTTCTTGATTAATGTGAACGAGTTAATGAACAATCAAAAAATAAAAATTGAATATCGTTCGGTTGACGTGAACAACGAAATCGGGAATCTGAAATTAGACATTCCAAACGATGCAAAAATCATTGATTGGTAGATACATACTAATTTGTTTGTTCGCCGGATTCACGGTTCTCCATTCGCAAAGTGCCGAGAACCTCCGCAAACAAAATCTCCAACTCGATAAGATTAAGCAAGAAATTACCCGGCTCGAAAAAGAACTACAGAACAAATCTCGAACGGAGAGAGAATCTCTTCAAACTCTTGAAAACCTTAACCGCCAAAACCTTTTGTTGAATAATCTGATCAACAACCTTTTAGCCGAAGAGAACGAAAAAGAAATTGCTATCGGGCAAATCCAGATGAGAATTGACAGCATTGAGAACCGTATTAAAAATTTGAAAGAAAGTTATGCGCGCTATGTTGTTTGGGTTTATAAGAACCGCGGGCTTTCGATGTGGCGTTTCGTTTTCAATGCTGAATCTTTTAACCAAGCTGTTCAACGTTACAAATATTTGCAGTATGTCTCAGATGAAAACGCCAAAGCGTTGGGTCAGTTAAAAACAAGTCGTGAACAGCTCAACGAATTAAGACTACGGCTGGTCGATGAAAAAGAAACGAAACAGAATCTCGTCAATCAGAAAATGACGGAACAGGAATCGCTCAAACAAAAAGAAAAAGAGAAAAAAGAGCTTCTTGCTGTATTGAAGAAAGACAAAAAATCAATTGCCGCAGAAATTTCTTCTAAACGGCGCGCAGAAATTGTTATTAAAAATTTAATTGCGAAACTTATCGAAGCGGAGCGAGAACGAAAAGCTAAAGCGCACGAAAACAAAATGAACATGAAAAAGAATGTTCAAGACTTTGACTACAGCGGCTTCCAAAACTTTGGGCAGCTCAAAGGAAGATTAAGCTGGCCAATTAGAGAGGGAAGAGTGGTCCGCGATTTCGGCGAAAACAAAAATGAAAAACTGAATACAGTCACGCTTAATTACGGAATTGACATTGCCGTCCGCGGAAAAGAAAGTGTCCGTGCCGTTGCAGAAGGAATTGTTTCCGCAATCGATTGGATACCGGGCTACGGAAGCGTTGTTATTATTACCCATCGTGATGAATACAGAACCGTTTATGGCCATGTTGCCAACATTTCCGTGAAGGAAGGCGAACGCATCAAAGCCGGAAATCCCATCGGTAGTGTCAACGAAAGTCTTGAAGGCAACATTCTTCATTTCGAAATTTGGAGCGAGAGGAATTACCAAAATCCCGATGTGTGGCTGGCAAGAAAATAAAAGACAACTCTATAGAAGCGATGAGAATGGATTTTTGTGCATGAAATTATAACATCGTCCTATAGAGAATTTTCTTATTTTTGTATTAGCTGAAAATAGAAGTTCTATGAAAAAATTATCAGAAATAAAAAAGCTACTTGCAACACATCAGTACCGAATTAAGGAAACGTATGGTGTTAAACGGTTCGGAATTTTCGGTTCTGTAGCAAGAAATGAAGCGCGTGAACTTAGCGATATAGATATTTTAGTTGAATTTGAAAAACCAATCGGATTGGATTTCGTTTTGCTTGGCGATGAGTTGGAACAAATTCTTGGCGTCCAAGTTGATCTGGTTACTCCAAATGCGCTTAATCCCAAAATGTTTAATTATATTAAACAAGATTTGGTTTATGTCTAACAGAGATTGGAAATTGCTTTTCGAACATTCAGCCTAAATTTATTTCTAAAAAGCGCGTCAGTTCATCTACTGTATTGAAGATATAGTCCGCAGTGACATTCGAATATTTTTCTTTCGAATAAGTGTCCCACAAAACTAAAGCGCATTTTACGCCGGCACTTGCTGCTGCTTTTACATCATGGATAGCATCGCCAATCATCAAAACTCTTTGCGGGTCTAAGCTAAATTTGCCGACAAACTTATTAATTCCTTCCGGTGACGGTTTATGTTCTTCCACGTCGTCGCCGGTGATAACGATGTCAAACATATCAAATACACCGATCTGACGCAGCGTGATTATCGAAGAGTCTTTTCCTTTGCCGGTGTAAATACCAATCGGCAGTTTTTTTGATTTGATCAGTTTCAACGCTTCAACGATTCCCGGAAAAACGTTCGCCATTTCATCGTGCTGGCTTGAATAAAAATCAAAATAATCTTCCCGTGCGCGCTCGTAGTCTTCTTTCATCCATTCTTTCAAAATCACATCTTCGGTCGGACCGAAGAGCGAACTGATTTCTTCATTTGTGAATGTGCGGTGAAGATATTTATGAGCGACGTGATTGAATGAAGCGAAAATCAAATCGTGGGTTGATGCAAGCGTTCCGTCAATATCGAAAATAAAACCGTCAAAGTTTCTCACTGCGCGTCTCGCCTCCGGTTTGCCGAGGCGGACTGCCTCAGTTTGAAAATTACAACTGTACCTTGGAGATTGGAACAAAGAAATTTGTCATTGTCGATCTTGATGAAATAATTTATCTGCGAAGCGCCAAGACTAATTATCTCTTCTTCCTTAAATTTTTCGTTAAGTTGAAAAATGCTGCCGCTTCGAGAGAACAAAATCTTTTTTCCGTTTTCAATTGCGATTGAACCGGTGCTGTCGAACGGGACATCCATCTTAACATCTTTGACCAGCTTACCTTGCACCGCAGAGACGATCATCAACTTTTTATCTTTAGTCACAACGAATAGTGTTTTGAAATCTTGTGAAAGATTCAGCGGCGGCAGCGCATTAACATTTTTGGATTTCCAGACAAGTTTGCCTAGAAGCAGATCGATATCGAAAACAACATTGTCATTCGAAACTGCGTAAACTGTTTTACCGTCTGTTAAAATATTCGAACCCGCAAAACTTGATTCAGCGCTTTCTTTCCAACGCCAAATCAGCAATCCGTTGTTTGCATCTATGCAGTAAAGAAATCCGTCGCTGCTTGTAAAAAGTATTTTGTTATTCGCGTAAACCGGTGCGCCGCTAACGGTGCCTTTCGCGTCCGGGTTGGTCCAGTATTCTTGCAGAGTTTCAAGATCGTAACAATGAATCTTCCCGTCTTCTGTTCCGAAGAGTATCGCGGTTTTTGATCCGCTCGACTTCGGCATTGCCAACGCAATGTTTCCTTGATAACTAAACGGAATTATTTCCGTGCTGATTTTTCTATCAAGCCCGATCGATTGAAACTGATTACCGGTTTTCGGATCGATTGCGAATATGTCTCCGTTAACACTTCCAACTATAAGGACATCATCGGCAATCATCGGTTTTGTGGTGATGTCAACTGAGAGATTGGTTTTCCAAACCGGCGCGGCAGTGGAATCGTAACATGAGACCGTGCCGGACTTATCAACGGCGAAAATTTTATGATTCCAAATCAGAGGTGTTGAAACGATTGGCGAACTCAACTGAATCTTGGTAACGACATCGGCATTAAGCGCGCGGATAGAATCTTTTGCAACCGTAGATGAATCCGTCTGCGAAAAAATTTTTGCCGAGAGCAACACCATCAACAACATCAAATACTTTTTCATCTTCAACGCTTTTAGTTCGGTTCAAAATTAAGAAAAAGGGCGGTGACAAAAAATGAAGCAGCAATTCCACAGCCGCTTTGTTTCTCTGTAACGTTAAATTGTAATACCCTCGTCATTTTCATATATTTTCGCACCTAAAATCATAAAGTATGAACTACATTCGAAATTTTTGCATAATTGCACACATAGATCACGGCAAATCTACGATTGCCGATTGTTTATTAGAGTTCACCCACACAGTTTCTAAGCGCGAAGCCAAAGAACAACTGCTCGATAGTTTGGATTTGGAGCGGGAACGCGGCATAACAATTAAGTCGCACGCCATCCAGATGAAGTACCCGGCTAATGACGGCGAAATTTATACTCTCAATCTCATCGATACACCGGGACACGTTGACTTTTCCTATGAAGTGTCGCGTTCACTCGCCGCGTGCGAGGGCGCAATTCTTATTGTCGATGCTGCGCAAGGTGTAGAAGCGCAAACCATCAGCAACCTTTACATGGCAATCGATGCCGGTTTAGAAATTATTCCCGTCATAAATAAAATTGATCTTCCAAGTGCGATGGTTGAAACGGTCTCGAACCAGATTATCGATTTGATCGGCTGCAAGAAGGAAGATATAATTCTTGCCAGCGCCAAACAGAGAATCGGAATCGAACAAATGTTGGAAACGATAGTTCAAAAAATTCCGGCTCCCAAAGGCGATGAAAACGCACCGCTTCAAGCTTTGATTTTCGATTCCGTTTTTGATTCGTACCGCGGCGCTGTTGCATACATCAGAGTATTCAACGGCACTATCAAAGAAAAGGATGAGATTAAATTTTTTGCTAACGACAAAAAATATCTTGCAGAAGAAGTCGGCACGCTGAGGTTGGGACGCATCAAAACGAACGAACTGAAAGCTGGTAATGTCGGTTACCTTATTCCGGGAATCAAGGACGTTCACGATACAAAAGTGGGCGATACGGTTACTCATCTCCGTAACGGTTCGGATATTCCGTTGCCCGGTTACAAAGAAATTAAACCGATGGTGTTCAGCGGATTGTATCCAACAGATTCCGACGATTACGAGAACCTTCGCGAGGCGCTTGAAAAATACCGATTGAACGATTCGTCGGTAAGTTATTCTCCCGAAACTTCTGCCGCATTAGGATTCGGTTTCAGATGCGGTTTTCTCGGAATGCTTCACATGGAAATCGTTCAAGAGCGGTTGGAACGGGAGTTCAATCAATCTATCGTAACAACTTTGCCGAACGTTGAGTACTGGGTATTTAAGCGCGATGGCGAAAAAGTTATTGTCGATAATCCGGCAGAGATGCCTCCACAAGGAGATATTGAGCGCGTTGAAGAGCCGTTTGTTAAAGCGCAGATTGTTACACCGAGCGAATATGTCGGGAACTTAATGCAGCTTGCGATTGAAAAAAGGGGTGTATATAAGAACACAACTTACATCGATCCGACGCGTGCAGATATTCAGTTTGAGTTTCCTCTTTCAGAAATAATTTTTGATTTCTACGATAAACTGAAATCGATTTCGCGCGGTTATGCTTCGTTCGATTACGAATTTATCGGTTACAGGCAATCGGATTTGGTGAAGATAGATATCATGCTTAACGGTGAAAAAGTTGACGCTCTTTCAATAATTGTTCATGAAAAAAAATCTTACAGCTGGGGATTAAAGGTTTGTTCGAAGCTGAAGGATTTGATACCGCGCCAGATGTTTGAGATTGCGATTCAAGCGGCAATCGGCGCCAAAGTAATTTCGAGAACTAATGTGAAAGCGCTGCGGAAAAATGTTTTGGCAAAATGTTACGGCGGTGATATTACACGTAAACGAAAATTATTGGAGAAACAGAAAGAAGGTAAGAAACGGATGAAGCAAGTCGGCAACGTTGAAATTCCGCAAGAAGCATTTTTGGCTGTGTTGCAGATTGACGAATGAATAAGAGCAAGATCAAGAGCACGAGTAAGTTTAAGGCAAGAAATTAAATATTGATTTGAAAAATTTTGGGAAGATGTAATGGCATTATCCAGCAATGAAGAAAAGAAAGAAACAAAGAAACCGGTTGTTAAAACTCAAAAGCAAAAGTTTATTGAGTTCTGGAAAAATTTGTTGTTCGCAGCTGTTGCTGCATTCCTAATCAAAACATTTTTTATTGAAACGTCCCGCGTACCAACCGGTTCGATGGAAAGTACGATTATGGTTGGTGATTTCCTCTTTGTGAATAAATTCATCTATGGATCTTCGTCACCCAGAAGTATTCCATTTACAGATATTGCGCTTCCTTATTTTCAACTTCCGGCAATTCATGAGCCGCGCCGAGGCGATATTGTGGTGTTCGAATATCCTGGCGACAGAGACGATTTGAATGCTGCCGAGATTACAAACTATGTGAAACGGTGTATCGGTGTTCCGGGAGATACGATAGAAATTGTTGACAAAGTAGTTTTTGTGAATGGGAAGGAAGCACATCGCCCGGCACACATTCAATACATAAATAATTATTGCACACCGAAGGGAATTCCAAACCCGCGTATCTTTCCTAAGGGCAGTGAATTCAACGAAGATAATTACGGACCGATTGTTGTCCCAAGAAAAGGTCAAGTGATTAACTTAACAACGGACAACGTTGAAAAGTGGCGCATAATTATCGATCGGGAATTGGGAAGGTTGGCTGTTACTGTTGAAGGCAATCAAGTTATGATTGACGGCAAGCCGGTAAAATCTTACACGCTCACAAAAGATTACTACTTCATGATGGGTGATAACCGCGACGACAGCGCCGACAGCAGATTCTGGGGTTTTGTACCTCGCGATAAAATTGCCGGAGAAGCATTCTTGATCTATTGGTCGTGGGACCCAAGCATTCCGTTCTCGGATTTTTTCAATCTTCTCGGCTCGGTTAGACTGGGAAGAATTGCAAAATTAGTCCATTGAGATTTCGGTTTAAACTTTGCTATCTTGTTTTTACAAAAAGCGAAAGGTGAACGATGAAATATTTGTTTTCTTTTTTGATTGGACTGATTTTGTTGTCAACCTTGAACGCGCAGACAAAATATTTTATCTACTTTAAAGACAAAGGCGTTTCTCCTTCCACTAAACTTGAAAAGACTTCATCGCTTTACAAACTTGCGGAGGAAGAACTTTCATCCAAAGCCATCGAACGACGCAAAGCTGTCATGGGCGATAACTACATCACGTACGAAGACCTTCCGCTCAATGATGGTTATGTTGATCAAATAAAAAGTCTCGGCGTTAAAATTGAAAACCTGCTGAAATGGTTTAATGCCGTTACGTCTTATCTCTCGGCGGAACAGATAAATCAAATTAGAAATTTGCCGTTCGTTCAAAAAGTTGTCCCAGTCGGCATTTTTTATTTTGACAGTAATGAATCGAACGTACCTTTTCAGCCGCAACCGACCAACTCGTTGAAGAAATCATCTTACTCATTAGATTACGGCGCATCATTAACTCAAGACACACTTTCTGATATTCCAACCGTGCATGACCTCGGGATTACCGGTGCTGGAGTTACAATCGGTCTGCTCGATTCGGGATTCCGTTGGAAGACACATCCGGCTTTTAACCAAATAAAAATTTTGAAAGAATATGATTTTGTTCAACATGATTCCGTAACAGCAAACCAAACCGGCGACAGCGGCGATCAAGACAGTCATGGCACGTCGGTACTTTCTATTATCGGCGGATTCGCTCCCGGCTATTTGATCGGACCGGCATTCAACGCAAACTACATTTTAGCTAAAACAGAATATGTGCCCACAGAAACTCACGTGGAAGAAGATAACTACGCTGTTGCGTTGGAATGGATGGAAGGATTGGGAGTTGATATTACAAGCAGTTCGCTTGGTTACAGCGAGTTTGATCCCGGGCAGACATCATATACATATGCCGATATGAACGGACAAACTACAATTGTTGCCAAAGCAGCCAACCTTGCATTTGATAGAGGAGTTACAACTTTTTCTGCTGCCGGTAACGAAGGTAATAATGCTTGGCATTATATTGTTTCACCCGGCGACGCACCGAATATGATAACCGTTGGTGCTGTTGATAGAAATAATCTTTTAGCTTCGTTCAGCAGCCGAGGTCCAACTTCGGACGGCAGAATCAAACCGGAAGTTTGTGCGATGGGAATTTCCGACGTGAGTGCTAGGGCAGGAACTACGATTTACAGCACGGGTAGCGGAACATCGTTTGCAACACCAATTGCTGCGGGAGTAGGCGCTTTGCTGAAATCCGTTTACCCGCATTTAACAAACCGTCAGATCAGAAAAACATTTATAGAATGCGGAGACCGAGTTTCTTCTCCAGATAACAATTACGGCTACGGTTTAATTTCTGCTGCGAGAGTAGTTGCTTTTCCGAATCTCAGTTCTAACAACAACATTTTCAATCTGAACAAAATATTTATTAACGCAAATGGCGTTAATTCTCAAACGGTTGTGCTGAAATATAAAATAGGAAATGGTTCGGCACAGTCAGTCTCTATGAATTATGACGGCAAAATAAAATATAATTATAGCCTTCCACTTGCGACAAGCGGAGATTCGGTTAAATTTTATTTTCAGTACCAAACCAACAGCAGTGCAATCGTTAGAGAACCGTCTGTTGGGGCTTATGTTTTCACCTATGGTGATCTATTAATTAGCTACGATCCGAAAAAGACAATTGTAGAACAAGTACCAACCGATTATTCGCTGGTTCAAAATTATCCGAATCCGTTTAATCTTGGTACCCGGATTGAATTTTACTCGCCGGTTAATTCGCAAGCCGACGTCAGAATTTACAATTCGCTTGGCCAGTCAGTACGAACGCTTTTTGCCGGGCAAGCGGTTTCTGGCAAAAATTCTTTGCTTTGGGATGGACGAAACGATAACGGGCAAGTTGTTGCAAGCGGCCCATATTTTTACGTCTTGAAGATTCAAGGGAATATTTTGACGAAGAAAATGATTCTGCTGAAATGAGAAGGGTTGACATGCCTGACATCATCCACGCGGAACAAATTGAATACTTAAGAAAACTGAGATTGCCGGAAGACCCGTTGATCTTAGAGATGGAAGACTTTGCCGCCGCTAATAAAGTTCCAATACTTGATTGGAAATCCGCTGAACTTCTGGAACTGATAATTCAAATCCAAAAGCCGAAAAACGTTTTAGAAATTGGGACTGCAATCGGCTACTCATCAATAAAAATAGCGCGACTGCTGCGCAAAAATGCATCGCTGAATACAATTGAAAAAAGTAAACCCAACATCAAATTGGCGAAAGGTTTTATTAAGAGAGCTAAACTCGGATCGATAATTAACATTATTGAAGGCGATGCGCTGAAAGTTATGCCGCGGTTAGATAAAGTTTACGACTTCATTTTTCTTGACGCCGATAAACAAGATTATGAAAAACTATTTCTGCTTTCGTTAATGATTCTAAAAAAAGGCGGCGTCATTTTCGTTGATAACCTCTTATGGAAAGGTTATGCCGCAGCAAAGTCAGTCCCAACTGAATATCAGAATTCTACAAGAATAATCCGCGAGTTCAATAACACATTTCTAAACAGTACGGCAATTAAGTCCGCTATTATACCAGTTGGCGACGGCATCGGCATTGGGATCAAAGTCTAACATTGGTTAAGACATCGGAAATATTAAACGCAGTTGATAAACTTTCCGGCGGAAGGATAAATTTCCGCGACGACTTGGAAAGGTTGATTGACCTTGCTGCTTCCAAAAACAAAATGCAGCTTCTGGAAGAAATTTCTTTCAATGCAAAGTTTTCTGCTGGACTTCTAAATGTTGTTCAAAAGAAAAACAGTACTGTTGATGAGGAATATTTTATAAAAGCTGTTGAGGAATACACTCAAGTCATTGAAAAGGTTAAGAATTTGCTTAGTGACTTGATCTCATCGGATTCGGAGTTCATACAATCGGTTTTTGCTGAAAAATATTTTCAACTTTCTCAGCAATCGCTTTCCAACCTAAATCTTCTTTGTTTCGATTTGAGCTATCTTAAACTTTACTTCAACGATGTGAAGAATAAATAGTCGCTGGTTTGAATCATATCTTTAAAAAGAAAAGAGCTTGAAAGAAATCTTCCAAGCTCCAAGCAAACTGAACTGTAATCATTTATTTAACTCTTTTCAAAGTCTCCGAATATTTGTCAGCAACTTCTTGAACCGATTTGCTGGAAATGAGATTGTAAATTCGATTTCTCAAATCCGCCCATTCTTCATGAAGCGGACAAGGATTTTCATCAGAACATTCTTTCAATCCGGTAACACATTTCAAATTAATAACCGGACCCTCGACACGTTCAACGATTTCCAGTATCGAACTTTTTTTAGCGAGTTCAGTTATTTTGAATCCGCCGCCCCTGCCTTTGAATGAATCCACGTATCCGTATTTAGCCATTCGTTGCAAAATTTTTGCTAAATAATGAGCCGGTATGTCTTCTCTCTTTGCAATTTCGGAAGACATGATCAAGCTTTCTTTGGACTGGCGCGCCAAGAAGAGTATTGCTCTTATTGCGTATTCACCGGTTTTGGTATAAATCATTTAAGACCTCAAAGATTTATTTTGGTTAATGTATCATCAAAGACTTAGGGGAGCCTCTTATCCTTAAATAAAAATAAGTAAATCGGAATGTTTTGTCAATATTAATTCTACGGTTTAATTCTACGGTTAAGTAGCAAAAACTTACTTTTTGATGTATTCAAAACTCTCTTTCAAATCGATATGAATTCCGGCTTGATGAAGCGAGTCTTTTTCTCCGTTAATTTTTTTTACATGATCGATAGGAACGAGACATTCTATCTTTGGCGCGGGCTCATATAGTGAATTCCGAATCAACGCTGAGTACTTGGAGATAATATGATGAACAGTTTTTGATTGATCAAACCGGTAACTTATTTCGACATGCTGATACAAAAGTTTCTCAATTACTATTGATGAACCAAAATTTTGGAATGACGCTTCGTAATAAGCTTTACCCAACGGACCAACGCCAAGCTTTGTGCCTCCAAAATATCTTACGACGACTGTAACAAGGTTAGTCAACTCGAAATGATTTTGCGCATTGTATATCCGGATTCCGGCGGTTCCGTTCGGCTCACCGTCATCGGAATATTTGAATTGTCCGTCAACAAATTTGTATGAATAACAATGATGGGTTGCGTCGTAAAATTTTTTTCGAATTGAGTTTAGAAAAGTACTGGCTTCGGCTTCGTTTTCAACCGGTTTAGAGATTGAAAGAAATGTTGAACCTTTCTCTTTTAATCTGAACTCGGATTCAGATTCCAGTGTTTTGATAGTAGAAGGAAGTTTCAGCATAATTTTTTATATCAATAAAAATTGATTTTAGCTCACGCAATTCTTAGAATAACCTTTCGAACTGCAGAAATTTATCTAAATGGAATCTACAAATAAAATAATAATAAAAGGCGCACGCGAACACAATCTAAAGAATATTGATCTCGAAATTCCGCGCGACTCATTTGTTGTGATAACCGGTTTGTCCGGAAGCGGAAAATCGTCGTTAGCATTCGATACGATTTATGCCGAAGGTCAACGACGATATATTGAATCGCTCTCCGCGTACGCGCGTCAATTCCTCGGCGTTCTTGAAAAACCGGATGTCGATCTTATAGAAGGTTTAAGTCCGGCGATTTCAATCGAACAAAAATCTACTCACGGAAATCCCCGTTCAACGGTCGGTACTGTCACGGAAATTTATGATTACTTGAGATTGTTATACGCGCGCGTTGGAACGGTTCATTGTTACAATTGCGGAAGACCGGTTGAAAAACAATCGACGGATCAAATCATTGATTCCATCATTGAAAAGTTTCCCGAAAAAAGAGTAATGATTTTAGCGCCTGTCGTGAGAGGACGAAAAGGACATTACCGCGAACTCTTTCAAGAAATTTTAGCGGATGGATTCGTACGCGTCCGCATCGATGGTGAAATTACCGAACTAACAGAATCTCTGAAAGCTGATCGGTACAAAACTCATGATATCGAAATCGTTGTTGACCGGATAAAGGTAAATGAAAAAGCACGGCACAGAATTACAGAATCGATTGAAGTTGCGTTGAATTACGGAAACGGCAACATAATGGTGAACGATGGAGGTGAAGACTACAACTACAGCCGCAACTTTGCGTGTGCCCATTGCGGAATCGGTTTTCCGGAACTTGCGCCGAACTCGTTCTCATTTAACTCACCGTACGGTTCTTGTCCGGATTGCGACGGACTGGGCGAGAAGAAAGAATTGGATATAAATCTGATTATTCCGGATTGGGAAAAATCGATTAACGAAGAAGCCCTAGCGCCGCTTGGTAAGCCGCGCAGTGTTTGGTTCTTCAATCAGCTTGAAGTCATTTCACAAAAATTTAATTTTAACTACGACACTCCTTTAAAAAATCTTTCTAAGGAACAACTTGATGTTTTAATGAACGGTACGAAAGAAAAAATTCCGTTTACTTATACGTACAGCGGCGGTAAGACAGTCACATACATGCACAAGTTCAACGGGTTGATTAATTACATCAAGCACTATTACGACAATACTTCTTCCAACAAAATCCGCGAATGGGCAGAATCGTTCATGAATACGTTAACGTGTTCCACTTGCAACGGAGGAAGGTTAAAGAAGGAATCGCTTTCGGTAACAATAAATGGTTTGAACATTGCAAGTGCTACGTCGCTTTCAATTGAAAAAGCGAAAACTTTTTTCTCTGCGCTCAAACTGAAACCGCGCGAAGCAATTATTGCACGACAAATTCTAAAGGAAATTAACTCGCGATTGGAATTTCTGCTGAACGTCGGCTTGGATTATCTAACTCTTGATCGTTCCGCGAGAACACTTTCCGGCGGAGAGTCACAACGGATCAGATTGGCGACACAGATCGGTTCGCAATTAGCGGGAGTACTTTATGTTCTAGATGAACCGAGCATTGGTCTTCATCAAGCAGATAACATAAAACTGATAAACTCGCTTAAGGATCTTCGCGATCTCGGGAACACCGTAATAGTTGTTGAACATGATCGCGAGACAATCGAGAACTCAGATTACATCGTTGATCTTGGACCGCGCGCCGGCGAGCACGGCGGCGAGGTCTGCATTCACGGTGATACTGAAGGAATCGTAAATTCAAAAAACGGTGAGCAGTCGCTAACGTTGGACTACCTAAAAAATAAAAAGCGGATTGAGTTCAAACCGGAAAGAAGAAAAGGCAATGGTAAATTCATCGAGCTTATCGGCGCAAAAGGGAATAATCTTAAAGATATTAAGTTAAAAATTCCTCTCGGTACTTTTACTTCGATTGCCGGCGTAAGCGGTTCCGGAAAATCTTCTCTCATCAATGAAACGCTCGTGAAGATTTTGATGAGAAAGATTTATGATTCCAAAGTTATGCCTCTGCCTTACGAAAAAATTAAAGGCCTCGAGAACATAGATAAGATAATCGAGATCGATCAATCGCCGATTGGTAGAACGCCGCGCTCGAATCCCGCAACGTACACAGGATTGTTTACACACATCCGCGATCTGTTTGCTCAATTGCCTGAATCGAAGATGCGTGGGTACACACCGGGAAGGTTCAGTTTTAATGTCTCCGGCGGCAGATGCGACGAATGCGAAGGAGACGGACTGAAAAAAATCGAGATGAATTTTCTTCCCGATGTTTACGTTTTGTGCGAGGTTTGTAACGGCAAACGTTACAACCGCGAGACACTGGAAATTTTGTACAAGACAAAATCGATTTCGGATATTTTGGAAATGCGCGTTGAGGACGCAGTTAATTTCTTCGAAGACCTTCCGGCGCTTCAAAGAAAAATAAAAGCCATTAATGATGTTGGTCTTGGTTATATTAAGTTGGGTCAGCAGGCAACAACTCTTTCCGGCGGCGAAGCGCAGCGCGTTAAGCTGGCAACGGAGTTGAGCAAAGTTGGAACCGGTAAGACAATTTACATCCTCGATGAACCAACAACCGGTTTGCATTTTGAAGATGTAAACATTTTATTGAAAGTGTTGAATCAGTTGGTTGATAAAGGCAACACCGTAATAGTTGTTGAACATAATCTTGACGTTATTAAAGTTGCTGATTATGTAGTTGATCTTGGTCCGGGAGGAGGAGAACACGGCGGAAATATAATTGCTGCCGGTACGCCCGAAGAAATTGCGGAGAACAATCAAAGCATTACCGGAAAATTTTTGAAGAAAGAATTGAAAAGGAAATAGGAGATAAAATGAAATCGACAGTAAATGAATTTAGAACTTACCGCGCAGAAATGAACGAAAGAATTCTAAACTCCGGTTTCAGAGACTTCAACAAATTTTTTGCTCTCGATAACAAAGCTTATATTGACGGCGCCTTGAACGCCAAGACGAAAGAACTAATGGGGCTTGCCGTTTCGATGGCGTTGCGATGCAACGATTGCATTCTGTATCACGTCGATAGGTCGATTCAAGAAGGCGCAACACAACAGGAACTATACGAAACATTTAATGTTGCGCTTATTGTCGGCGGATCGATTGTAATTCCTCACTTGCGTTATGCCGTCGAAAAAATGGATGAAATTTTTGCCGAGAAAAATAAAAAATGAAACGTAAACTTTTATTAGCTAACCGAATTGTAACTGCTGATGCTAAGAACACCGTACTTCGTAACCATGCGGTTGAAATTATTGAAGGAAAGGTTGAAAGAATCGTTTCACTCAAAGATGTAAATATCTCTAAGTACGATGGTGAAGTTTTGGATTATTCCCGTTACACGCTGATACCCGGATTTGTTCAAACACACATTCACCTATGTCAAACCTTGTTTCGCGGTTTGGCGGATGATATGGAATTGCTCGATTGGCTTCAGAAAAGAATTTTCCCTTTCGAAAATGCCCACACAAAAAATTCTCTTCGTGTTTCTGTGCGCCTTGGTTTGCACGATTTGCTTTCCGGCGGCACCACAACAATCTTGGATATGGGAACGCTGCGTCATCAAGAAGTGATATTTGAAGAATTGATTTGGAGCGGCATTCGAGCATTTTCGGGTAATTGCATGATGGATCAAAACGAACTGTATCCTTCATTCAGGGAAACAACTGATTGGAATCTGAAAATGACGCATGATTTGGCTAAGACCTATCATGATTCGAACGGCGGAAAAGTTAAGTTTGGTTTTGCACCGCGGTTTGTTTTATCATGCACGGAAAAACTTCTCAAAGAAACCAAGGAGATGATGAAAGAATTTCCCAGCTCGATTTTTCATACACATTCTTCTGAAAATCAAAAAGAAGTTGAGACCGTTCGAAAATTAACCGGAAAAGAAAATATCGAATACTTCAATTCAATCGGCGTGCTCGATTCCTACACGGTGCTGGCTCACTGCATCCATCTGAATGATAGTGAAATTAAATCGCTGAAAAACAATTCTGTTCGCGTTGCTCACTGCCCGTCCTCAAATCTGAAACTCGGTTCTGGAATTGCTGAGGTTCCGCGATTTATTAAAGAAGGGATTTCAGTTTCGCTCGGTGCAGATGGCGCGCCGTGCAACAACACGTTGAGCGTCTTCACTGAAATGCGTCACTCTGCATTGATTCAGAAACCGATTCACGGGCCTACTGCGATGGATGCGTTAACTGTTTTCCGATTGGCAACTATCGAAGGTGCGAAAGCGCTTCACGTTGAAAATGAAATCGGAAGTATTGAAGTCGGAAAGAAAGCCGATTTGGTTCTGCTCGATCTTGAAAAGGCAGATCAGCCGATTCAAGAAATTAACGCTCATGGGCTTACTGAAGATGACCGGATTTATTCTGCTATCGTGTATTCGGCTTCAAAAGAAAATGTTAAAGCCGTGTTGATCGACGGAAAATTAGTTTCTGAAAACGGCAATTGTCTGCTCTACGATGAGAACGAACTCATTGCCGAAGGGAAAAAAGAACTCACTGAACTGTTGAAAAGAAACTGAAACGGTTCATCATATGTAAAAACGGTAAATAGGAATTCTATTGAAAATAATATTTGCTACGCAGAACAAAGGAAAGGCTGAAGAAGTAAAAGCATTGTTTGCAAACTCACCGTTCGAAATAATTTCTCTCTACGACCTCGGAAATAATATTGACGTTCCTGAAACCGGCGCAACATTTCAAGAGAACGCCCACATAAAAGCAAAGACGATTTATAAAATTTACAACGTTCCGGTTATCGCTGACGATTCCGGTTTAGCTATTGAACAGCTTGACGGAAGACCCGGTGTGTACTCTGCGCGTTACGCCGGGGAGAAGTGTACTTACGACGATAACAATATAAAAGTTATTGGTGAGCTTAAAGATTTTTCGGAACCGCATCGAGCAAAATTTATAAGCTATACAGTTTTCTACGACGGCAAAAACGAAATTGAAGCCATTGGTGAATTAAACGGACGCATCATAAAAGAACCGCGCGGTAAAAACGGGTTTGGTTACGATCCCATATTTATTCCGGACGGATTCGATCGGACAATTTCGGAATTGGAACTCGATGAGAAAAATAAAATTAGTCACCGGGCAAAATCAATCGCCCCAATGAAAGAGCAATTGATGAAACTTCATGAGCGCAAATAAATTCGACGTCATTCGTGCGGCGTAAAATTTTCTCTCTTGAAGCTTTGACATAAATTAATTACTAATTGTTCAAGTAGTTGAGGACTTTGTTCTATGGAATGGTTGCTGTTGATCGTATGGCTGTCAATTATAAACGGAGCTCTTGGTGGCCAATATCTATTGAACTGGATGGGTAATCAGCCAAGATTCGTCGGCAATAAAGAAGTTGGAGTCTCACCCGGTGTTATGACTTGGTGGCGCGAAATTTCAAAACTTGCATGGGCTGTTGTAGCTGTGATTATCGAAGTTGCGCGCGGTAAAAAAATGAGATATCTCTGGCCTGGAGTTATCTCTATGATTACAATTATGATTTGTGCTTTCACCGGCGTAATCGAGAATGTGGGATTCTTTTATTTGCCGCGTTATTATTCTCCTCACATCTTCGCTCCTTATGTTAATGTTTATTTAGCGTTCCTGCCGTTCTTCGGAAAATTCATGTTCAAAGCTTCGATTCGTAAAGAACATTGGATTGGAATTTTTTTGGTTGTACTTGGTCTTGCGGTACCGTACATCCCGCGTATGATTGGAGAACATACGGATCCGAGTCAAATATTGGATTCAACTGCAATACTATGGTTGATAATTATAAACTGCTGTCTTTGCTCGCAGCAAATTCTAAATAACAAAACTGTTCAGACGGCGCTGAAGGGAGTGGGACCGAATGCACTTGTTGTATGGCGGGAAATTTGGAAAATGGTTTTCATAACATCGGCGCTTTTTATCATTCCTTTTATCGGCACTTGGATGCGCGCTAACATTCCGGATAATGTGAAAGCCGCGACATTTGAAAACAGAGTTCTTGCAAAAGTAGATGAATCGAAAAAATCATTCTTGCTTGAAAATTATCAGAAGGTGGGCGGAGAATATATTTTGAAAAAAGATTTGCCGAAAGAAACCGAAAGTAAAATTGAAAGTACATTTGCCGGAGTGGATTACAATAGGTTCTTTTCATTATTCAAAGGGACAATCATTCCCAACAATTGGTGGCCGATTTTATTCGTTGTTCTTGCCGGGCTAAGCGGATACATCTACAGCTTCGGATTTTTCAAACTTGCAAAGTTCTCCGCGCACTTCTGGGTGCCATACACAAATGTTTATCTTGCAATAATCCCGTTCGTGATGATTTTCTTCGGTCAAGACGTTACCGGTTACCAAATTGTTGGTGCAGTGGTAACAACAGCCGGTTTGATGGTTGGTGTTTCGGATTACAAACGAAATAAAGTTGAAGAAATAGAAAAGAAGTATAAATGATAATTGTTGAACCCTTCTTGTATCCTTCCCTTAAGTTGATGGGGAAGGTAAGGGGGGTTATTTTTCTGCAATTACAACTTGAACCAATCCAAACGTGAGTGAATGTTTTTCGACTCGCGTGAAACCGCTTGTCTTGAAGATTGCAACGAGATCAACTTTCCTATCAAACTCGCCTACAGATTCCGGAAGATAAGTATATGCTTCTTTATCATTTGAAATTATCCGACCGATGAACGGTAATATCTTGTTGAAATAAAACAGATAGAAATTTCTCACGAAAGAATTTTCCGGCAAACGGAATTCCAAAACCGTAACCTTCCCGCCGGTGGAAAGTATTTTGTGGAACGATTGGAAAGCTTGCGGTATGTCGTAAAAGTTGCGCACACCGAATGCAATTGTGATATTTGTGAATGAGCGGTCTTTGAACGGCAAATGTTCCGCGACTGTTTCAACAGCATTGCCGCAGATCCAATCCGCCTTCTTTTTGAAGAGTGTTAACATATTCAGTGAGAGGTCAGCACCGACAATTGATTGCACGTCAAACTTTTTTGCAGTGATTGCAAAATCTCCGGTTCCGCATGCAATGTCTAATAATTTAGCTTGATCCGATATACCGGAAAGCCGGATCGCTTTCTTGCGCCAGTAAACATCAACTCCGGCACTTAAGAAATGGTTCAGAAAATCATAACGGTGAGAAATTGAATCAAAGATTCTCTTCACCTGGGTTTTTTTATTTGTGACTTCCATTTATTGAAACTAATCTGTAATTTTTCTTAAGAATTGCTGGGACAAATTTATGGATAAATATCTAAAGGCGATAAAAGAAAATGTTTGTTCAATCTGTGTCGACTCCAACGAGAAAGGTTTCTGCACGCTTAACGCAAAAGAAACATGCGCAGTAGAACTGTTCTTCCCGCAAATCCTTGAGACTGTTCACAGCGTTGATTCGAAAAAGATGCAAGACTATCATGATAAGTTGCGCGAGAACGTTTGTGTTAAGTGTCGCGCTCAAGAAGATGGTAATTGCTATTTAAGAGAAGATGCAAACTGTTCTCTGGATAGATATTTCTCTCTCATCGTGGAAATAATTCATAAAGTTGATGCCGGAAAGATTTAATTCTTGCTCTTGATCGTAATCTTACTCATGCTTTTTAAGGAAGATTATGAGCAAGAGTAAGAGCAAGAAAAATAATCCGGTAAATAGTTAATTCTTCCTAATATCGCGCCACCATCCGTAAATATACTTTCCGCTCCACAACGTAAAAATCATAAAAAGAATTCCGCCAATCAGATCGATTACGTAATGATATCGAAGGTAAACGGTTGCGAAAATCAAAAGCGTTCCGTCAACAATGAAAAACCATTTTAGCTTGCTCTTAAATTTTACCGATAGAAACATAACAAGCAAAGTCATTTGAGCATGTCCGCTGGGAAAACAATCCCGCTGAACCAATAATGCCGGGTTCGATGTACCTGAAGGGATCGACTCGCCTGCATTGACAACCTCGCGCAAAAAATTTGTTACGAATAAACCGGGCATCTCAGAGTTAGTTGCTGCAAAGTTGTGAAGAGTAAAACGCGGTCCAATTGCCGGCACTAAAATGTAACCGATGAACGAAAGAAAAAATCCGAACACGATTATGAATGCCGAGTAATCGAACTCGTGAACCTTTCTTTGACGCATGAAGTCGATGCCCAAGATAACCGGGAGAAAGAAAAATGTTCCATAAACAATTTGAAGAAGTTCGGTCAAATAAGGATTAGCAATTTTGTAAAGAACAACTGTCGGATCTGTGTGAAAAAGAAAGCGGTCAATTTGAATCAACGCCGGATCGCAAATCGTTTGCCGGATCGGTTCAATCATATTATACAATTCTTTGAAGAAGATGAAAATCATCGGGACTAGATACCAAAGATGTAACTGGCGCCAAAGCAGTGTGTTTTTTCTTTCATGCATTACGGAAGAAAAAATTGCGAAGGAGGCGAAAAAGAAATTTATGACAATGTGGAGATGCCAATTCGGAACGCTGCCGTTAAAAATCAGATTGATAACGGAGAGGAGGCCGCAAAAGACAACTACGATAAAATCTACAGCCCTAAGATTTTTGAGAATGTCTGTAAATGCCTTCATCAAAATAAGGGTAGCCGGATTTAGTTTTCAAAATTGTTCTGTATTAAGCGCGTCAGCTGGACAAACTCATCTATAGAAAGTTCTTCCGCACGACGCGAAAGATCGAAATTGTAATTTGAAAAATCAATTTCGCCGAATTTACTATTTGCAAGCGAGTTCTTCAGAGTTTTGCGCCGGTTGCCGAACGCTGCTTTAACCACTTGCATAAAGAGGTTTGTGTTTACGTCCGCCGGAAGTGTTTTGTTGAATTTCAAATGAACGACAGCCGAAAAGACCTTCGGTTTTGGATAAAAAACATTTGGAGAAATTTTGAAACACAAATTTGTCTCTGAAAAAAAGTTCAGCAGCACGCCCAGTATTCCGTAATCTTTACTTTTTTCTTTTGCGGTGATGCGTTTGGCAACTTCGAGCTGAACCATCAAAACCGCGTCTTGAACAACTTCGCGTTTTTCGATCAGCTTGAAAATAATCGGCGATGTTATGTTATACGGAATGTTGCCGATAATTCTCAGTTTGTTTTGACCGGTTGCAAAGGCGTCTAAATCGAGTTTCAAAATATCATCGTTAACAAAATTGATTTTGGGAAATTTCGAACGAAGTTCTTCGATGATACGTTTATCAATTTCAACTGCGTAATATTTTTCAACCGATTCTTGAAGCAAAGAAGTTAATGAGCCGGTGCCGGGACCAATCTCGAGTACGCAATCGTGCGGCTGAGGATCGAATTCGGCAATAATTTTTCTAACAATGTTTTGATCAACTAAATAATTTTGACCGAATCGTTTTAATGGTCTCGGATGGTTCATCATCATAAATATTAATGAAATTTAGTTAGCAATATAATCTTTGCGGTTATAATTTATGGCTGTATTTTTAGACCCTCAATATTAAAGTGTTTGATAAATGTTCGAAATTATTTTTGTAATTGCCGTCTCGCTCTATTTTCTGGAGCTGATAATCTTTACGGTTGGAGTCGGCAAAAAATATAAAAAGATAGATGATAAAAATCTGCCTTCTATTTCGATCGTCGTAGCTGCCCGAAATGAAGAAGATAATATTATTGACTGCATGACATCGCTGAACAACTTGATTTATCCCGAAGATAAAATTGAAATCATAATTGTAAACGATCATTCAACGGATTCCACCGCAGATCTGATCGATTCGTTTATAAAAGATAAGCCGAAGTTTAAGACCGTCGTTCCAAGCGAATCTATTGGACATCTTAAGGGTAAAACGAATGCACTCGCAAACGCAATAAAAATTTCCAAAGGCGAAGTTCTTTTAACCACCGATGCCGATTGTATCGTATCGCCAACATGGGCAAAAACTTTGGCGTCGTATTACCAAGACGATGTTGGATTTGTCGGCGGATTCACCACGCAATATGATCGTTCTGCTTTCGAAGGAATGCAGGCAATCGATTTTGTTTATCTGTTAACTGTAGCCGCCGGATCGATCAATCTTGGCAAGCCGTTGAGCTGCATTGGAAACAACATGTCCTACCGACGAAGCGCATATCTGGCTGTTGGCGGTTACGAAGGTCTCCCGTTTTCAGTAACCGAAGATTTTAAATTGTTGATGGCAATTCATGATTTGAAAAAATATAAAATAATTTATCCGCTCGATGCCAAAGGTCTGGTGACCTCAAAAGCTTGTCCCGATTGGAAAACATTGTTCTGGCAGAAAAAACGCTGGGGCGTAGGCGGCAAAGAAAGCGATTTCATCGGTTACATGGTTTTGGTGTGGGGCTATTTATCCAGCGTGGCAGTTTTATTAACGCCGTTTCTTTTCATATCGGTTGCGTTGTACCTGTCCATCTTCAAATTTGGTGTGGATTATTTTTTTGTAAAACCGATTTTTAATAAGTTGAATTTGAAATTGAAGTTCACTCACTTTTTAGCGTTCGAAATTTATTTTATTCTTTATGTGATTCTGCTTCCATTCATTGTGCTACCTAGCAAAAAGGTAAAGTGGAAGGGAAGAACTTTCTAATCATCCTGAAGGACTTATGAAAAGAATTCTCTTTGGTGTAATATTTTTATTTCTGCTCGTCAACATAAATGCTCAAAGCCGGATCGATTTGTTCCCCAATGACATAAACATAAAACCATTTGCTGCAAATACGCTGGAACCAAAACTCGGATCGATTTTTCAACTCAGTAAAAATGAACTGGAATTAAATATCGGCAATTCGATGGACATTGCAAGACTTACGAATAGCCACGGCGAAACTTATTCTTTCGGCGCCGATCTGTTCACGTTTACGCTTTTAAGAGGCGAGCAGAATTTTCATTTCCCGGTGGATGCTGTGGATTATTTGTTCGGAGTAAATTTTAGCTACAAAAAAGTTGTCCAGGATGACTCGTTCGGTTTCCGAGGTCGCATCAGCCACATCAGCGCGCATTTTGTTGATGGACACTACGACGGCGTTACTCAAACATGGAGAGATGGGCTTAACCCGAAAGTATACAGCCGAGAGTTTTTTGAACTTCTCGGATTTTATGAATTCCAATGTGTCCGTGTCTATGCCGGCGGCGCATACCTTTTTCATGTTGATCCCGCTACGATTAAGAAAGACAATTTTCAAATTGGGTTCGATTACTATGCTAAGGATTTTTTAGGTGACCATCTTACTCCGTTCATCGGTTACGATTTAAAACTAATTCATCTTGATAAATACACGGCGTGCAATTCAATCAGTGCCGGAATAAAATTCGGTAACGCGGATTCAAAAGGAATCAGCTTACTTTTAAACTACTACTCAGGCAAAAGTATTCACGGTGAATATTTCGATAAGAACAAAGAATACACTGCCCTCGGTATAAATTTGGACTTATAGAATGTCGGAAAATTTTTTTAATAAATTCTCGAACGCTTTTTCACGCAAGAAATCGAAAAACAATTATCTGCTTCACATTGGTCTCTTTGCCGTAACGTTTGTAACAACAGTTATCGCCGGTGTGGAATGGACGTCGGGCAAAGGCGGACCGTACGATGTGCGCGATTTGCAAAGGGGATTGCCGTACGCTGCGTCCATACTTTTTATTTTGGGCGTTCATGAATTCGGTCATTACTTTGCAGCACTTTATCATAAAGTGAAAGCTACGCTGCCGTATTTTATTCCGTTTCCGCCTATCTCCGGTTTTTTCAATTTCGGAACGATGGGCGCTGTTATAAAAACAAAATCTCCGATCCCGAATAACAAAGCAATGTTCGATATCGGCGTTGCGGGACCGATCAGCGGTTTTATTGCGTGTCTCATCGTACTCATTTACGGATTTACGCACTTGCCGTCGATCGACTATTTGCTTGCCATTCATCCGGATTATTTTTCTCCAACATACGGCAAGGGCGCAGTCGGTTTGGAGTTCGGCGGAACAATTATTTATTCTGTTCTTCAGCATCTGTTCACTAACGCGCATGAGTTTGTGCCGCCGATGTCTGAGATTTATCATTACCCGTATCTTTGTGTCGGATGGTTCGGTTTATTTGTTACTGCTATGAATTTGATTCCCGTCGGACAACTTGACGGCGGACACGTGATTTACAGTATGTTCGGTGAAAAAAAACATGAAGCGATTGCGAGCGTCTCGATGATTCTGCTTTTGATTTTGGGAACGGTCGGTGTTTTAGATTCTTTTTTGAACTTAAACTTTAACTTTGGATGGAGCGGGTGGCTGCTTTGGGCGGTGGTGCTTTATTTCTTTATTAGAGTTAAACATCCGCCGGTTTATCAGTTTGAAGAGTTGGGACTCGGCAGAAGAATAATTGGATATATCGCCATTCTGATTTTCATAATTTCGTTTTCACCGTCGCCGTTCATAATCTCGTTTTAAACGGTGTTAAAAATTTATGCTTGCTTATTGATTTGAACATCCATTAATTTGTGCACAAAAATCGGGAAAAGTTATAGAGAACATTGCTACATTTATCAACGAAAAAAGTCGGGCAGCAATTTCTTTATGATATTTACCTTTTTATCACATATCAATTTCTTTCGTTTTAATCCGGCTAAGCTTAGCACTTTAATGTTTCGACAAAAATCCAAACTCCTTTTGATTTCATTTTCGATTATCACTGCATTTGTTTTTTCAAGCTGCGACAAAATTCCGAGCGGTGTTGTCGATTCCCAAATTGTTGATTATGCTGTCACGAAGATTGTATCGCCCACATCGGTTTTATTTACGCCGTCCGATTCGTCGGTTGTCACATCAGTTCAGTTTTCAAACTATGGCTCGATAGGGAATGTTTGGTGCAAGATCAGTTTATTGGACGGCACTGTCATCATAAAAGACAATAATACCATGACCGATGACGGAAAAGATGGGGACGCAAAAGCGGGTGACGGAATTTACACTTCAAAGTTTTTGATGAGCAAAAATAATCCAAGCGGCATTTATCAGATAGAATATTTTGTAACGGATAATATCAATCTGCCACCCAATAATTTTGCCAAAGTTGGTTCGGCGCTTTTTACTTACGGCAATAATCAAAATAATCTTCCGCCGGTTATTTCCGATGTAGGTTTACCGGCTTCGGTTAATCGCGGCGGTTCATTTCTAATCAGCGTGAAAGCTTCCGATCCGAACGGTTTGTCTGATCTTTATCAAGTTTATTTCAAACTGTACAGACCGGACGGCTCAGTGGTGGATCCCGGCAATGGTCTTGGTTATTTCATAATGTTTGATGACGGAAGCCATGGAGATCAAACTGCCGGTGACGGAATTTACTCGCTTCAAAATTATTTTGGACAGACCTCGCAAACCGGATCGTGGAAATTTGAATTCCAGGCGAAAGACTACGGCGGAAAATTGAGTAACGTGTTGACACAAAATTTAACGGTTAATTGATGAAGAAATTTTTTTCAATATTCTTTTTTGGTTTGTTTGCAGTTTCACTATTCGCTCAAGTGAAACCGACAGATTATTCTTTCGGTGGGAATAGACTTGCCAAAATTTTAGATCAAACTCCCGCAAGCAACACGATTGAGAAAATTCTGATTGAGAATAATGTAATTTGGCTTGCCACCGGAAACGGTTTAAGCAAATCGGCTGACAACGGCGACACATGGACAAACTATTACAACTCCAAAGATTTTGGTACCGAGAGTGTGTCTGCAGTTGGATATTCAAACGGAAAAATTTGGGCTGCAACATGGCACATGGAAACAAAATTTGACGGTGATCATCCCGTCGGCACCGGATTAAAATATTCTTCCGATGAAGGTCAAACATGGACATCAATTACGCAGCCGATGGACCAGTTGTCTGACACGGTTATCACTTACGGTGTCAACAAACTGAAAGCTGTTCCCGTTGCAACGGATGTTGATAATTTCATTTACGACATTGCCTTCACACAAAATACAATTTGGGTTGCTTGTTACAAAGGCGGCGGTTTAAGAAAATCTACCGATGGCGGTGCTACTTGGTCACGCGTTGTTCTTCCGCCGGATAATTTGAATTCGATCAAGCCGAGCGACACATTAAATTTTCCGATTAGTCAATCTCAGTTTTACACGCTCAGAGTTTATTCTTTGCTTGCGACGGATGATACAACAATTTACGTCGGCAGCGCCGGCGGAATATTGAAAAGTGCCGACAATGGTGTAAGCTGGGTGAAATTTAATCACACGAATCAGAGCGGTCCGATAAGTGGAAATTTTGTTGTAGCGCTTAAACAAAATGAATTTGATAAATCGATTTGGGCGGCAACGTGGAAAGCCGAAGGTCAAACAGAATTTTATGGAGTAAGCGCATCATACGACGGCGGACAAAACTGGAAAAATTTTCTGACTGGTGAAAACGCTCACGACTTCGGTTTCAAATACTTTGGTGACCCGACAAATTACACCGGTGCCGATTTGATTGTTGCAACTGGTAACGGCGCTTTCAGATCGAGCGATAACGGAAACAAATGGATCGCCGCACCGAACATTGTAGATGATCTTACGAAAGTTGAAATCAACACAAAAAATTTCCGCGCAGTAAAAACGAATCGTAAAAGCGACGGCTCTACCGACATTTGGCTTGGCACTCTCAACGGTTTGGCAAGGTTGAACGAGACCAACGGATTTTGGACCGGCAATTGGAAAGTTTTTTTGGCTTCGGAAAATTTGGCAACTACTTCCGAAACATATGCGTTCCCGAATCCTTTCTCGCCGAGTCAAGAAATTGTGAAAATAAAATATTCGACCGATAAACCGGTGAACGTTACGATTAGAATTTTAGATTTTGGAATGAACCTTGTTAGGACATTGATTCAGAATGCACCGCGTAACGCAACCGGCGATCATTTTGAAAATTGGGACGGCAAAGATGAAAACGGCAGAACTGTTCCTAACGGAGTTTACTTTTACCGGATCGATGCCGGTTCCGATAAACCGTTGTTCGGTAAAATTATGGTGCTGATGTGAGAATGAAACTTCGTGCGAAAAATATTTTTACGCTGGTTTTGCTCTGTGCTTTTTCTGCACATGCTCAGTCGCAGTTTTCGGACATCAACAGTATGCCCGGCGCATTCAGCAGAATGGGTTTCGGCGCTCGCGGAATGGGAATGGGCAATGCTGTCTCGGCAGTTAAAGACGGGAACTTGGTTTCATATTACAATCCCGCGCTGGCTCCGTTTCAAGAAGGAAATTCTTTTCAAACATCGTACTCATTTCTTTCGCTCGACCGCACACTGAATTTCATCAACTACACGCGCAAGTTTGAGATGGGGAAAAAGGTTGATGCGGACGGTCAAGTAAAACCTAGATCAACTGCAGGTATAAGTGTTGGCTTAATCAATGCCGGCGTTTCGAAGATTGATGCGAGAGACAGCCAAGGAAATAAAACGGGAGACCTTTCAATTTCGGAAAATCAATTTTTCGTTGCGGTTGCAAACCGGTTCTCGGAAAAACTTTCGATCGGCATCTCATTCAAGTTCCTCTACTACAAACTTTACGAAAGCGTAACTTCTTCCGGTATAGGTTTTGATATCGGCGTGCTTTATTTGTTGAACGACGCGATTAGTTTGTCCCTCATGATTTCAGACATCAACAGTAAATACCAGTGGGATACCAGCACACTTTACGGCACACAAGGTATGACCACCAAAGATAATTTTCCGCTGTTGAAGAAAATTGGAATTGCATACAAATTTACCGAGCCGAAACTTATCGCTGCGCTCGAATTTGAAAACAGCAACAGCGGCACAAACATTTTACGCGGCGGTGTCGAATACAACATTCACGAAAATTTATTTCTGAGGGCGGGATTTGATAGGTTGAATCTTAGTAATTTTAACTACCCGGTTCGCCCGTCGTTCGGATTTTCATATTTCTATCCGCTGAATGCCGTGAAGATCGGGATTGATTATGCGTTTGTGATCGAACCTTATTCTTCAAGCGATCAGCATATTGTAGGCGTTAACGTAAACTTTTAAAGAATTTTTCATGAAAAAAATATTTGTCATTTTCTTTTTCACATCGCTCGGCTTGTTTGCTCAATCAGCCGGAAACAGCGGCGTGGCATTTTTGAAATTCGGCTTCGGTGCTAGAAATATTGCAATGAGCGACTTAGGTGTTGTCTCGGCGAACGATCTTTCTGCTTTGAATTATAATCCATCACTCCTCGCGCTGAACAACAAAACTCAATTGTCATTCACGCATAATTCGCTTTTCCAGGATTTGAGTTCGGAAATGTTCGGCGGAAGTTTCAAATCGCTCGGTCTGCCGGTAGCAATCGGCGTTAACACAACCACAGTTTCGAATATTGAAGTACGGCTCAAGCCCGGCGATCCGATCTCAACATTCAGTGTGCATTACTTTGCAACGAGCATATCTTCGGCATTTCAAGTCACGGACAATATATTTGCCGGCGCAACATTCAAATACGTTTACGAAAATATTTTTTCCGATGATGCGACCGGATACGGTTTCGATTTCGGCGTGACATATCAAAAATTGATTGATGGACTTACGCTCGGCGCATCGTTACGGAACATTGGCTCGATGAATCAGTTGAGAACCGAATCGACTAAACTACCAACGGATTTGCGATTGGGCGGCGCGTATAGTTTTTCTGTTGTGGAATACAATTTAGACTTTACCGCATTAGCCGGATTCCAAAAATATACTTTGCAGAACGACTCGCACATTCACGTTGGCGGAGAAGCCGTTTATCAAAAAATGTTTGCGCTTCGTTTAGGTTATGCAAACGGTTACGACTCAAAAAATATTTCCGCGGGCTTCGGTGTTTTATGGCACGGCATCAATCTCGATTATGCTTACGTCCCGGTCAAATACGGTTTGGGTGATTCGCACATAATTACTTTTACTTACACCTTCGATTGAAATTGCAGACAATTCAAAATTACTCCGGCTTATTCAATTCGCACTTAGAATCAAAATTCTTATTTTTGTCAAGTTTGTTAAATCTTTTACCGGCATAATATGGAAGTGATCAAGTACACGGATGAATGGAAAGAGAAGTGGGATAAATTCGTCCTCCAGTCAAACAACGGAACGATGTTTCATCTTCAGAAATTTTTTGATTATCACACTCCGGGTAAATTCAAGTTTGATCATCTGATGTTTGTTCACAAAAACGAAATTGCTGCTGTACTGCCCGGAAGTTTGACGAACGGATATTTTGAATCACCGGTTGGCGCGAGCTACGGTTCAATCGTTACCAAAGACATAACATTTGCAGAGTCGATGGAATTTGTTTCGCTGCTGCTTGAGTATGGTCGGAAAAATGGTATCAAAGAATTTGAACTAACACCGGCCCCGATGATTTACGAAACGTATCAGAATCAGAACCTCGACTTCGCGATGTTGTGGCAAGGGTTTTCGTTCAAGCTGCACTACATCTCCAGCGCAATTAAACTTGATAAGAACAGAGATATCATCGAAAGATTTTCGCCGACGATTCGCCGCAATGTTAGAAAGACGCTAAAGACTCCCGAGATTCGTGTCGAGATCAACGAACGCTACGATGAGTTTTATCCGATCTTGCTGGAAAATAAATCGCGTCATGATGTAAAGCCAACACACAGTTACGAAGATTTGCTGCGGCTGAAAGAATTGATGCCGGAGAATCTAAAATTGTTCATGGTTTACTTTGGTGATAAACCGATCGGCGGCTCGCTGATGTTTTTCACGAACAAAAATGTTGCACTCTGTTTTTACAATATGCTGCTTTACGATTACGCCGAGTATAAACCGATTCAGCGCGTGATGTACGAAGTTGTAAAGTATTCAACGGAAAACGGATACGGCTACGTTGACATCGGAGTTTCGCAAGACACGAAAGCGGCTAACCCGATGACGCCGAGCATGAGTTTGATCGAGTTCAAAGAAAAATTTGATGCGAAGACTATTATGCGAAATACTTTTTACATAAAACTTTAGCGCCGCGCTGTTATGAACCGGCAGAAAAAAGTTTGTATAGCATTTCTCGGCAACGCACTTCACGATTCCAGAATTACCAATCTCAAAAACTCGCTTAAGAATGATAACTGTTCGGTTTCCGTAATTTCTTTTGATTGGTTTATTACGTCCCAAGATTATCGAGACAATGAGGTTTCCGTGTCTCACTTAACTAAGGGAAAATTCAGTCTAATCTTCTACTTGCAATTTACATTCATTCTTCTGTCAGAGTTATTTAGATGCCCCGCTGACATTTACTTTGCCGAAGATTTGTACACGCTTCCTTTCGTTATAATGATCGCAAAAATCAGACGTGCAAAAATTTATTACAACAGCCGCGAACTCTATTCTTGTCTGGGTGGATTGCGCAATCGTCCAAGACTTCAATCGTTAATTACTGCGATAGAAAAGTTTTTTATTAAAAAGGTGGAACTGGTTCTAACCACCGGGGAAATGGATTCCCAGTTTCTAGAAAAGTTGTACGGAATTAGGAACACTTTAGTAATTAGAAATATTCCTTTGTACAACACGCCAACAGAAAAAGTAGACTTCAGAAAAAAATACAATCTGCCGAACGAAATGAAAATTTTAGTGTACCAGGGTATGCTGATGGAAGGAAGGGGGATTGTACCGGTATTGAGTGCAATGACCAAAATTCCAAAAGTGAATTTGATAATTCTTGGTGACGGTGTGCAGAAGAATAATTTTCAAAACGTTGCCAAAGAATTGGGAATTGCAGACCGTGTTTTCTTTGAAGGAACTATCAGTCAAAAAAAATTGATCAATTACACAGCCGGTGGAGATATCGGTTTGTCGCTAATCGAGAACATTAGTGTAAGTTATTATCATGCTCTGCCGAATAAAATGTTTGAATATATCATGGCTGGTTTGCCAGTAATTGCCAGCGATTTGCCGCAGATGAAAAAAATCATCGAGACATATAAAGTTGGTGAATGTATCAACATTGAAAATGAAGATTTAATTGTGACGGCGCTGAATGATTGGATAGATAATCCGGGCAAGCTTGAAACATACCGGGTTAATTGCGCTAAAGCAGCCGAAGAACTCAACTGGCAAAAAGAATACGAACGTGCGCGTGTTAGATTGTTAGAGAATTGATGAGATGAGCAAACAAAAAAGAATTTTGATAGTTCGGCCGGATAGAATTGGCGATGTAGTTTTGTCCACACCGCTCCCGCGCGAAATAAAAAAAACTTTTCCCGATAGCTTCGTCGCAGTCTTGGTTCGAAAGTACACGCAAGATATTTATTCCAATAATCCGTACGTGGATAAAATTTTATTGATAGATGATTACGATGACGGTTCGCTCAAATCTTTTTTTAGAAAAGCGCGAGAGATTAGAGGTTATGGCTTTACGCATTCGTTAATACTGCTTCCAACGGAACGTTTGAATTACCTGATGTTCTTTTCCGGAATTCCGTATCGTGTCGGGGTTAGCCACAAGTTTTATCAATTCATCACGTTCACTCATTACGTCAGTCGAAGAAAATATATACCGTTGAGGCATGAAGCGGATTACTGCATGGACCTCGCTAGAAAGATTGGCGTTCAGACGGATAATCTTGACACCGAGATTTTCTTAACCAATGAAGAAAAGGAAAAGGTTGCGCAAGTTAGAAGTGAGCTGCTTGGCGGGAAAAAATATTTGATTGGAGTTCATGCAAGCAGCGGGAACTCTGCGCCAAATTGGGAAGCAGACGAATACAAGCGACTCTTAAAAAGTCTAATTGCGAATGATGATTTTTCAGTCGTTGTGACGGATAATAAAATTCCACCTCAGCTCGAAGGACTTTCAAACGTATCTTACCCCAACGTCGGTAAACCTCTAAGAGAATCGTTTGTGAATTTTGCTGCGTTGGATCTGTTGGTTTCTTCCAGCACAGGCACGATGCACATTGCCGCTGCATTGAAAGTGAAAACACTTTCCATGTTTTGTCCGCTTACCGCATGTTCGCCAAAACTTTGGGGGCCGCTCGGCAACAAAAACAAAATTGTTCTACCGACGGAAAACTATTGCCAAACTGTTTGTCCGGGTGATCCAAAGAAATGCAGCTTTGCCGGAGAAGGCGGAATTGATTCGAATAGAATTTTAGAAGAGCTGAAATTATTTTTATATTAACAACCCAAATTTTGCCAGGCTCTGATCGGCAAGTTTATACCCAACCCCGCCAGGTCCGGAAGGAAGCAACGGTCAGTATGTAACTTGGGTGATTAAGGGCTTGGCATTTTTATTTTGCGAAGTGTGTAGCGATTAATTTTGCTTTTGCCTCCCCAACAACTTCGGCGAGTTTTGCTTCGTCTGCTTTTTTGATCTCGTCCAAACTGAATTTGGTTAAAAGCTTTTGCGCAACTTTTTCACCAATGCCTTTTATCTCAAGAAGTTCGCTTGTAAATGTTCTTTTGCTTCTGCGCTCGCGATGAAATGTTATTGCGAAGCGGTGGGCTTCGTCGCGGACATGCTGAATTAATTTCAAACTTGATGAAGTTTTCGGAATCGATTGTGCTTCCGGTTCACCCGGCAGAAAAACTTCTTCCAACCGTTTTGCCAGACCGATAATTTCGTAACCTTTCAATCCGAGCGAATCCAACGAATCAATTGCGCTTGAAAGCTGCCCTTTGCCGCCATCAACCATAATTAAATCCGGTATCGGCTGATTTTCTTCTATTACTCTTTTGTAACGGCGAGAAATTATTTCGCGCATACTTGCAAAGTCATCGGGACCCTCAACCGTCTTGATGATAAATTTGCGGTACAAACTTTTCTTCGGTTTGCCATCTACAAAAACGACCATGCTTGCAACCGCATCGGTACCTTGTAAATTACTGTTGTCGAAGCATTCAATAATTCTTGGAAGTTTCTTCAAACGCAGATCTCTTTGAAGCGCGGACAAAACATAAGGAACATTGCCTTCCTTTTTCATTTTCTGCAGCTGGATTTCTTTCAATTGCAGAATTGCGTTTTGTTTACACATCATCAAAAGCGATTTCGCTTCGCTCTGCCGCTGCGGAATAAAGAACTTGCACTTTTTAATTGCGCGCGTATTTAACCATTCCAAAAGCGATTCAGCATCTTCCGGCTCTGTTTCCAAAACTATTTCTTGCGGCACCTCAACAAATTCTGCATAATAAAATTTTATGATTGAAGCATAGATTTGCGTTTGCTCTTCGTTCTCTTCGGCGCTCAAATTCAGTTGTCGCTTGCCTACAAGTTTCCCGGAGCGGATATTCAACACCGTGGCGGAGACATCTTTACCTTCGTAGGCAGCGCTGATTATATCGCGGTCTTCAAGATCGGTGGAGACAACTTTTTGTTTTGAAGAATAAATCTGTAATTGATTAATCCGGTCGCGCAGTTCGGCGGCTTTTTCAAATTCAAATTTCTCCGATGCGCTTTGCATCTGCATTTTAAGTTCGTCAAGTAATTCGTCTGTCTTTCCTCGTAAAACTTTTATGACTTGATTTACCATCCCGTTGTAATGAGCTTGTGTAACCAATCCTTCGCAAGGTCCTTCGCATTTCTTGATGTGATAATCCAAGCACACTTTGAATTTCTTTTTCTCAATTGCTTCTTCGGTGATATCCAGCTTGCAGCTTCTTATCTTAAAAATTTTATTCAGCATCCGGAGAGACGATTTCATGTTTTTAACTTCGGTGTACGGACCAAAATATTTCGAACCGTCTTTGATCACGTTTCTTGTTGGAAAAATCTGAGGGAAAGGTTCGTTTGTAATGCGAATGTAGGGAAAGGTTTTATCATCCTTTAAGTTGATGTTGTAGCGCGGTTTCAGATCTTTGATGAGATTGTTCTCAAGAACCAGCGCTTCAATCTCGCTGTCGGTTATGATGAGTTGTAAATCGGCGACTTTGGAAACGAGCGCGGCAGTCTTAGGTGATTCGATATTTTTCTGAAAATATGAACGCACACGATTGCGCAGATTCTTTGCCTTGCCGACATAAATTACTTTCCCTTTTTCATTCAGGAATTGGTAAATGCCCGGCAAAAGCGGAAGGTTATTAAGTTTATCTTCAAGCTGTGTGTTCATTTAAACCGATTCTTTTCTAACCATAAAATAAACAAACAATTCAAAACAAAAATGGCTGGTAAATGCCAGCCATTCTCGGTAAACCTAATCAAGTTGAAGTGTTAGTTAAAAACATAATTCTTCGGGATTACAACAATGCCGGTATCTGAAACTGTAAAACGTTTTCTGTCGGTTTCAGTGTCGAATCCAATTTCCATTCCTTCCGGAATGCTAACGTTTTTATCCATAATCGTTCGTCTAATTCTCGAGTATCTGCCGATGTTACAGTTGTCCATCACAATTGAATCCGTGACATAAGAAAAACTATTCACGCGAACGTTGAAACCGATTATGGATCGTTCAACCAATCCGCCGGAAATTATTGTTCCGTCTGATATCAATGAATTAATTGCGCGCCCGACTCTTTCGCCTTCGTGAGATACGGTTTTTGCCGGAGGAAATTGCTGCTGCTGGGTTCTCAACGGCCAATCGAAATCGTATAAATTAAAATGAGGACTAACATTTATAAGGTCCATGCTTGCGGCGTAATAACTGTCAATCGTTCCAACATCTATCCAATAGGGCTGATCTTTTTTGTTCTCATCAATGAAACGATAAGCCTGAACCGGATAGTTGTTATTGAGCATATAAGGAATTATATCTTTTCCGAAATCATGGCTCGACATTTTTTCTTTTTCCATCCTGTCGAATACATTCTTCAAATCAGCGACATTGAAAACATAAATACCCATGTTTACAAAAGATGAATCCGGCTTGTCTGGAATTACCGGAGGATTCTTTGGCTTCTCCACAAACGAATTAACTTTGTAAGTTGGGTCAATTTCTATAACGCCGAAACGGTTAGCTTGCGTTTTGGGAATAGAGATTGCCGATAGAGTGGCGCTGGCTTTCTTTTCAATGTGATACTGAATCATTTTCAAGTAATCCATTTTGTAAATGTGATCGCCGGAAAGAATAAGCACCCACTCGTAGTTTTCGTCTTCTATCAAATTAAAATTCTGATGGATTGCATTCGCCGTGCCCAAGTACCAGTTGTTGCTTGTTTTAAACTGTGGCGGGATGGAGTAAATAAATTCTCTCAACTCGGGATTGAAAATATTCCAAGCTTCATAAAGATGCCGGTTGAGCGAATCGGATTTGTATTGCGTCAGCACATAAATTTTTCTGAAGCCGGAGTTCAAACAGTTCGACAATGTGAAATCAATAATTCTGTATTTGCCTCCGAATGGAACAGAGGGTTTGGTTCTGTACTGAGTTAGCGGAAAAAGTCTTTCTCCTTGTCCGCCGGATAAAACCATTATCAAAGTTTTTCTAAGTATTGTTGATCCAGTGTATGCCATATCATCCCGGTAGATGTTTGTTAAAATATATCTAATTAAGAATTGATTGGCAATTAAAGAAATTATTAACTTATAAGTGATAATCAAATTGTATCTTCACGCTCTTTTCGGAAATCAAAATGAAGAAATATTCGCCAATCCTAGTGACAGCATCCATTTTTCTTTTCGCAGCTCTTGTTGTTGCCGGCGTCTGGATTTATCAAAATTTAAGCTCGCTTTCGAATGCCGGAAAGCTCATTTCGGTTGTTTCCCAGCTCAAGGATTATGATGAAAAGAAGCTTGACGAGTACAATCCGGCGAGTCAGCGGGCAGTGGATGTAAAGCATTATACGATCAAGATCGATTTGTATCCCGAACAAAAGAAAATATTGGGTGATGTTGACATCACACTTAGAATGTTCGATCATCGGACCGACAAAGTTGATCTCAATTTTTACGAGAATCTGAAAATCAAGAAAGTTGAATTCAACGGGACAAATGTTTCTTTTGACCAGGCTGAAAAAATTCTTTCCGTCCATAAAACCGATAAGAATTTAGACTCGGCTGACATCAGAATAATTTACGAAGGCACTCCGGAAAATTTAGGATTTGGTTCTTTCACATTTGGCAACGAAGAGGGAAGCCCCGTTGTTTATTCATTGAACGAACCGGTGTTTGCATCAACATGGTTTCCGTGTGTGGATTTGCCGGACGATAAAGCGCTGGCGGATATTTATATCACAAATGATTCTTCCGAAGTTTCTCTTTCGAACGGTAAGCTCATTGATATTCAAACGCACAAATCGCGGCGGACGTACCACTGGAAAACTTTTTATCCCATCTCGACTTACCTAATTGCTCTATATTCGGCAAAGTACAAATCGTTTTCAGAAAAATATGTATCGATTAGCCGCGATACGGTTAATCTTTATTGTTATGCGCTGCCGAAGGAATTTGAAGATGCAAAAAATGATTTTTCCGATCACCCGGATTACATGAAAACTTTTGAAAAATTATTTGGTCCGTATCCGTTTCCGAAAGAGAAATATGCGGTAGCCGAGTTCTGGTGGCAGATGGGCGCGATGGAACATCAGACAATCACGGGTATAGGATCAAATTTTATTTCCGGTAAAAAATTTTTTAGCGATATGCTCATTCACGAACTCGCTCATCACTGGTGGGGCGATGCTGTCGGTCCAAAAACATGGAAAGATGTTTGGCTCAATGAAGGATTCGCCACATATTCAGTTGCTCTCTATTGGGAAAAACGGAGCGGGTTCAAGGCGATGCAATCAACCATGAATTCTAAAATAGGTTCATTCGATACCGGAATGCTTTACAATCCCGGCAACGCAATTTTCGGTCCGCTTGTGTACGATAAAGGCGCATGGGTGCTTCACATGTTGCGAAAGGAAGTTGGCGACAGCAGCTTTTTCAAAATTTTCAGACGATATTTTAAGCAATACAAATACGGGAATGCATCGACGAATGATTTCAAAAATGTTTGTGAAAAAGTTACTGAAAAGAACCTGGATCAGTTTTTCAACCAATGGGTTTTCAAAGGTCAGGGCATTATCGAACTGGAATACGATTGGAATACAAAACAGACCGGACAAAATTTTTCCACAATTATTAACATAAAACAGTTACAAAAAGGTTATGATATTTATAAATTTCCGGTTGACGTTAAAATGATTTTTGATAACGATGATCAGTTCGTAGTTTCAACCGAACGGATTAGTTCGAAAGAGCAAGAAATTAAATTAGAATCAAAAAAGAAGCCCACCAAGATTGTGCTTGATCCGGACGGTTGGCTGTTAGCAGACATTAAACCAAAATCCGAAAACTAAACATCAACACTTTGAATAAGAATTATTTTTTCATTTCCGATATTCACTTAGGTTTGCTTTCCCGCGATGTTGAAAAAGAGAGGGAAAAGAAGCTGCTTAAATTTTTGGATTTCGCGAAAGAATCATGCGACGAACTTTTCATCATTGGCGATCTATTCGATTACTGGTTCGAATACAAACGTGTTATTCAGAAAGGATTTGTTAGAACTCTCGCATCTCTGGAAGAGTTTTCGGAAAAGGGGAAGAGAGTCCATTACATAATCGGCAATCATGATTTTCTCCACCGCGACTTTTTTGAAAAAGAAGTTGGCGCCGCTTTGTACCACAATCCGATTGACGTGAACTTGAACGGGAAAAAATTCTTTATGGCGCACGGTGACGGATTGGTTAAAAACGATCTCGGTTACAAGATTTTGAAGAAATTTCTACGAAATAAATATTTACAAAAAATTTATTCGCTTGTTCATCCAGATTTGGGAATTAAGATTGCGAGCGCAACAAGCAAAACCAGTCGCGATTACACGGCAAATAAACACTATGGTCAGATTGACGGATTATTTGAAACAGCCAAAGCCAAAATCGATTCCGGTTACGATTACGTTATATTTGGTCATTCGCACGAACGCGCATTCGAAAAATATTCACACGGTACTTACATAAATCTTGGTACATGGCTTGATAAACCTTGCTACGGAAAATTTTCCGATTTATTTGAGATAATTGATTGGGATTAAGATGAACGCAAAACAAATGCCGCAAAAAAACAGAACACGAAAACTGAACGGGAAAAACCGCCGGTACATAATTCTTGGAGGCATTGCAATTTTTATTGTTGCCGTGATTCTTTTTTTCTCTTATGTATACGAAGGACTACCCACACTGGATAAATTGGAAAATCCTCAAGCGCAATTAGCAAGCAACGTTTGGAGTAAAGACGGTGTTTTGTTAGGACAATTTTATAATGAGAACCGTGTTGAAGTTAGCATCGATAGCATTCCGCCGGTGGTTATTAACGCGTTGATCTCAACTGAGGATAAAAGTTTTTACAAACACTGGGGCGTTGATCTTCAACGATTGATCAAGGCAATGGTAAAAAATGTTCTGCTCTTCAAACGCGAAGGTGCTAGCACAATCACCCAGCAATTGGCAAAAAATCTTTACTCGCTCAAGATACGCAAAGAATCGCTGTTCGATACATTTGTTAGAAAGATCCGTGAATGGATTACGGCAATCCAAATCGAAAAGACTTATACGAAAAGAGAAATTCTTGAAATGTATTTCAACATATCGTGGTTTGGGCACGGCGCATACGGAATTGCGACTGCTGCGCGAACTTATTTTGATAAAGACGTTAAAGGCTTGAACGTTTCGGATGCCGGTGTGATTGTAGCTCTGCTAAAATCTGCCGTAATCTATGACCCTTTTAAGCGGTACGAAAATTCTTTACGAAGAAGAAATCTTGTTATGCAAAATATGGTTGATGAAGGATTTTTAAGCGAAGAACAATATGAAAAGTTGAAACTGGAACCGATAAAACTTTCTTACAAAAAAATTGAAGAAGGTGTGCGCGGAGGAATTGCGCCACATTTTGTTGAGTACATCCGTCAGCAAATGGAAAAACTTTCTGACAAGTATGGTTTCAATTTATATCAAGATGGTTTGAATATTTACACCACGCTCGATAGCCGGATGCAGAAGATTGCAGACAATGCCGTTCAAAAGCACATCAATGAATTTCAGAAACAGTTCGATAAACATTGGCGATGGGATAAGTATTCATCCATTCTAAAGGAAATGATTAACAAAGCAATTATGAATCGGCCTGAATACCGCAACGCCGAAAACGCTACCGACAAACGCGCTATCTATAACCGACTCTTGACGGATAGAAAGTTGATCGATTCGGTTAAAGAAGTTGGCAAACGAATTGAAGTTGGGTTTGTTTGTATCGATCCCAGCAGCGGAGAAATTCGCTCAATGGTTGGCGGAAGAGATCCAAGATTTGCTTACGGCTTGAATCACGCTACTCAGATTAGACGCCAGCCCGGTTCATCCTTCAAACCCATTGTATATTCGGTTGCAATCGATAACGGTTTGTACCCGGCTTACCCCATTCTAAATCAACCGTTCGATTTCCATGGATGGAGTCCGCAAAACTTCGATCATTCTACCGGCGGATTTACAACATTGCGAACTGCACTTGCATTGTCAATCAATATTGTTGCAGGGCGACTTATTATTGAAGATCATGCGCCTCTTTGGAAGATTGGCAGATTTGCAGAGATGATGGGAATTAAAAGTAAACTTGATTTAGTCCCATCGATTGCCCTCGGTACTTCTTTAGTATCGCCTCTCGAATTGACATCAGCATTTGCTACTCTGGCAAATCGCGGTATCTACAACGAACCAATTTCCATTTTAAGAATTGAAGATAAGGACGGTGTGCTTATAGACAATTTCACTTCAAATGCTAGCGAAGCAATTCCGGAAGAAACCGCATACATAGTTACAAGTATGCTTCAAACGGCTATTGATGATGGAACTGGCGTTGCTGCCCGCGCAACTTATAACTTTCAGCGTCCTGCCGCGGGTAAAACCGGTACAACGCAAGAATATGCCGATGCTTGGTACGAAGGTTACACGCCGCAGCTCGCTGCCGGTGTATGGGTCGGCTTCGACGATCATAGAGTTTCTTTCACCGGCGACTACGGTCAGGGTGCCAGAGCCGCTCTTCCAATTTGGGCAATCTTTATGCATGATGTTTATGATCAGTTGAAACTTCCGTTAGAGGATTTTACTCCGCCAGCAAGCGGAAAAGTTGTAACTGAAAAGTTTTGCAAGGAATCAATTTTTGAATTGGGCGATCCGAAACTTTATTCGTCTGACTGCCGGACCGGATTTATCACCGACATCATAAATGTTAGAGATATTCCGGCGCCGTTTGATATGTATAGAGACACAACTTTTCACTTTTTTGATAAGTACCAAATAAAAGATTCGACTGATATTAAAGCGTACAAGAATCGATAAACTTTTGAATAAGAATCCGATCTTGATTATTTTTGTTTTGAGAAATTGCCCGGATGGCGGAATCCCGATAAGATCGGGACAGGTTGGTAGACCTTTTTGCATGAAGTGATAGCAAGGAAAATAGTTTTTAAAATTGCCCGGATGGCGGAATCCCGATAAGATCGGGACAGGTTGGTAGACCTTTTTGCATGAAGCGATAGCAAGGAAAATAGTTTTTAAAATTGCCCGGATGGCGGAATTGGTAGACGCGCTAGCTTCAGGAGCTAGTGAGAGCAATCTCGTAGGGGTTCGAGTCCCCTTTTGGGCACAATGAGTTGCGGTTTCAGCTTGAGATCGCAACTTTTTTTGTGTTAACTTAGATGCGTTGTCCTTCAATCTAAGGGTTTTTACTGCTTTTTAATCAACTGACCATACAAAATACCATACAAAATTTTGTCTTAGAATTTGCTTGAGGAAGTAATATGTACCTTATCAAGCGGAACAAAGTTTACCATTTATATTACTTTGACAAAAGAGGAATCCCGAAAAGTAAAAGCACGAAGTGCACTTCAATAATTGATGCAAACAAGTTTCTGCATGAGTTTCTCAACTCTCCAAAATACAAAGAATCGGAGCTCTTTGATCAATCGTTTGAGGAGTATAGAAGTTTCTATCTCAAATACGCCGCTACAAGATTCACTTTGAATTATCAAGAATTTGTTAAGCGTGCTTTTTCACAATTCGGCAGAATAATCCCGGGTTCAGCGCCGATCAAGAGCATTAAAAGGTCGGATGTTGAAGCTTTCATAACTCTCAAACTCACTGAGTCGAGAGGAATGGTCATCAATGGATATTTGAGAACTCTACAAGCGGCATTTCAGAGAGCAGTTGAACAAGAGTACTTAAAAGAAAACGTATTTGCTAAAATAAAGAAACTCAAGTGCGCCGAGAACCAACCGGCATTCTTGCAAGGAGGTGAATTTGAAAGAATACATGAAACGGAGGACGATGATCAACTAAAAATAATTTACTCGCTTGCTTATTATACAGGTATGCGGATGGCTGAAATTAGATTTTTGAAATGGGACGCAATCGATTTTGCGGGTAACTTAATTCTCGTACAAAACCATAACGAATTTACAACCAAGAGTAAAAGATCACGAGCTATTCCTTTGCACCCAAGGATCAAGGAACTATTACTTAGGATGCAAGAAAACAAAAGTGAAGGTGAATATATATATATATCTGAGATCGAGCGACATTTTTCAGTAGCAGATGAAACAGAAAAAATTATAGATCAATCGTTAAAGCAAGCGGAGCGTTTACGCCAGAGCATACTTAAAGAAGCATTCTCCGGCAAACTTGTACCGCAAGACCCAAACGATGAGCCGGCAGAAAAGTTGCTGGAAAGGATAAAGGTGGAGAGAGAAAAGATTTCAAAAACGAAATCCAACAGTCATGAATTACCTGACAGTTCAAAAAAAGAAAATAAGAAGCGAAGAATAAAATAAATTAATATTGTCCAACATTATTTGAAGCAGGTGGGAATCCCGACAAGTTGAATAACCGAGTATCACTCGGTAGTTTAGACTAATAACGGCAACTGTTGCAAAAAATGCAACGGTTAAAGAAAGAGAAATTGAAGTGACTAAAAAAACAACCAAGCGAGAGTTTGTGCCGACTGTAGAAGATAAATCTATTATCCCTTATAATTTGGATAATGATGAAAATTTGATAAATGTTTATCTAGATGATGAAACTGTTTGGCTTACTCAAAATCAGATGACTGTTTTGTTTAAGCAGACAAAACAAACACTTAGTGCCCATATTAATAATATTTATAAAGAAGGAGAGCTGGAAAGAAATTCAACTGTCAGGAAATACCTGACAGTTCAAACTGAAAACAAAAGGAAAATTCAAAGAAAATTAGACTATTATAATCTCGATGCAATAATTTCTGTAGGCTATCGTGTAAAATCCAAACGTGGTACTCAATTTAGAATTTGGGCAACAAAAGTATTAAAAGAACGACTTCTCAGCAGCTATACTCAGAATAAGCTGGGCGATAAAGAACTTGCTAAGGTTATCAAATTAATTGGTGATATAACCGAGGGGAAAGAATTGGCAAAAGATGAAGCAGTTGGGCTTCTTCAGGTTATCACTGATTATACCTATGCACTTGATTTGTTAGATGACTTCGATTACAGACGCTTGCAGATTCAAGAAACAATTTCAGAAGAAGAATTTAGGATTACATACGCAAAAGCTGTTAAGGTTATCAAGGAATTGAAATCAAAGTTTGGAAGTTCTTCTTTATTTGGAAAGGAGAAGGATGAATCATTCAAAAGTTCGATTGGCAATATTTATTCAACTTTTAACGGCAAGGAATTATATCCAAGTTTAGAAGAGAAGGCGGCTCATCTACTTTACTTCTAAATAAAAAATCATTCCTTTGTTGATGGTAATAAACGAATAGGTGCTTCAATATTTCTCTGGTTCTTAAAAGAGAATAAAATATTGTATCGTTCAGATGGATCTAAAAGAATTGCGGATAATGCTCTTGTAGCTTTGGCACTACTAATAGCGGAAAGTAATCCAAAGGAAAAAGAGACCATAGTTAAAGTGATCGTAAACCTTATAAACAAAAAGAATTAATATGGCGAATGAATCAAATACACTAGTACAGAAACTTTGGAATTACTGTAATGTATTGCGTGACGATGGTGTAAGCTACGGTGACTACGTTGAGCAGCTTACTTATTTGTTATTTCTTAAGATGGCAGATGAACTTACTAAGCCGCCATATAAACGAGCTTCAATAATTCCGGTAGCGTATGATTGGAACAGTTTGTCTTCCAAAGATG
>JAMCSN010000146.1 GCA_023381535.1 Bacteroidota bacterium
TATCGGTCAATGAATGTCCTATTGAGTCGATGCTTGCACGGAAAGTTTTATTCGAAGCTTCCTCAAAAACCCATTTGTCAACTGTTACTACACCGTTCATCGTGGTCATGATATTATTTTGCATTCGTGAAATCATTTGTGGATGGCAGCCCGTTTGTCCACAAGTTTTATCTGCATTCGAAGAATTTCCCGGAATTAAAATCATTCCTTTATGCGAACCCTCTTTCGTTCGCGATAATCTCGTTCCTAAATGACAAGAATAGCAGCCGATAGTTAAAGGGTCGTGCGACTTTTCAAAACCTTTCATTTGATTGTGGCAAGGAAGGCATCCTTCTCTCCTTCCATTAATTAAAGGGAGATCGCTGAAAGAAGATTCGTCAACACCGATTTTGTTAATTGTTCCCTCGATAAAAATTTTTCGAGATCCGGTAAAATGCTTTTGGAATAGATGCCGCACAGATATTGAATTCTACCATCGGCTTTCGGCAGAAGAATTTCGGCTTCTGATTTATATTCGGTTAGGTAACGGATAGCTTCTTCCGAAATAAAAGGCATGTCGCATGATATGATAAAGTTCTTTTCAGTCGTCGAATTGTTCAATCCGGCATGGATTCCACCGAGTGGCCCACAGTTCAGACAATAATCACCAACCATAGGAACGCCTAAAAAAGAATATGAGTTGGGATCATTCGTGCTCAAAAGAATTTTATTAAATATTAATGAGACTATTTTGAAGATTCGCTCAATAACTCTTTCGCCGTTTAACTCAAGCAATCCTTTTTCAATTCCCATCCGCTTGCTTTTTCCGCCGCAGAGTATTATAGCCGTTATATCAGAAATATTATTCAACACTGTAAGCAAAAAATTTTACAATGCTAACTTAAAGAAAAAGTTTTAGTTAAATGGAAAGAAGGTTGGTAAGTCAAACTGTTTTTAGGTGGGGGAAAAACAATGTGGTGGAATAAGAAAAGTTCTATCGCACAATAGCCAATTTTTGTGTTGCCTGAATGGTCTCAGTTCCCTTTTTCATAATTACTTTATATAAGTAAACGCCGTTAGCAACAAGATCGCCGTCTTCGTCTCTTCCGTCCCATTCAATTCTGTTAAAATCGTAGTTGAGATTTGACTGTGGGACACTTAATTCCTTTATCAGCCGGCCGCTGACTGTGAAAATCTTAATCTTAAGTTCATCAGGTATTTGAGTAAGCTTAAAAGTGAAGTACGTTTCGTTTGAAAACGGATTTGGATAGTTATAGACATGCAATAGTTGCGCTTGGTTAGACACTATAAATTTTCTCACCACACCCGCTGAATCAATAAGTTGCCCCGTGGCATTTGTTCCTAATACTTTTAGCGTGTACGTTCCGTCGCCCAAAGTGGGTTTATAATTAACAACGAATTTCGGATTGTTATTCGAAAACGAAAAATTAATTTCCTTACTAGTCAAAGAAACTCTCTTGTTATTAAGGTATAATTGAATGTGGCTGGTATCGGTAATAGATATTTGCGACAAATCATTCAGTTCAACTTTTATGTTAGGATTTGATGAAACATAATCACCGTTAATAATGTCGTTGCCGTCAAACGTAAGTTGAATTGAAGCGGGCGCTGTGTTGCCTTTAACATAAAAAGGGACTGAATACATGTTATTGTCTTTATACATCTCGGGTATTTTGTTGTCTGGGTCGATTGTTATATAGAAGTTCCTATTTCCAACGGAATGAGTAGTATTGTAAGTTACATTGAGAAGTTTCCGCATTTCGGCGCCAAGTGAATCAATCGTTTCTTCAAATATTTTCTCTCGCGAATTGTCTGGCTTTACTACTTCAACCCGCACCTTAAAACTGTCCGCTCTCGATTCACCCACGTTGTAAACGTAAAATGACAAGTTTTCAATATCACCTTGAGCAAGTGAGTCTTTTGATAATGAAACCACCTGATAATTTGTACCGAGTTCTGGGACGCCCTGGTAATCAATTGAAAAACTTGTAATTGCCGGTGACTGACCATCCTTGGACAAGTAGAAATTCCCTATCATTTTTAATTTTGGATATAGCTCCGATGAGATGTTGCTCAAGGGGATAATACCGTTACCCGCATGTAATAGCAGAGTATCTGCTACGCCATTTTGTTTTTGCCCTAAAGCTAGGAATTCAATTTTGGAATCGTTTGGTAATGTTGTATTTATTTCCACATCTCTCCAACGCGATGCGGGACCAATTATGTCTGTTGTCATCTTTCCTTTTTTATTTTTCCAGACAAATAATTTCTCGTCTGTTAAAATATTTAGATACGAGGATGTTTCCAGCTTTTCGATTACTCCGCCAGGTTTCGCTCCTTTTCTACCAATTAATAACCATGGATTTCTGAAACCGATCTTATCAACTAATGTGCTTCCTAAAGTTTTGATTGCGTCACGCAACTCCAAAGTCAAATTTGAACTCGCATCGTCAATCGCACACATTGCAACAATTTTTCCATTCGGTACAGAATTAATTAAAGCAGCTAATTCGTGTGCTCTCTGAGGGTTATCTCCATACCAGAAAGTATCGGTAGTATCGATTTTCATTTGGACCGAATCAAAGACCGCTATTCCCATCCCCCAATTGAACGTGTTGGGCAAAATATTTTCTTTATTCAGTTTGATCGAACCGTATTTCATAAAATTCCCTCCGGCTGATTCTGCACTTATCAAAGAACTATCCACCGAAATAGAAATCGTCGAACCCTTCACTGAAAGATGTTCTAAACTGAGCAAACTTTCGCTCAAACTATCGTTGTAGATTATTTTTTTTGGATTGTCATTTTTGAGGAATGAAATAAATTGTTCCCAGTTGGAATTGTTGTCACCAAGTTTTGCTCTAAGCCAGTATCTCTTACCGCTTGCTAGCTTCGACAATTGCAGTTTAGTGTAAAATGTATCAATTGGAATTATATATCCAAAAGGATTTAAGAAATTTGGTGATTCGTCGATTTCTGCAATTAGGTTAGCTTTCAAGTCAGAGTTCTTTTGAGCATTCAGAAAAATTATTTGAGACATACTGGAAGCCACTCTGTCGTAGACATACGGACGAGTCTTGGTCGATATCACATCAAAAGTCAGACTTGCCGAATTATCATCTTTGTAAATCTCTTCTACATTCTCAGCAACATCCAACTGGATCAATAAATTATGTTGCCCAGGCTTATTGAGAATAGGCAAAGACATCGTAGTGGTGAGTTCGTTAGTTGGCGGTAATATTTTGAGCGTATCTAAAAAACTAACTGAACCCAAATAAGTATCCTCGATCAGAATTTTAATCGGTTGGGTGCTTTGCGTTCCAAAATTATGCACCGCAAAACTTACTTTTATAGAGTCCATCTGATCATTAATATTAGCCGAAAGCAATTCAATATCGTTTTGAAAAATGGCAAAATTAGGTTTTGTTGGAACAGCTAAATTCACGATAGGATCACCGATAAATGTATTGGTGAAAGCAAAGATTTTATAAGCACTGCCTGAACCGAGATGATCGAATATTTTTTGTTTGGCAAGACTATGCGCACGTGAAACGTTATAAATGCTATCAGAAAAAACAGATTCGTAAAAATACTTTGGCGCTGTTAACGAAGTGGATGTATATCCTAACGAAGAATTGCCGATGTAGACAATTGCTTGCGAGTTCAAAACAAACAAATTGGAAAAAGCATCAACATCAGGTTCTGCAAATTTAGCTGTCGAACATCCGAAATCAGTGATCAACGGATACCTGCTGTAATCGTTTTCCAAATCGGAAGTCTGAGTTATGCTGTTATCCCAAACTCTAGTTCCGCTATGTCCTAGATATGAAATGAATAAAGCCCCGTTTTTAATAGTGCTCTGAACAAATTTTGAATCATAAGGACCGAAATCCGATCGTGGATTTCTAGTTTTATAAAAGTGAACACCGTTCATATGGTAAGGTGCTACATCAGTTATATTGTTCTTTACGAAATCATTGACCTCCATAAATGATTCAATTTGACCTGGAGTGTTCGGATCCCCACCGGAAAAAAACATCGCAGACTTATTAAATGAAGTATATCTTTGGCTTAGGTACTCTTTATGCTTATTCAAATAAAAGCGAACTTCCTCATCTGTCGATGCGGGAATTCGACCAATCCACGTTTGCTGCACAGGAATAGTCGATTCATCCCAAATGGTGTACCATGTATCGGAAACCGGTTCACCATACGACGGAACTAAGTTTAGACGCGGCTTTTTGAAAATGTTTTTGTAATCGTAATTAGCCGAGCCAATTAGCAATACATAACTTGGTTTAGGAGATTGCCAATTTTGATATGAGTACTTCAAGAATTCTTG
>JAMCSN010000269.1 GCA_023381535.1 Bacteroidota bacterium
GTAAAATTTGTTAACAATAAGTAAACCAGATGGGTTCAGCACAATTATTACTAGTTGCGGGCGGTTTAATTTTACTCGGAGTTGTTTCGTTAACAATTTACAACTCGTTTGGATCGAAAACCGACTCCGACTTATACAATGAAGCTTACATTACGGGATCAGGTGTAGCACAATCCATCATAGATCAAATCCTTACCAAATCATTCGATCAGAATACCGTCTCTGCAAGCGTTACCGACCCAAACTCACTAACAGCCGTGAATTTATTAGGACCGGATGCCGGTGAAAGTAATGTTATTCAATTTAATGATGTTGACGATTACAAGAACTACTCTAGAGATGATACGCTTTCCGTAATGGGAATATTCCACAGCCATGTTGATGTAAATTACGCAACGAAAATGAATCCTGATCAGCTTAGCGGTGCAAGGACATTTACAAAACGAATAGACGTTTTCGTAACCAACGTTTATTTAAAGGATACACTTAAATTTAGTTACGCAACAACTTATTAGAAACTATGTCTGATTTAATTGAATTAATCGGTTCTACAGTAATTGCGGGATATGTTATTCTTATTATTCTTGCTCTTAATTTGAGAGTGAGTAGTTCTGCTACTCAATATTATCAGGATACTTTCAACCAGCAAAGCGCAATTACCGCCGCCGATATTATTGAAGACGATTTTTACAAAATCGGATTTAAAGCAACAGGTGCTAAGATTGTACAGGCGGATTCCAGTTTAATCAAGTATGCTTCTGATTACAATAACAACGGGACAATGGATACTCTTACTTATTACTTAAGCGGAACGTCGTCGATGAGCAGCACTACAAACCCGAACGATAAGCTTCTATATAGAAAAGTGAACCAAAGTGTTTATACGTCTGCTATTGTAACAAGGTTTTATATGCAGTATTATGATTCGTTGTTGAATAGTCTTTCTTACGCTTCATTAACAAGCCAATCAAATTTGGATAGAATCAGAACCATCCGAGTTTTGATTCAAACAGAATTAGCTGATCCTATAGATAATTCATACGCTCCGGTTGAATGGAGAAAAGAATTCAGACCACGAAATTTGCAGTAGGTGATTAGATGGGCAAAACTGTACTAATATATCTTCTCGGAACGCTTTCAGTTTTTGCAGTTATTAATTTCAACGTTAACAATGCGCTCCTAAATCAATCAACTTCTTCTTATGGTTATTACGCCGAACTTAGAACGAGGAACATCGGTAATTCGATGGTGGAAATGTTGACATCTCAACTTGCAGACAGTATTCAGTTTAGAGTTACATCTCCGACAACAAAGAATTTATTTGACGGTCAAGCCGTATATACGGTAAGGGACACCGTAGTATCACCGGATTCGATGGTGAAAATATCTGTGACGGCTACTTATTTCGGTCAGACTAAAAAAATGGTTTCCCTCCTGATGAAACCCGGCGGCGGAGGACCGGTGCCTCCACCTGCTTTTCAATATGCCGTCTTTTCTGATGGCGACCTGCAATTATCAGGCAATGCAGAAATACAATCGGAGGATGAAGCTTACAATGCAAATGTTCATTCCAACGGCAATGTGCAGTTAAGCGGACATCCTGAAATTGAAGGATTCGTTACATACGTCAACCAGTATTCGCAAAGCGGGCATCCCGAGATACAGCCTAACCAGAATCCAGATAACTTACCGGTTACAAGCCAAATTTCCCCGGTTCAAGTTCCTACATTTAATCCAGATGATTATATATCAATCGCCCAGCAAACTTATAGCGGCAATTTTAATTTAAGCGGAAATAATACGGTTACTTTAGGAACCGCTCAGAATCCAAAAATAATTTACGTCGGCGGTAATCTTAGTTGGTCTGGCAATGTAACCGTAACAGGTTACGGCATTATAGTGGTTAAAGGCAACTCACAAATTAGCGGGAATGTTAATTTCCAAACTCATGAAGAAGATAAAAGCACGTTTTCATTGTATAGCGTTGGAAACATTCAGATGAGCGGAAACAGCGACATGTATGGTCAGTATCTTTCGCTCCATAATATACAGATAAGCGGTAATGGCGAAATTAAGGGAAGTTTGGCTGCAGGCGGTCAGGTACAAATGAGCGGCAACGGTGAGATCGAATACATACCTGCGAATGCTGATTTGACCGCACCTATTTTTGGTAACGGGCAGCAAGCAACACGTCCGTTAAAGGCTAGTTCATATTATGAATAGAATTTCTATTTGATTATCCAGAACAATCCGATTGCAATTGCAATTGAGCTGAATGAGATTGACAAACCGCGATAAATTTTTTGTCCGTATTCAGCAAAGCGGTATGCCACTCTTCCAAGCACTTCTGAAAAAATTACCATCGCAAGAATAGTCCCGATACCAAACGAAATTAAATAACCGGTAGCTTCAATTTTTGTTGGTAACGCAAGTGCCGGTAAAACTCCCAAGAGATGTGAACTACCCGCCAACCCGTGTACGATGCCCACTATAAGTGCAGTGTGAGTATGAAAATGAGCGCTCTGATTTTGATGAGAAACTTTTTCTTCATGCGAATGAAAATGAAGATGGTTAACACCATCATGATCGTGTGAGTGAATATGTAAGTTCGATCTGAAAATTTTTTGCAGACCCCATGCGCCGATCCCGATTAAAACAATTCCAACTATCCTTTCACTGAACGAAGAAACTATATCTATGGAAATAATTTCTCTGAATAATAAAACTAACAATCCAACAACGAACACACCGCTGGTGTGTCCTATTCCCCACTTCAAACCGATTATCCAGCTTGATTTTTTCTTTTCGATTGCGAGCGGAGATATTGCGGCAAGGTGATCGGGTCCTGAAATAACATGTAAGAACCCCATGAAAAGACCGGTGAGCATGATCAGCATAATTCATCACCCAAATTTTAATTGAACATAATGAAATATTCAGACTTATACATCAATATTTTATACTTACTGCCCGTTGGAAACAACATCATCCATATTTGGATATTTTGTAATTTTTTGTATCTTTCGCCCAACAAAAAGCACAACAATGAAAATTAATACAACAATTCATCATCACCATCATTCAATACCTTCATTAGGTGCCGGTGAACTATAAATAAAATTAGTAGATGATATCAAACCCCGGCACATGTCGGGGTTTTTTGTTTTAAAGGAGAAGACATGTTAAACGGAAATATGAAACTTGCTATTCAGAAAAAAGGAAGATTAACAGACAAATCGCTTCAGCTTCTTCGCAACTGCGGTTTAGACATCGAAGATTATTCCGAAAGATTGATAATCTCGACCAGAAATTTTGAGTTGGACATATTGTTTCTCAGAGACGATGACATTCCTGAATATGTTCAAGATGGCGTTGCCGATATAGGAATCGTGGGCGAAGATGTCATCCATGAGAAAAAAGCAAAAGTAGAACTCGTAAGAAAACTTGGATACGGAAGATGCAACCTTGCACTGGCAATACCGGAGAATAAGAACATTACTAAACTTTCGGAATTGAACGGACAAAGAATTGCGACTTCGTTCCCAAATCTTCTGAACAATTTTCTTCAGCAAAATAATATCAACGCAACTGCCGTTGAAATCAGCGGCTCGGTAGAGATAGCGCCTTCATTGGGAGTTGCTGATTTGATTTGCGATCTAGTTTCCACAGGCAACACATTGAAAATGAACAAGCTGAAAAAATCGTTCGACGTGTTTTCATCCGAAGCAGTATTAATTGCAACACCAAATCTTTCAAACGATCCGGTAAAGCAGGAAACGCTTCAAAATTTGCTGGTTAGAATTGATTCGGCATTGAACGCAAAATCATCAAAATATTTGATGATGAACGCGCCGCGGAAAGCGCTGGAAGAGATCGAGAGAATTTTACCTTCGCTAAAAAGTCCGACAATTGTTCCACTTGCAGATGAAAACATGGTTGCCGTTCATGCTGTAATTCCGTCGGATAAATTCTGGGCGATTCACAGACAGTTGATGGATGCCGGTGCAAGCGGTATTTTACTTTTACCAATTGAGAATATGATTGTATGAAAATTTTTAATTACAAAACCGTATCGGAGAAACAACTTAAAAAGTTGTTCAGACGAACGTCTATCAATACAGAAAAAGTTGGAGCTCTTGTCAAACCGATCGTTGAAGATGTTAAGAAGAACGGTAACAAAGCTGTTTTGAAATACGCAAAAAAGTTCGACGGACTTTTAGGAAATTCTGTTAGAACGACAGTATTAGAGTTAACAACTGCCGAAAAGAAACTTGACAAGGCAACGAAAGCGGCAATCAATACGGCAGCAAAAAACATAGAACGTTTTCACTTGAAACAAAAACCGTTGAGTTATTCTATCGAAACAATGCCGGGCGTAAATTGCCGGCGGAAACATCTGCCCATTGAAAACGTTGGGTTGTACATTCCCGGCGGAAGCGCTGTATTGGTTTCGACAATGCTGATGCTTGGTATTCCCGCAAAGATTGCCGGCTGCAAAAGAATAATTGTTTCATCGCCAACTCAAGGAAAAGAAATTCATCCGGCACTGGCTTACGCAGCAAAAATTTGTGGAGTGAAAGAATTTTATAAAGCCGGCGGAGCTCACGCAATTGCAATGATGTCGTACGGAACCGAAAGCGTCAAAAAAGTCGATAAAATTTTGGGACCGGGAAATCAATTTGTAACGACAGCAAAAACTTTAGTAAGCAACGATCCAGACGGATGTACGATCGATATGCCCTCTGGACCGAGCGAGGTGTTGATTATCGCTGATGAGTTTGCTAATCCGGCTTATGTCGCTTCCGATCTTCTTGCACAGGCAGAACACGGCGCAGACTCACAAGTGATTCTTCTAACAACAAGTGCAAAACTTGCCAATGGGACTGTGAAAGAAATTTCAAAACAGATAAAAGTTTTGCCGCGTAAAGAATTGGCGAAACAATCTCTCGATTCATCCTTCATTATAATCGTCCCAACTATTCATGAGGCGATCAAACTTAGCAACAACTATGCGCCGGAACATCTGATACTTAATTTGAAGAACGCAGAAAAATATGTTCCGCAAATCACCAACGCCGGTTCTGTTTTTATAGGCGCGTTCTCGCCGGAAAGCGTAGGAGATTATGCATCCGGGACAAACCATTCGCTGCCGACATACGGTTACGCAAAATCAATCGGCGGAGTTAGTGTGGAATCTTTTATGAAGCCTATAACATTTCAGAAATTGACACGCAGCGGATTGAAAAAAATATCATCGACAGTAATTCAGTTAGCCGAAACCGAAAAACTTGACGCGCACGCAAATTCAGTTAGAGTGAGACTAAAAAATGGAAATTAAAAATCTTGTCCGGAAAAATATTTTGTCGCTCAAACCTTACACATCGGCGCGGCAATCGCACTTAAGCGGAATTCTTTTGGACGCCAACGAGAACAGCTATGGCAGCGTATTGGATAACTTCACATCGCTGCAACTGAACCGTTACCCCGATCCACAGCAAACGCAACTGCGGGAAGCGCTTGGTGAAGCTTTGAACATTCCTCCGAAGAATTTGTTTTTCGGCGTCGGGTCGGATGAAATTATCGATCTGCTGATTAGAGTTTTCTGTTATCCCGGAAAAGACAAAGTTATTGTGTGCGAACCGACTTACGGAATGTACAAAGTAGCTTGCGATATTAACGACGCTGGCGTTACCAATGTTCCGCTCGTTCAGAATTTTCAATTGGACACGGAAGCAATTAAAAAAGCAGTTGACGAGAAAACGAAAATTATTTTTATCTGCTCACCGAACAATCCCAGCTCAAACTTGATCGAATCAAAACAAATTTTGGAATTAGCAAAAGAATTAAATGTTCTTGTCGCTGTCGATGAAGCATACATAGATTTCTCCGAAAACGACGGCTTGATTAATAAAACTTTAGAATATCCAAATCTTGTTATAATGAGAACTTTTTCAAAAGCATGGGGATTAGCCGGAGTGCGTTGCGGATTCTGCGCAGCAAACGAAGAGATCATCGACTTGTTATTCAAAGTTAAAGCGCCGTATAACATGAACAAGCTAACTTCCAACGCAATTCTCGGAGCCATCAAAAATATTTCCAAGCGCAATGAGTTTGTAAAAAAAATACTTTCAGAGCGCAAAAGGTTGGAAAAAGAATTGCGTCAAAGGAAAAAAGTTCTTAATGTTTTGCCGTCCGATGCCAATTTTATTTCGTTCAAGGTTGATAGTCCTCAAAAAGTTTTTAGTTATCTGGAGTCAAACGGAATTGTCATTAGAGACAGAAGCAATCAATTCAACTTTGGAGGATATCTTCGCTTAACTGTCGGCACCGAAGAAGAGAATAATTTGTTTCTCAAAAAATTGGATGAGATTTTATGAAAAGTATTCTGATCGATAAAAACTTTTTTAAGATCGATGACCCAAAATCCGCTGGATTGATTTCCGGAATCAAAAAATTGTCTGAAAAGTTCGATCTTTACATTGATCAACCAAAATCGATTGATAAGCTGTTTCTAAAATTGCTTCGGCTTGAGAATGTTGAGCTTAACGACGCCGCACAAATGAACTCGTTTGATTATATAATTTCAACCACTAAATCGAAAAAGAAAAATTCTATCCTTGTTGGTTCAAAAAACACAATAAAAAGTTTCGATCAAGCGGCAGATGCTATTATCACGATGCAGCGCTCCGCAACAGTGCAGCGCAAGACAAAAGAAACCGAAATCAGCATTACTGTCGAACTCGATGGCAACGGACAAAAGAAAATCAAAACCGGAATTGGATTTTTTGATCACATGCTGGATCAGATTGCGCGACATGCAAACATAAATTTGTTCGTCACGGTAAAAGGCGATTTGCACATCGACGAACATCACACGGTGGAAGATACCGGCATTGCATTGGGAGAGGCAATCCGGAAAGCGCTTGGCAGCAAACTCGGCATAAAACGTTACGGCTGTTTTCTGCCAATGGACGATTCCGTTGCTATATGCGCGCTTGATCTCGGCGGCAGAATTTATCTAAACTTCGATGCCGAGTTCTCGAGAGAAAAAGTCGGCGATTTTCCCACCGAACTAACGGAAGAATTTTTTAGAGGTTTAGCCGGCGGCATGGGAGCCAATTTATATTTGAAAGCTCAAGGGAAAAACGATCATCATAAAATTGAAGCGCTGTTCAAAGCTTTTGCAAAATCATTAAACGAAGCTTGCCGGATTGATGAACGCGCGAAGAATTCATTACCTTCAACAAAAGGTTTGTTATGATAGCTTTAATTGATTACGGCGCCGGAAATATCGAATCGGTTGCCAACGCTCTGAACGATTTGAACGCACGGTTTGTTATTACAAATAATGAAAAAGAAATTTTGGACGCCGACAAAATTATTTTCCCCGGCGTGGGAGAAGCTTCATATGCTGTGAAGCGTCTTCACCTTCTCAATCTTTTTTCATTTCTTCAAATGACGAATAAACCGCTGCTCGGCATTTGCTTGGGAATGCAGTTGCTCTGCTGCCGTTCTGCCGAAGGAAATGTTTCATGCTTGGGAGTTTTTCCGGGCTCAACGGAAATTTTTGACAACACAAAGACAAAAGTACCTCACATGGGATGGAACCAAGTTGAGATTCTTAAACCGAGCAAATTATTCAACGGTATCCCGGATAAATCTTTTTTCTATTTCGCGCATTCGTATTATGTGCCGCTCAATCAATTTTCGACTGCACAGACAAATCATGAAACTTTTTTCTCTGCATCTTGTGAAAGAGATAATTTCTACGGCGTTCAGTTTCATCCCGAAAAATCGGGCGAAGCCGGAATTCAATTAATTAAAAACTTCATAGAAAAATGTTAACGATACCAGCAGTAGATATATATCAAGGCAAAGTTGCTCGATTAACACAAGGAGATTTCAACCAGGTAACTTTTTACGAAGAAACCCCTTTGGATCTTGCAAAAAAATATGAGCGAACCGGATTCGGCTGGCTTCATGTTGTCGATCTGATCGCTTCCAAAAGCGGAACAATCAGCATTCTCCCAACACTTAAGTTGATTAAAACAAAAACAAAACTCAATGTTGAGTTCGGCGGAGGAATTAGAAATGCCGATCAAGTTGCCGAACTATTGAAAATTGGTGTCGATAAAATTATCATCGGTTCCATTTCCATAACCGACAAAACCGAATTTGAAAAAATTGTTACGTCAAATAATCCGGACGCATTTATTGCTGCCATCGATTCCAACTTCGAAACAATTTTTACAAAGGGCTGGACCGAAAACAGCGGCATAAGCATTTACGACCACATCGATTATTGCTCGAAGCTCGGCATCAATACTTTCCTGTGCACAGATATCAGCAAAGACGGAACGTTGAGCGGACCGAGCCACGGGCTGTATCAGAAAATCTTGAAGAAGTATCCCAAAATAAAACTCGTCGCTTCCGGCGGCGTTGGAAGTCTGCACGATATTTTGAAACTGCATGAGTTGAATCTTCACGCAGTTGTTGTCGGCAAAGCAATTTATGAAAAGAAAATCCGTTTGGAGGACTTGATTAGTTTTGGTAAGTAAAAGAATTATACCGTGTCTTGACGTTAAAGACGGCAGAGTTGTTAAAGGAACAAATTTTGTAAACCTGCGCGATGCCGGTTCCGCAGTTGAACTTGCAGAAAGATATTATAAAGAAGGCGCCGATGAGCTTGTGTTTTTAGACATTACGGCAACAGAAGAGAAACGAAAAACTTTGGTTGAACTTGTTACAGCAGTTGCAAAAGCGATTAGAATTCCATTCACGGTCGGCGGCGGAATTTCCACTCTGGAAGATATCGACATTCTGCTAAAAGCTGGCGCAGATAAGGTTTCGTTAAACTCGTCTATTGTTAAAAATCCGGAATTGATTACGCAAGCAGCAAGACGGTTCGGAAGCCAAGCGGTCGTTGCGGCAGTTGATGTGAAGACGATAAACAATTCGTACAAAGTTTTTGTAAAAGGCGGGAAAGAAGAAACAGCGCTTGAAGGAATTCAGTGGTGCAGCCGGGTAACCGAACTCGGAGCCGGAGAAATTTTGCTCACATCGATGGATAGAGACGGAACACGTAACGGTTACGATTTGAATTTGCTGACTACAGTCGTAAAAAATGTTTCGATTCCGGTGATTGCCAGCGGCGGTGCCGGTTCGCAAAAAGATTTCCTCGATGCATTCGTTACGGCGGACGTTGATGCATGTCTCGCTGCCGGGTTGTTTCATTACAACGAGCTCAGCATCGCAGATTTAAAAAAATATCTAACCGAAAATAATATAAGAGTGAGAACGTGATAGACGTAACTAAGATTGACTTTTCGAAATTGGATGGATTGGTGCCGGCTGTTGTGATTGACGCATTCACAGAGCAAGTGTTGATGCTCGGTTTTATGAATCAAGAATCGTTGAGGAAAACTATCGATTTAAAGCGTGTAACTTTTTTCAGCAGATCGAGGAAAGCCCTATGGACAAAGGGCGAAACCTCCGGCAATTATCTTGATCTCGTTGACATGAAATTGGACTGCGATAACGACTCGCTAATGGTTTACGCAAAACCGGCTGGCAACACTTGTCATACCGGCAGTTACTCATGCTTCGGTGTAGAAAAAAACGACGCGAGATTTTTAGAGTACCTTTTTAAGTTCATTCAAAAAAGAAAAAACGAATTGCCGGAAAATTCTTATACGACAAAACTTTTCCAATCGGGTGCTGATAGGATTATTCAAAAGGTTGGCGAAGAAGCTATCGAAACCGTCGTAGCAGCAAAGAACAGAAACAAAACCGAGATCCTAAACGAAGTATCGGATCTCGTCTATCATCTATTCGTTCTTCTTGCGGAACAGAACATTACAATCGAAGAGATTGGCAAAACCCTAAAGAGCCGTCACATTCAAGAATAGTTTGTTGAGAAGCTAATAATTCTGATTCGACAGTTAAAGCGGGTTACGGATACTTATCAAAAACAATTTCTCCCCATGCATGCCCGTCTTTATACTCTTTATATATGACCACCGCCGAAACGTTATCGTCAAATCGTTTCATGATATAGTTATAATACGATTCCGGAAAATAAAATCTTAGGATGCTTCCTCGTCTCGTAAATGTCGGTTCGAGATATTGATTGCGGAAAAAAATGTAAGCGGTGTATTTCGAATCTTGATCCGTTAACCTTATCCCGTATTCATTTGCATACGGTCTGGCGCCCTCGCCGAAAAAAGGATAGTGCTTATCAACGGAAAAAGTAATGTCGTTTAGAATCGGGGCAACGGTTCCGTTCGGATCGCTTGCGGGAAACTTCTGCGCGAATAGCGGAAGCGAAATCAAAAACAGAATTAAAAATTTCTTCATTCGGTAAATCAAAAATTATTTGATGATAAGATACAACCGTTAATTATGAAATTAAATAGTCCGCCTTCGGTTAATTACCCTTGTATAAAAGCTTGTAGTCTTTTTCTTTTCCTTTTTCCCACCAGGTCTCCGGTATTACTTTCCAATTGCCCATCGCCTTGGGAGTAACGGTTTTCTTTTTCTCAATCCACTTCATCATGTAATAACGAAGGTCTTTATCGGTAGAATTAATTATTCTCTTTTCCAACTGATCTTTCGGTATGTGAGCGCCTTGAGTCAAATGGTATCCGCCGCCGTTTCCTCTGTATGAATTTACCGCAACCTTGTACGTTTTGTTGATATCGAACGGTGAACCGTTGGACATGGATGATATTTGAACTCGCTCTCCTGCCGGCTTGGAAACATCAACGGCGTAATTAATTCCCGCAGCGCTATCGAAGTTATAGTAAACACCTTTGAGTACCGGACGGTTATTTCTTTTGTCTATCTGAACATTTCCGTTTGCGTCGCAGCTGAAATTTATGAGGTGATCATTTTCATCTTTCATTTGATTGAACCACAACCCGTAAGAAAATTCCAAATAGTTTTTAATTTCTTTTCCGGTAAGTTCCATCGTGTAAAGTAAATTTTCATAGCGGTATAAATCGAACATGTTGCCGACAGTTATCGGTCCCTTGGGGATCTCCGTATCGAACGACAACGGAGCGGTAAAGGAAATATCTGCGCCGGTTAGTTCCAGTTGTATTTCTTGAATCAAATCTACGAATGCGGAGTTTCCAAAAATCGATTCACGTGTTGAAATGGAATTGGTAAAGTATCCAAGCGGCTGCTCAACATATTTTTTTGTGGCATCGAAAGCATATTGAAATTTTTTCATGAACTCCGGATCGGGCGCATAGTTCTTCATTTCAACAATCTTGCCTTTAATTTCTTTCGCCCAGTTATGATGCAGCGAGTCATAACTCATTGTTACGTTCGCAACTGCGGCATCAATTGCAGAATTTCTTCCGCCGAGAATATGAACAGTTTTGCCTTCAGAGTTATTCACTATAAAATTCCACCCGTGATGATCATGACCAACAAACACAATATCAAAACCGGGGACTTTTTCGGCAACCAGTTTAGAAGCATTTTCGTTTTTGTATGTGTCCGCCGATTGATTTCCGTAAGTGTATTCAACGCCGGAATGAAATAGTCCAATCAACAAATCCGGTTTTTCTTTTTCCTTAATTATCTTCACCCACTTTTGCGCACATTCTATCATGTCTTGAAATTCCATGCCCGACCAAATATTGCGCGGAAGCCAATTCGGAATTGCCGGTGTGATCATTCCAAGAACGGCAATCTTAATTCCTTCGCGTTCAATAATCGTATAAGGTTTGAAATACGGCAATCCGGTGGAAGTATAAACTGCATTTGCCGCCAACCACGGAAAATTAATTTCTTTGTTGAATCTATCATACACTGCGTGACCGGTTTCAATATCATGGTTGCCGACTGAACCGGCATCGTACTTCATGTAGTTCATCACTTCCGCAAAGACATGCGGCACGTCGGGTTTTTCAAAATTATAATAATAAACGAGCGGAGTTCCTTGCAGCAAATCTCCGCCGCTCAACAGAATTGTCTCCTGATCTTTCTTTTCTCTTTCACTTCTCACGTAAGTCATTACCTGAGCTAGCGAATGATTGCTCTCCCTTTGATCAGTAAAGCTGTACGGAAAAACTTGACCGTGTTCGTCGGTAGTTTCAATGATTTTAAATTTTACAGTTTGAGCAAATATGCTGATGCTTAAAAAGAAAAAAAATAAACCGGCAAAAAGAATATTCTTGAAAAACCTATTCGATGCTTTCATTTTCAATTCCAGTGAGATATTGTTAGTCTTTTTGAATTATCAAACGTATTCCGTGACGGTAAGTTATGTAATACCAAATCCATTCCGCCAGAACTTTGTATCTGTTCCGGAAACCGATTAAATAAAGTATATGAATAAACACCCACGCGAACCATGCTATAAGTCCCCACACTTTAATTCTGCCGATTTGCATGATGGCTTTCGCACGACCAATTGTTGCCAGGTTTCCCTTATCAAAATATTTGAACGGCTTTCTTTCTGATTGCTGAATGTTTCTTGAAATTATTTTTGCAAGATATTTTCCTTGCTGAATCGCTACAGGCGCTACACCAGGCAAAGGTTTGTTTTCATGAAACATCAACGCGGCGTCTCCAATTACGAAAACATCCGGGTGTTTCTTTACACTGCAATCTTTTTCAACTACCACTCTGCCGGCTTTATCAAGCTCGGTGTTCAATGATTTTATTAACGGGGGGATTTCATTCCCAGCAGCCCAGATCACGTTCGATGTTTTAATAAAGTCGGAATTGAGTTTGACTCCGGTTTCATCGATGTTTTCAACCTTCGTATTCAACCTGACTTCTACCCCTAATTTCTCAAGCGAGAGTTTTGCCTTCTCACTTAAGCCGGGATCGTAAATCGATAGAATTCTGTCTTGTGCTTCGACCAATATTATTTTCGTTTTGGCGGGATCGATTTTTCGAAATTCTTTTCGAAGAGTGCGTTTCGTTATTTCTGCTATAGCTCCGGCAATCTCAACACCAGTTGGTCCGCCGCCGACAACAACGAACGTGGTATATTTTTTTATTTCATTTTCGTCACGGCTGATTTCAGCTTTTTCGAACGACAGCAAAATTTTATCACGAATGGTTATAGCATCATTCAGTGTTTTAAGTCCCGGCGCAAAAGTTTCCCAATCATTTTTTCCGAAATACGAATGACGCGAACCGATGGCAACTATCAGGTAATCATACTCAAACTGATCATTGGTCAAGAAAACTTTTTTAGCTTCGACATCAATCTTGGTTACCTCTCCCATAATAACCGTAACATTTTTCTGTTTGTGAAGCACACCACGTATCGGCGCAGCAATGTCCGCAGGCGACAGTGCCGCAGTTGCAACCTGATATAACAGCGGTTGAAACAGATGATGATTCGTTTTATCTATCAACGTGATGTCAACATTGGCATTCTTTAATGTTTTAGCAGTGGTCAATCCGCCGAAGCCGCCGCCAATAATTACAACTTTCTTTTTCATTCTCATTCTACAATTAAAAAAATTTCGCCGAAATTAATTTTTACCCGTAACTTTTTGTGTTTAAGTTAGTCAAATAAGAGTAAATCTGCCTCTTATATGGTTATAGCTATCTTCTTAAACATATTTTTCGGAATAAAATTCCAGAGGACTTGGAATTATAGTTCGAATCTTTGTAAATATGTCTCAAGATAAAATGAACTCCACCGCACATCATAGAAAGGCAAACACTGAATCATCTCCATCTCATAAATCGACAAAAAATAACGGAGGCTTCATGAGAAGATTAATATCAATTCTTCTCCTTGCAATATTTTTTCTACCATTAACTAAATCAGCCGCACAAATCAGCGCGCGTATGCTTCAGTATCCCGATGTTTCCCAAACGCACATTGTATTCGCGTATGCCGGTGACATTTGGATAGTTTCCAAAGAAGGCGGAACCGCGTACAAATTAACTTCCGCAAAGGGGGAAGAAATGTTTCCGAGGTTTTCACCCGATGGATCGCAAGTTGCATTCGACGGCAACTACGATGGGAATGTTGATGTTTATGTGATGCCGTCAACCGGAGGACTTCCTGAAAGAATAACGCACCATGGAATGTTGGACAGAATAATCGATTGGTATCCCGACGGCAAAAATCTTCTTTATGCTTCTTCGATGAACAGCGGGAAGCAACGGTTCAATCAATTCTACGAAGTTTCTGCAAAAGGCGGATTGCCGGAAAAACTTCCCGTGCCATACGGTGAAATGGCATCATTATCACCTGATGGAAAAATGATTGCTTACACTCCCGTAACTCAAGCATTCAGAACCTGGAAAAGATACCGCGGCGGATGGGCGGCAGACATTTGGATTTATGATTTAATAAAACAAACTGCGGAAAATATAACCAACAATGTTGCAGACGATGAATTTCCAATGTGGTACAACAATAAAATTTATTTCTTGTCCGACCGTGGCTCAAATGAAAGAGCAAATATTTGGTGTTACGATACGAAGACAAAACAAACCAAACAAATCACAGACTTCAATGATTACGATATTCATTTTCCGTCTTTAGGTCCGTCCGACATTGTTTTTGAAAACGGCGGCAGACTTTATTTGTTAAGCTTAGCCGATGAAAAGTATCACGAAGTTGCAGTCAAAGTTGTAACCGACGAAATTACTCTTATGCCGAAAGTTGAAAACGTTTCTAAGCTGATCCAGAATACAAGCATTAGTCCCGACGGCAAAAGAGCAATGTTTGAAGCGCGCGGAGATATTTTCTCCGTACCGGCAGAAAACGGTCCTGTATTCGATTTAACAAAAACTTCAGGCGTAGCTGAAAGATATCCCGCATGGTCACCCGACGGAAAGACCGTTGCGTATTGGAGCGACAAATCCGGAGAATATGAATTGACAATTCGCGACTTAGAAAAACCCGAAACCGAAAAACAACTAACCACATACGGTCCCGGTTATCGTTATCGTTTGTTCTGGTCGCCAGACAGCAAGAAGTTGGCATTCATCGATAAGGCAATGCAGGTTTACATTTACGACCTCGCCGAAAATGAAACATATAAAGTGAACAAAGAACTTTTTATGTATCAGGGCGCTCTGGATAATTTTGACGTAAGCTGGTCGGCAGATAGTAAATGGCTTGCTTACCCGGAAGAAATGACTAACCGCGCCAGTGCAATTTTCGTTTTTGATACACAGCAGAAAAAAAATTATCAATTAACTTCGGGTTACTATCGCGATATAGAACCTAAATTTGATCCCGACGGAAAATATTTATTCTTCTTGACGAACAGAACTTTCAAACCAACTTATTCCGACATCGACAATACCTTCATCTATGCAAACACAACGAACATCGCTCTTGCAACTTTGACCGATGAGATACTTTCGCCTTTAGCTCCGAAGAACGATACGACTTCCGTAAAGAAGGAAGCTGAGAGGAAGGATGAAAAAGATTCGAAGAAGAGTGATTCAAAAGAGAAAAAAGATGAGAAGGAAAAAGTAAAGGAAGTTAAAATTATTTTTAAAAATTTCGACGATAGAGTGGTTATCCTTCCACCCGAAGCAGGCAACATTTCGCATATAGAAGCCGTTAGCGGAAAAATTATTTCCCATCGGCTGCCTAACACGGGCTCTGCCGATAAGAAAAAACCGGTAATGTATTACGATCTCGATAAGAGGGAAACAAAAACCATTGTTGATAACGCCGATGCGTTCTCCGTCAGCGCGGATGGAAAGAAAATTCTGATCAAACAGGAAAAAACTTATTCGATAGCCGATATTGCAGAAAATCAAAAACTCGAAAAGAAAATGCCCACGGCTCAGCTTGAAATGACTGTGAATCCGCGCGCGGAATGGCAGCAGATATTCAACGATGTCTGGAGATTCGAGCGTGATTTCTTCTACGACCCCAATATGCATGGCGTTGACTGGAATGCAATGAAAAAGCAGTATGAAAAACTTTTGGAACAAGCGGTAACCAGATCGGATGTTAATTATGTCATCGGAGAATTAATCTCCGAGTTAAGTTCGTCTCATACTTATCGCGGCGGCGGAGACCTCGAAGAGAGCCCACATCGAAGTGTTGGTTACCTTGGAATTAATTGGGAGATCACAAACGGATATTACAAAATCAAAAAAATAATTAACGGCGCTCCATGGGATACCGAAGTGCGAAGTCCTTTGCTAACGCCGGGTCTCAAAGTAAAAGAAGGCGATTACATCCTTGCTGTGAACGGTGAAGCGCTGGATACTTCGAAAGATCCGTGGGCAGCATTCGACGGCTTGGCAGATAAATCAGTTGAACTAACCGTGAATGACAAACCAAGCCTTGACGGCGCACACAAAATATTAGTCAAGACACTTTCCGATGAAACTCGTTTACGAAACCTTGCATGGATAGAATCCAACCGTGAACAAGTTGATAAAGAGACGAAAGGAAAAATCGGTTACATATATGTTCCGAGCACAGGAATTGACGGACAAACGGAATTGGTTCGGCAGTTCGCTGCACAATTTGATAAACAAGGATTAATAATTGACGAGAGATTCAACAACGGCGGTCAAATCCCGGATCGTTTCATTGAACTTCTTAACCGCAAGTCGTTGGCGTTTTGGGCGGTTCGTGACGGAAAGAATTGGCAGACGCCTCCATACGCAAACTTCGGCCCGAAAGTAATGTTGATAAATGGCTGGAGTGCTTCCGGCGGCGACGCATTTCCCGACTTCTTCAGAAAAGCCGGATTGGGTCCGCTAATCGGCAAACGAACTTGGGGAGGATTAATTGGAATTACCGGCGCACCAAATCTAATCGACGGCGGTAACGTTACAGTTCCGACTTTTAGAATGTATGATCCGGACGGCAAATGGTTTAGAGAAGGTCACGGTGTGGACCCTGATATTAAAGTTGAGGATGATCCTTCACAGCTTTCAAAAGGTGTTGATCCTCAATTGGAAAAAGGAATCGAAGAAGTAATGAAACTTCTTGCCGAGCATCCGCCCGTTAATCCGAAACAACCGCCTTACGAAAAAAGGTAATACTAATTTCTAATAGGTGAGGATACTTTTTTGAAGTCTCCTCACCTTTTTCCTTTTAATTTCAACTTGATAAAATTTTCTTGTAGAGATTAGAACCGGGTGTTCAAACCGCTATAGACGTGTAAGTAGCTTTGCTTTTCTTGAAACATTCCTTCGTAACTCAATGTGAAAAATGTCGATGCCAGAACACGCCACGATAAGTCAATGGAAGCAATGGTCTGAATCAGCTTGGTAGAGCTTTGAGGGAAAGTGTAATCAGCCTTTCTGTACCCTAAACCAAGATTAAGATAACCGCCAAACAAGTCTTTGTTAATACTTCCGCCGTAATAACTTCCTTTTACGTACCCGTTTTCAATTCTGTTATAATTTAGATAAAGCGAAGAATAAATTATCGGGAGCTGAATGTAACTTAGTGAGCCTCCGAAATTCCTTGACGGCTGCGGATCTGCCGCGCTGAAGCGGTAATTGAAATTGGTGCTCAGCCATAAATTATTAACCGGTCTTAGATTCAATCTAACTCCCAAGCCCTGTCTTGTAGCCGAATCTAAAATACTATCGGCAATATTCTTGAACGTTTCATAATAGACGACATTTCTTCTTGCATCGTAAGTTGCGCTTAAACTCAGCCAGTTGCTGGGGGTATAACTTGCCATGCAGAATATGCTCGACATATCAAAAACATTTTGCCCGACTCCTTTTTTGCGTTTGTACAACTCGAACTCCGATGAGAAAAACAAACCAAAACTTTGAGAAAAATTGCTAGTGTGTTGGAAGTACAAAAATCTTCTATCGGTTTTGAAATCGTTTGTCTGTTGAAATACGCCAACTGTGTTCTGCATGGACGTACTTGTTGAAAGACTGTCGTCTCTACTGATATAACCGCCGTACTCGAATAATTTTGCATTTAATCCGTAATTGGAGAAATCAGGTCGAGAACCAACAATCGCTCCGAGAGTAAATTTCTTGATTGCTGTTTCAAATTGAAGTCCGTCTATAGCGCCAAGACTTGAAGTTTTAGGATTAATTTTTCTGCCAAAAATCATACTGGTCTTTTTGCTGAATGCATATTTGAACGCAAGATCATAAATTTTTATTGCATCACCCAAATGGCTCGTTACGCTAGCCCATTGATCTGCTCTGTAAACAAAATTAATGTAACTTGAAAACGATACCGGCGATCTAAACAGCGAGTCCGCATCCATCGATAAAGTGTAACGCCAGTTCTGAAGGTTTGCCAAACCGGGAGTGTTGGACATACTTGTGTAGGACGCAATCGAAAGTCTTCCGCTCACTCTTCTTGCAAACGCGCTTCCTTTTGATATTTTCAGCTTAGCCGGTGCCGGTATTAACTCCTGTGCAGGAATCTTTTCTTCGGTTTTCATTTCTCCTTGAGCAGATTTTTCTTTCGTCTCAGTTTTCTCAACGATCACAGCGATCATGGGATCATTCACTTTCAGTTGAGTGCTTCCAATTAAAATTCCTGAACATGAATTTGACGAGACATACTTAACCAACACTGTAGGAACAAGTTTTTTATTCGAACGAACATATAACGTATCATTAGCCGAAATACCGTCGGTGTTTTCGAAACGGACGTAAATGTTTTGCGAAGTCAGAAATGTTACCTGACCGATTTTTCCCTTCTTAGCCGCAGTTTGGCCCAAAAGATTTATCTGAAATAAAACTACCACTAACAAAATGCTTCTCTTAACCACCTGAACTCCCAGCCGGATGGCATGTATAGCAAGACGTTGCAGAATAGACATAACCGCTGACACCTTTATGATCTCCATCTACCTTTGTTTTGTCACTGTGTTCGTGACAATTAATACATGTAAAGACTTTAAAATTCGATTGATCCGTATGACAATCCGAACATAGTGACCACTTGCCGTTATGTTTTCCGCTGTATATCGGGAAGTATTGTCCGTCGTGATTAAAAGTAGAAGGACTCCACGCCGTAGTGTTGTGGCATTGCTCACATGCGGTCGGGAATTGCGCCGACGCATGATTTGGATTTGTCGTGTTGTTGTAATTTGTTTTATGACATCCGTAACACGTGTTTGGCGTTTGGCCAACATTGTATCCCACCGTGTGACAACTTGCACATGCAACCGAAGTATGAGCGCCGGTTAACGGGAATGGTGTAGTAGAATGATTGAAAGTAGCACTCGTCCAATTTGTTGTAGAATGACATGTTTCGCACGTTGTTGGAAAGCCTGACGAAACGTGATTCGGGTTTGTCGTGTTGTTGTACGTAGTCTGGTGACAACCGTAACATGTGTTCGGTGTCTGACCGGCACTGTATCCAACAGTATGACAACTTGAACACGCTACCGAAGTATGGGCACCGGTTAACGGGAACGGTGTTGTTGCATGATTAAACGTTGACGGCTGCCATGCTGTTGCTGAATGACATTGTTCGCACGTCGTCGGAATTTTTGACGTCGAATGATTCGGGTTCGTCGTGCTGTTATACGTAGTTTGATGACATCCGTAACACGTGTTTGGTGTTTGACCAACATTAAAACCAACAGTATGACAGCTTGCACAAGCAACCGTAGTATGCGCGCCGGTTAACGGGAACGGTGTTGTTGCATGATTAAACGTTGACGGCTGCCATGCTGTTGTTGAATGGCATTGTTCGCACGTCGTTGGAATTTTGGAGGTTGAGTGATTTGGGTTCGTCGTGTTGTTATACGTAGTTTGATGACATCCGTAACACGTGTTTGGTGTTTGACCAACATTAAAACCAACAGTATGACAGCTTGCGCACTGAACAGTTGTATGCGCACCGGTTAACGGGAATGGCGTTGTTGAATGATCAAATGTTGCGCTTGTCCAAATAGTTGTTGAATGACACATTTTGCAATCGGTTGGATAAGATTGAGCTGCATGATTTGGCGCAGAATTATATTTATCCTGATGACAGCTTATACAATCGGTGGATAATCCGGCTAACTTCGTTGCGTGACAAGTTTGACATGTTACATTAACATGCGCGCCCGTCAGAGGAAAAATTGTTGACCCATGGTTAAATGTAATCTGCTTCCAATCAACCGGAGTATGACATTCCTTGCAATCTTGCGGATAATTTTGAGCCGTATGATTTGGTGCCGTTGTATATTTTGCCTGATGGCATGAAACACATTCGGTCGATGTTCCGGCATAACCTGATGCGTGACATTGTTGACACGCTACATTTACGTGCTGTCCAACCAATGGAAAGTTTGTAAGCGAATGATCAATTACACCATCTTTACTTCCCTTTGGATGACATGCGTAACATGCTGTGCTCTGATAAACATATCCGTTGATACCGCTGTGATGAGAATCGGTATCTGCCTTGTTGTGTGTGTGACAATTTATACATTCGAAAACTTTCAAGTTGCTTGAGTTGGTGTGACAATCCGAGCACAGACTCCATTGACCAAGATGTCTGCCGGAATAAATCGGGAAAAATTGCCCGTCATGATCAAACGTTGAGGGCTGCCATGCAACTGAAGTATGACATGTAGCGCAATCGGTCGAAAATCCGGCAGCTTTATGATTTGGATTCGTCGAGTTATCATAATTTGACTGATGGCATCCGACACATTCTTTCGGCGTTCCCGCATAACCTGCAGCGTGACATTTATTGCAGTCATTCCGAATCGCATTATGTGCACCGACAAGCGGATAGATCGAATCATGAATTGTAAATGTTGCCGGTTTCCAGCCTGGATCGGTTGTATGACACTGTTTGCAATCTTTCGGAAAATTCAAACTCATGTGATTCGGCGATGCAGTTGCTTCATAATTTTTTTGATGACATGAATAACATTCCTGAGTTAATCCTTTGTAAGTGGTTTGGGAATGACATTCAAAACAATTTGCTATTGCATGTCCTCCAACCAAAGGGAAAAATGAGTGAACTACCGTCGTCGTTGCCCAAACAGGTGAAGAAATTGAATGACATTGCTGGCAGTCTGTTGAGAACCCGCCTTGAACATGATTTGGATTCTGCGCAGACATGTAATTCGCCTGATGACAGTCATAACAACTAATCCCCAAAGGATCAAATCGTAATTTCGATGCCGACTTATGACACTGCGAGCAATCTGCTTTTGCATGGTTGCCCAACAAGGGAAATCTTCCCATCCGATGTATATCTGAAACATCCTCAACAATCCAAGTATTGGGACTATGGCATTTAGCACAATCGTTTCCAACAGTATTCTCGTGAATGTCTTTGTGGCAATTGTTACATGTTGTTTTTTCTTTTTGATCGCTGAATACTAAAGTCGGATGACATGATCGGCATTGAACGGTTTGATGCTGTCCGGCCAAATTGAATCCGGTCTCGCTGTGCTTAAACGTAATCTTAGCGGGAATTACTTTCCAATTTTCTTCGGAATGACATTGCTTACAATCGAGGTTAAAGTTTTTACCGTGTGGAGATTGTGCAAAGCTAACCGAAGAAAAAATCAGAAATACAATTAAGAGTGGCAGAGCGCGCATTTTACCTCACCGAATTTATATTTAACATATCTGCCTTTTCCATCCACAACCGACTTGTGGCACTTGTAACAAGGTACTCCTGAATGCGCTCCTTCTAATGGAAATGCAGTTTTGCTGTGATCAAATAAATTCGGCTTCCAGTTGTCAAAGTTATGACATCTCCGGCAATTTGCAGTCCCATTTTCTGTGAACTGTCCCGCGTGAATATCTTTGTGACAGGTAAGGCATTCTGATTTTGTAATGAAGTCAATTTTTATACCGGCACTTTCGTTTTTTGAAGTGTGACATTTATTGCAGTCTTGTTTTAAGTGCATTCCTAACAATTCATAACCGGTAATTTTGTGATCGAAAGTTACGGCATTCCATTTTTCGGTTGAATGGCACAACTCACAATTTTGCCCGCTCTTTATTTTTCTTTCGATTGAATCGCCGTGAACGTTTTTGTGACAATTCAAACATTTTCTTCCTTCGATTCGGAATTGCCACTTCTCATTTTTCTGATGACAACTTTGGCAAGGAATAGCTAAATGACTTCCTGTAAGCACAAAACTCGTAGTGGAATGACGCTGTATCGTGTACGACGTGAACAAAAAGTTTTCGACAGTGTGGCATTCGGAACAGTCGGTTAGAATATTATTCTTGGTAAACTCTCCTTTGTGATAATCAGTATGGCAGCTGATGCATTTATCATACTTTGGTTTTACATTCAATCCGCCCTTGTGACAGTCCAAACATTTCACTTCAAGGTGTTTGCCAAGCAGCGGATAGTTTGTTTTCGAGTGATCGAACCGGTCAATATTTTTTATCACCTTGAAAGATTCCGTTACGTGACACGAAGTACAATTGTTACCAAACTTTCCTTTATGAAAATCTTGATGACACGGCGTGCAGTTTCCAAAATTTAGACCGGTAAATTTCTGAAAGTTTTTTCCGTTTCTTTGTTCCGTGATGTGACATTTGGCACAATCAACTTTTTGATGCGCGCCGGTTAAAGCAAACTTTGCGGTTTTATGATCAAACTTTGAAGCCGGCTTGAATGAATCGTTTGTGTGACATTTTTGGCAGTTTGTCCCAAGTGTTACTTGATGCACATCGGCATGACAAGAATTACAAGAAGTGCTCAAACCAAGGTAAGTATTTTTCCGGTTTTTGATTTTTGAGTCGGCGATAAAATCCGCTTTATGACATTCGTTGCATTTCAGTTTTGCATGTTTGCCTACTAGCTCAAATCCGGTTTTAGAATGATTAAACCCGTCCGGATTGAAATTCACAATTCTAAAATTTCTGCCGTGGTGTTCGCTGTGGCATTCGCTGCATTTCTTCTGTAAAACTTCGGCGGTGCCGTGAAAACCGTTTCGGCTCTTTTGGCGGAGTCCAATTTCGGTATGACAGGCTAAGCATTCGTCGTTACGAATCTGGTTCCCAAGAGCGTGACACTTTGTGCAATTGCTCATGCCTTCGAGATTTGCGTGGAAGGTTGTCAAATCCCCCGGAGATATTTGAGCTAGAACAGTTCCGAAAGAAATGCTCAGTAAGATTATGGTCAATATCAATCTTAATGTTTTAATACCGCCTCGCCGAATTTTTTAGTAATTGTAATTCCGATCTGTTCCAGAAACTTATTCGGCAGCTCGCCGCCGGCAAAAACATAAACCAAATCGTTCTTCATTTCCTCTTCAGTAGCAGAACCATTTTTCTGAGTTGAAAGAATTACCGATTCATCTTTTATTTCTTTTACGTTCGAATTGAAAACGAGGTTGACAATTCTTTCTTCTGATGCCTTCTTAATCTTTTCATAATTGCCGGGTTTGATTCGCGAAAAAGATTCTCCGCGGTAAGAAAGCGTAACTCTGTTTTTTTCGTCGGCTAGCAAAAGAGCCGATTCGATTGCCGAATCACCGCCACCGACTACCAGCACGTCTTTGTTGTTTATCAGCTCCGGTTCAAGAAGTCTGTACATTACCTTTTCTTTATTCTCGCCGGGCACACCAAGCTTGCGCGGAGATCCCCTTCTACCTATTGCAAGAAGAACATTGGATGATGTTATGGCGCGCTGATTGGTTTGTATTGCAAAGTAATCCTGACACGGATTTATCGAAACAACTTTTTCACTTTCGCGAACGGCAATGTCGTTTTTGTTCAGCACCTCATGCCATAGACTAAGCAATTCTGTTTTTGATGTCTCAACAAGTTTCACTTTGCCGTACAACGGCAGGTACATTGGGGAAGTCATTACTATCTTAGCTCTCGGGAACGAATAAACTGTTCCGCCAAGCGTATCTTGTTCCAACGTTAAGAACTTAATATTTTTTTGTTTTGAAGTAAGCGATGCAGATATTCCCGCTGGACCGGCGCCAACGACTACCAAGTCGTAATCCGGTTTAGTAGAGCGAACTAATTTTCGTGTGATGTTTTCAACGGCTTGTCTGCCCTGTTCAACCGCATTCTTTATCAAACCCATTCCGCCTAATTCACCCGCGATATAAATTCCCTTAACGCTGGTTTCAAAATCGGGGCTGATATGTGGCAGCTCAACACCTCTTTTTTCGGTACCAATCACAAGTGTAATCGCACCCAATGGACATGCATGAAAGCACGCACCGTGTCCCACGCATCGCGATGCATTGATTGTTACTGCCTTCCCGTGAACAATTCCAATGATATCTTTTTCCGGGCAGGCAGTAATGCACGCACTGCTGCCGATACATGTGCTTAAACTTACTACTGGGTGAAGCGAGACTGGTTCGTGAAAGCCTAGTTCTTTAGCCTTCTCGATTTTTTTCTGAGAGACTTTGGTTTGTTTCTTGTTCTTCCTGAGATAAAAGAACATGATCACGGTGATCATTAGAAATACAAATCCATACGATATGAGATTTTCTAAAGTGACTTCCATTTACATGCATTACATTGTCTTTCTAAAATATCCAAGTATAACCGAATGCAACCGCAACGCCTACGTGAATCAACATGATTATCAGCATTACAAGCGCAAACGGAAGGTGAATAATATGCCAGTACTTAAAAATTCTTTGGACAGAATGTAACAGAATTATTCTTCGTGTCAACACCAATTTCGATTTGCAAATTTTTATTATCTCATCAATGGATTTATGGGAGATGTTTCTTTTAATAAGTTCTTTTCTTATTTGATGAATCAGAGATGCGTTTTCAAAATAATCCTGAATTATGATTCCCATTACAGAAAAAAAACCGAGCGTTTTGTATGACTCGACCGATCTAAAATGATCCAGCCTTTTGAGCAGATCATCCTGCAGATTATAATCTTTTCGTAGTGTTTCAGTATAACCAAAATTCAAGAGTTTTAGTTCATCCAACGAATATTCCTGCCCGTGTATTGATCTCGGAATCTGAATGTAAATAAACCTTCCGACAACACCGCTTACAACTACAGCCACCATACTCCAAAAACTAACGGCAACTATTCCGCCAAATTTAAAAGATGTGTGATAGAGAACTAATATAGGACCAACGCTGCAAAGAAAAATATGCATTTCAAGCCAGTGCTTCAGAAGTCCCAGTCTTAACATCTTGCGGGATCTTTTTCTTACCATGTACATAGCGACGCCAAGTAACATCATTATGGAACCGATGATACCAAAGCCATGGCCTAGTAAGCCGCTCGGTTTCAGCAATTTGTCCAGTGGGTTAAAAAAACGATCCTCGTAAGGAGTCAAATAGTAATGGTATCCATAAATTCCAACTGCTATTAATACGAACGATCCTACTAATAGTAAAATTGACAGGTAGATTCGGTGCTGAACTTTAGTCATCTATAGTATAATTGATTTGAATTTCAGTGGTAAAAAGTGACTCTCAATCCCTGCAGCAGGCTGTAAGTTTGTTTCTGCAAGAATTTCGGATTGAAGATAGGATTTTTTTATATTCAACAAAAGTATGTGCATAATTTTTAGCAAAGCTTAAGAAAAGATCATGCCATGGATCACAAACCATCTTGAAGGGGGTGTGTGAAAATAGGGCATCAAGCAAATTTCGGTTTCGTTTTTAAAACGACATAAAAAATTTTTCTAAAAAAATGAATTATCACACACCCCTCTGAATGCAGATGTTAAGAAGGGTTACGCCAGTTTACCAAGATTGAATCTCTTTCGTTCATTTGCATCCAGATGAAGCTTTCTTAAACGGATAGATTTTGGCGTAACTTCCACCATCTCATCTTCCTGAATATATTCAAGCGCTTCTTCTAATGTGAACTTTATTGCCGGAGTAATTTTAACTGCCTTATCCGAACCGGATGCACGCATGTTGGAAAGTTTTTTTCCTCTTTGAATGTTCACTTCGATATCGTTTTCTTTGCTGTGTTCGCCGATGATTTGACCTTTGTAAACAACTTCACCCGGATCGATAAAAAATTTGCCACGGTCTTGCAGTGAATCGATTGCGTAAGCCGTTGAGGCGCCTTCATCCATCGAAATCATTACGCCGTTCGTAGATTTGTTGATTGCACCTTTAAAATATTCATACTGGAAAAATCTGTGGTGCATTACTCCCTCGCCAGAAGTCGCGGTTAGAATTTTTGTACGCAGACCAACTATTCCTCGTGTCGGAATATGGAATTCTAATTTGTTCATGTTCCCTTTGTTTTCCATCTTCACCATTTCGCCGCGGCGCTGACCAACAAGTTCGATAACTTTGCCGGCAGATTCGGTAGGAACATCAACAACCAAGACTTCAATCGGCTCGGCTTTCTTGCCATTGATTTCTTTGTAGATCACCTTTGGGTCACGGACTTGAAGTTCATATCCTTCGCGTCTCATGTTCTCAATCAAAATTGAAAGATGCAGAATTCCTCGTCCCGAAACTTTGTACGAATCCGGCGAACTTGTATCGTGAACACGCATCGCAACATTGTGCTCGAGCTCTTTGTACAATCTATCTCTCAGTTGGCGGGACGTAACATACTTTCCTTCTCTACCGTAGAACGGTGAATTGTTAACGGTAAATGTCATACTGATAGTCGGTTCATCAATTTCGATAAACTCTAACGGCTCCGGATTGCTTGCATCGGCAATCGTATCGCCAATATCTATATCTTCGATGCCGACGATTGCACAAATATCTCCGCACTGAACTTCTTCAACTTCAACTCTACTTAATCCATCGAAGACGAACAATTGTTTTGGACTCGTTTCATGAATCGATCCGTCGCGCTTGATGATAGAAAGTTTTTCCGTTTTTCTCAACGTTCCTCTAAAAACTCTTCCGATGCCGATTCTGCCGACATAGTCGCTGTAATCTAAAGTCGTGATTTGAATTTGAGTGTCGCCTTCCGTAACCGGCGGAGAAGGCAGATCATTAATTATTGATTCAAGAAGCGGATCGAGATTTTGTTTTTTGTCTTTTAAATCCTTAACTGCCCATCCGTCACGACCGCTTGCATAAAGTACGGGAAAGTCAAGCTGATCTTCGTGAGCATCGAGTTCAATAAACAGATCGTAAATTTCATCGAGAACTTCTACCGGTCTGTTATCGGGTCTGTCAATTTTATTTATAACAATAATTGGTTTGAGATGAAGACTCAACGCTTTCTCTAAAACAAATCTTGTCTGCGGCATCGGACCTTCGAACGAATCGACAAGAAGAAGAACTCCATCCGCCATTTTCAGCACGCGCTCAACTTCGCCGCCAAAATCCGCGTGACCCGGAGTATCAATCAAATTTATTTTGTAGTCTTTATAAGGTATGCTGATATTTTTTGCAAGAATTGTAATTCCTCTTTCTCGTTCGAGATCATTCGAATCCAAGAATCTTTCTCTTACAACTTGGTTCTTTCTGAAAACTTGACATTGCTTAAGTATCTGATCAACTAAAGTTGTTTTGCCATGATCTACGTGTGCAATGATGGCAATGTTTCTAATTTCTTTCACTAATTCTCCGCTCTGCCTGTTGTAGGCAATAAATGTTAAAAAATGGCTGGTAAATTTACGAAATTGAAAGTTACCTTGAAAAGAAATGATTCATGCAGCAGATTGGTAGATGTAATAAATTTGGTTTTGAATTCATTGTTATATTCAACTCATAGTTGGTCCTTTCTCAAACGTAACAGTAAATTTTGATCCCTTACCTTTTTCCGACTGAACGGAAATCTTTGCTTTGTTGAGTTCGCAATACTTCTTAACAAGCGATAACCCCAAACCGTTGCCTTCGTATCTTCTTGAATAACCTCTTTCTTCCTGCATAAACGGTTCAAACATGTTAGCCATAAATTCTTCCGACATTCCAATTCCCGTGTCTTTAACAATTACCTCTATGCATTGGTCTTGACTGCGGTTAATTGTCAATTCGACTTCGCCTTCTCTTGTGTACTTAATCGCATTGTCGATAAGATTAACAAAAATTTGATTAAGACTATACCTATCGCCAAGCACAGTCGGTTCAGGAATGTTGCAGAAGATGTTGAAGTTGAGCCCTTTCATTTTTGCCGTAATACCGTATTCGGTTCTAATTGAATCAAGAACATCCGTCATCAAATCTAACTTTGTCCATGTCGGTTCATATGTTCCGACTTGTATTTCCGAGGAATTCAGTATCAATCCGATTGTTCTTGTCAATCTTTTGCCGGCGGCTTGTATCCCGTCAAAATATTCGATGATCTCAGGAGTTAGATTTTCGCCAAGTTCATCTTTAAGAAGATTGGCGAAGTTCATCGTAATGTTCACCGGCGATCTTATTTCGTGAGACATTTGAGCAAGGAATTCGGATTTCAGTTTATTGGCATGTTCGGCTCTATCTTTTGCAGCAAACAGTTCTTCAATTAATTTCTTCATCTCGGTAATATCTTCTTTCACCGCAATGAAGTGAGTGATGCTGCCTTGAGCATCTTTTATCGGCGAGATCGATGCTTGTTCCCAATACAATTCGCCATTCTTCTTCTTGTTATGAAATTCGCCGCGCCACTCTTTTCCTGCTTTGATAGTCTGCCACATCAGTTGATATTCCTCCGAAGATTTTTCTCCGGATTTCAGAATACGCGGGTTGTTACCAATTGCTTCTTCGAAAGTGTAGCCTGTAGTTTCCGTGAACTTCGGATTTACATATTCGATTTTGCCGTTTAGATCTGTGATAATAATTGTTGCGGGGCTCTGTTCTACACCGCGCGAAAGTTTTCTAATTTCTTCTTCCGCTTGTTTTTGTTGTGTTATATCCCGTGCGACACCAAGAATTGAAATGATCTTGTTCGACTCATTCCGCAGAGGAACTAACGAAGTGCCGAGCCAAATCTCTCGATTCCCAAATTTCAATTTTGATTCCTCATACAACGGGTTACCGCTTTCTATAACCGCTCTCAAATTTCTCTCTTGTTTTTCGAAAGTTTCTTCAGGGAACAAAGTATTCACATGCATGCCTAACAGATCTTTCGGACTTTTCGAAAACTGCTGCGCAGCATAACTGTTTACGTATTCAATCTTCCTATCGATACTCAAGACAAAAATCATTTCCCGTGCAGCTTCGGCTAACGTGCGATAACGTTCTTCGCTTTGAGCGAGCGCCTGTTCAGCAAGCCTTCGCTTTTCTTCATCCTCTATGTGTTCAAGCGCAAATGAAATATCTTTGGATAACTCATCAAGCAGCGCAATCTCTTCCGTATCGAAGAATCCTTTTTCATCGGAATATACCGAGAACACGCCGAACGTTTCTCCATGAACAACAAGCGGCAGCGCGGCGCTAGAGCGTATTCCAAAGCCCAGCAGTTTATCTTTCCATGGCAACATTCTCGCATCACTTTCAACATCATTGCAAATATTGTATTTCTTTTCGCGTATTGCCGTTCCCGTCGGACCTCTGCCTTCGGGAATGTTAGAATTGACGGAGATTTTGATTTGATCCAAATAATCTTTAGCCGAACCGCAAAGGGAGGCAACGTTTATCCAATCGCTTTCCTTATCCGGTATGCCGATCCACGCCAATACAAACTTCCCTTTTTCAATTGCAACACAACAACTTTTCTCCAACAAAATTTCTCTGTTATGCTCTCTTACAATAAGCTGATTAATATCGCTCAGTGTAGCGTAAACTCTGTTAAGTCTCTGAATTTTGAGATCTTTGGTTTTTCTTTCGCTTATGTCTCTTACGATTCCTTGAAAGAACTTCTTGCCTTCGATTTCTATAAGTCTAGTGCTCGCTTCAACCGGGAAAACGGTTCCATCTTTTTTACGGTGCATTGTTTCGAAAACACCGCTTCCGAATGTTTCCACTTCGTTGAAAGCTCCCTGTGTACCTGCAGCCAAATCCGGACTTCCAAAATCATCCGCTCTCATGTTAAGTATTTCTTCTTTGCTGTATCCGTAAGTTTCCAATACTTTGTCGTTCGCGTCCACTATCCTTCTGTCTGCATCTATCATGAAGATCATATCGTTTGCATGTTTGATTAAAAGCTCTACATGCTTTGAAAGCAGCTTCTTTTCCGTTTCTAACTCGTACTTGGTTTGGTAGAATTTCTTTTGTTCATGTTTCCAAACTAATATTAATATAACGGCAACTATCACCATCAAAAGAACAACTACAGTCCCAGTTACAAAAGCTCTAAACCTCAGAGGCGCATATATTTCATCCGCATCCTCTTTGGTTATTATGAACCAGTCGGTACCTTCAATTTTATTTAGGTACGATAGGACTGTTATTCCTCTATAATCTTTACCTTCAAAGAATCCCTCCTTGCCAAGTATAAGTTTTGTAGCAGGTAATAAAGTATCCTTCATAGATAATTTAAAATTCAGCGGTGCATTTTTTTTGAAACGCAGCTCGTTTAAGAAAACAACGGAATCCCCTTCGCGTCTGACTAATGCCGTCTCACTGCTTTTTGCATATCCTTCCCAGTTTTGTATCAAAGGAAACAAAAACTTCCGGGGTTCAATCCGGATAAATAAAATGCCTGCCAACGGTTGTCCGGTTTGTTCTATGTCAAACAATGGAATAGCCATGTCAATATGTGCAATATTTGCAGTTTCAGACCGGTGAATATCTGAAATTATTATAACCCTATTGCTTACTGCTTCGGCTATTAGCTGCTTTCCCAGGGAACCGGGTGGCGCAAATGGTTTTGCTGAAACCACTTTTTGGAGATTATCGCTGAAAAAAGCTGCCTGTGCAAAATTGCTGTCCTTGCTAAACGCTTCCAACCAATTGATAATTCTTTTTTTTGAACCAGCTTTGCCGGCAAATACCAATTTCAGATCTGATATTAACGATTGGTCATTGCGTATGAAGTCTGCTATTTCCAAACGTTCTTTATACCAATCCTTAATCTGTTTCTCTTTGAGCAAAGAGATCGCTTGAAGTTCAGAATAGATTTTATTGGTTATTTCATCTTTTTGAAGATCAAAGAAAATATAACCGAGCAGCAGCAACACTCCCGATGATACCAAAAATATGAACAGCAAAATTCGTGAGGTCTTTTTTTCTGCCACTTTACACACCCGTTATCTTTCTTTTTTGATTACGAATTGTTGTGCAGGAAACTTGTTGGGAAACTAATTAATTTTTTTCAATAAAAATAATAGAGAAAAAAACTTAGTACTGAGACTGAAACTGCAAAATATTTTATAGCGTAAAGTCTATTTAACGGCAAACTTATAAATTGTTGTCTGTCTGTAAACTTGTCCCGGCTTAATTACAACTGATGGGAAATTCGGTTTGTTGGGCGAATCCGGAAAATGCTGCGCTTCCAAACATAAACCGGTTCTGTATTGATACATCACACCGTTTTTACCTTTTACTTTTCCATCAAGAAAATTTCCGGTATAAAATTGCACTCCGGGTTGGTCAGTCCACATTTCCATAAATCTTCCCGAGGAAGAATCATACACGCTGGCAATTTTCGGAATTAATTCATGATGTTTATTCAAAACAAAATTGTGATCGTAACCGCGGCCAAGTTTCAGCTGCTCATAATCATCATTGATGCGGGCACCGACTTTTGTTGGCTTACGAAAATCCATGGGAGTACCTTTCACATCAGCGAGCTCTCCCGTGGTGATTAACCCTTTATCAACCGGAGTAAATTTATCCGCGTCAATCCACAATTCCTCGTCGAGAATTGTTTTGTTCGGATCGCCTGTTAAGTTAAAATACGAATGATGAGTTGGATTCAGAATTGTTGTCTTATCGGTTGTCCCGGTGTAATTAATCTTCAGTTCATTCTGATTGGTCAACTGATAATTTACTGTCAATTTTACCGTTCCGGGAAAACCTTCTTCTCCATCTTTGCTAACGTAAGACAAAGTAATAGAGGTGCCCAAATTTGATTCATCGGTAGCATCAACAGCCCATACTTTTTTATTAAATCCTTCCTTTCCGCCGTGAAGCTGGTTTTCGCCGTTGTTGATTGACAGCTGATATTCTTTCCCGTCAAGTTTAAATTTTCCTTTGCCGATTCTGTTTCCATATCTTCCGATAATAGCACCGAAGTAAGATTTATCGGCAACATAGCCTTCAAGGTTATCGTAACCAAGAACAACATCGGCAAATTTTCCGTTTCTATCCGGCACTTCCAAAGAAACAACAGTTGCGCCGTAATTAATAATTTTCGCTTTCACTCCGTTGACGTTGGTTAAAGTATATTCATACACTTCTCTGCCGTCGGCAAGTTTTCCGAATAATTTCTTTCCAACCATTTGAGCTTCTTCTTTTTTTGATTGGCAGAAAAGGACTGAAACAGCGGCAAAGAAAAATATGATTTTTGAAATGTGTTTTAACATTTGGAACCTCCTGTAATGAATGCTCAAAGCCATTTTCTAATTTTATCGGCAACTTGTTCGCCGGTGAAGCCGAATTTTTCCGCCAATGTTTGGTACGGTGCAGAAGCGCCGAACCGCGTCATGCCGATTGTTAACAATTTACTTCTGAACAGATCGCCCCAGCCGGTCATCGATGCTGCTTCAACAACAGCAACGGGAACGCCGTTTGGTACAACGCTGTTTTTATATTCTTCACTTTGTTTTTCAAAAATTTCTTTTGAAAGAATGGAAACGACACGAACGGAAAGTTTTTCCTCAAGAATTTTCTGCGCTTCCGTGGCAACTGGTAATTCGGAACCGGTTGATGCAATCACGAGATCAACCTTCTGACCCTTCTCTTTCGATAAAACGTAACCGCCTTTCAACATATCGCTCGATTTAAAATCAGCTTCGCGCGGAATCGAATTAATTTTTTGGCGGGTCAAAATCAACGCAACCGGTCCATCTTTATGCGTTAACGCAAAGTACCATGCGGCAGCTGTTTCCAATCCGTCAAAAGGTCTTAACACTGTAACGTTGGGAATCGCGCGAAGAACCGGAACGTGTTCAATCGGCTGATGCGTTGGTCCGTCTTCGCCAACGAAAATACTATCATGCGTGAAGACATAAGTAACCGGCAGTTGCATAATTGATGCTAGACGAATAACGGGGCGCATGTAATCGGAAAAAACTAAAAATGTTGCGCCGAATGCTTTGAATCCGCCGTAGAGAGTTATTCCGTTTAGAATTGAACCCATTGCATGCTCGCGAATTCCAAAATGGAAATTTCTTCCGCTGAATTTTCCGGGCTCGATTGCATCGTATGCTTTCATAAATGTGTTTGTTGACGGCGCAAGATCAGCCGAACCTCCGACAAAGTTTGGAACCAGTTCGCCGATTTTCTGAATTACTTTGCTCGATAAAACTCTTGTTGCGTTCGCTTCCTTCGGTGCAGCAGCCAACAATTCTTCAAACAAATTATCGGGAAGCCAGCCGGTTGCAAATTTATTGTAGAGTTCAGCTTGCTCGGGATTTTCTTTCTTCCATGAATTGAAATCATTCACCCATGAATTGTATTCGGCGATCAAGGATTTTTTTCGCGCGGCAAATAAATCTTTCACTTCATCCGGCACATAAAAATCTTTATCATACTGCCATCCTAAATTTTTCTTTGTCTCAATTAGCTCTTCTACTCCCAACGGTGAGCCGTGAACTTCCGGCGTATCAACTTTGTGCGGACTTCCGTAACCGATGTGAGATTTGGTAATGATGATCGTCGGTTTTTCTTTTTCAACCTGGGCTAACTTAATCGCTTTACGTATCGCTTCGTGATCATACGCATCGGTTCGTAAAGTTTGCCAACCGTAAGCTTCAAATCTTTTTTCTATGTTCTCTGAAAAAGTAATTTCCGTTTTACCTTCAATCGTAATGCTGTTATCATCATAAAAATAAATTATGTTGCCGACTTTCAAATGTCCGGCAATGGAAGCTGCTTCGTGAGAAATTCCTTCCATCAGATCGCCGTCACTAACTATTCCGTAAATAAAATGATTTCCGAAAAGTTGTCGTTTATCATTATTGAATCTCGCAGCCATCATCTTTGATGCAATTGCCATTCCGATTCCGTTTGAAAAACCTTGTCCAAGCGGACCGGTAGTTGTTTCAACGCCGGGTAAATGACGGTACTCCGGATGACCGGGAGTTCTACTTCCCCATTGTCTAAATGATTTCAAATCGTCAATCGTAACGGCATAGCCGCTTACATGCAGCAGCGAGTAAAGAAGCATCGACCCGTGACCCGCGGATAAAACGAAACGGTCTCTGTTCGCCCATGTCGGTTCGTCGGGATTGTGTTTTAGAAATTCACTCCAGAGTATCGCGGCAACATCTGCCATTCCCATCGGCATTCCGGGATGACCGGAATTTGCTTTCTGAACACCTTCCGCAGAAAGTATCCTAATCGTGTTGGCTGCTAATTTTTTAATATCTGTTTGAGAATTATTATTCATCAGTTATACCTGTTCAGTTTGAAATAAATTAAACATTATAAGTTGTTGAAGCAGTTGACCCGCCGTGTCCCGTCCAGTTGGTATGGAAAAACTGTCCGCGTGGTTTGTCAACTCGTTCATAAGTGTGAGCACCGAAATAATCACGCTGCGCTTGAAGCAGATTTGCAGGCAGTCTCCCGTTTCTAAATCCGTCAAAATAATTCAGCGCCGTTGTTAATGCCGGAGTCCAAATTCCATTCATAACTGCTGCTGAAATTACTCTTCTCCAAGAATCTTGCGAAGCTTCAATTTTTTCTTTGAAGAACGGATCGAGTAATAAGTTCGATAGATTCGGATTCTTATCGAATGCTTCTTTTATTTTTCCCAAGAAAGCCGAACGGATGATACAACCGCCGCGCCACATCAATGCGATTCCACCGTTGTTCAAGTTCCATCCGTTTTCTTTTGCTGCGTACTTCATCAAAACATAACCTTGCGCATACGATACAAGTTTGGATGCGTACAATGCTTGTTTCAAATCTTCGATGAATTTCTTTTTGTCGCCGTCAAATTTCGGTTTCGGCCCGCTAAGAATTTTTGATGCTTCAACTCTTTCTTCTTTTGACGCCGAAAGTGTTCTTCCGTAAACGGCTTCACCAATCAATGTAAGCGGCGCACCGAAATCAAGAGAAGCCAGAACAGTCCATTTGCCCGTGCCTTTCTGTCCGGCTGTATCAAGAATCTTTTCGACAAGAGGTTTTCCATCTTCGTCTTTATATGCAAGAATGTCTCTCGTAATTTCTATTAGGTAACTATCCAGCTCTCCTTCGTTCCAATCTTTGAAAACTTGGTGCATCTCGTCATAGCTCATTCCAAGAAGGTCTTTCATAATCTGGTATGCTTCGCAGATGAGCTGCATATCGCCGTATTCAATTCCGTTGTGAACCATCTTAACAAAATGACCCGCGCCGTTTTCACCAACCCAATCGCAGCATGGAGTTCCGTCTTCTCCCGAAGGGATGTCCGAATGGACTCCTTTGTCCGAAGGACTCCTTTCGGAGGAGGATTCCCACACTTTAGCAGCGATTGATTGGAAGATCGGTTTAACAAACTGCCATGCAGCGGGTGAACCGCCGGGCATAATTGATGGACCTTTCAACGCACCTTCTTCTCCGCCGGAAACACCCGTTCCGATAAACAGAAATCCTTTGTCTTCCAAATATTTTGTTCGTCTTATTGAATCCGGATAATGCGAGTTGCCGCCATCTATTATAATATCACCTTTATCCAAATGAGGAATCAGAAGTTCAATAAAATCATCAACTGCTTGTCCGGCTTTAACCATCAACATAATTTTTCTTGGCGCTTTCAGACTTGCAACGAGTTCTTCAATGGAATGTGTTCCGATAATCTTTTTGCCTTTTGCACGACCGCTAACAAAGTGATCGACCTTATCAACCGTTCTGTTGAAAACTGCGACGGTAAATCCGTGGCTTTCCATATTCAAAACTAAATTCTCACCCATCACGGCAAGACCAACCAATCCAATATCCGCTTGGTCAGACGAATTTGTATTACCCATTTATTACTCCTCGTTCAATTAAAAACTTTGCCGACTAATCAACATTGTAAAAGTTACGTGTGCAAAGGTAACACTTTATATTTTTTTTTGCGTTAAGAGTCTCATGCTTTTTGTTGGTCGGGGATTGCCTGTTTGAAGTATCAACATCAAAGCTGAATTTGCCGATGACCCGTATTGGAGAATGTTAACTTGCTGTAAACTATAGTAAATGGATGCGAAATTATTTTAACCAAGAAAGCTTGAACAAGCTCTGTGAGGTATATAGGTAAGTTAGATTTAAGTTTGCAGTTGGATTTTTTCCAAGCAATAATTTTTCAACTCACCGAAACATGGTGCACATTATAACCAAGCAGTTCATTTACTTTTGCAAGAGAAGAAATTGCGGTTAAGTTCTGAGGATTATTTTTCACCGCCCATTCAAACATAATTTTAGCATTATCATACATCTCTTGAATAAAGAATACTTCTCCCAAACCCACACAAGCCGACGACGATCCGGGGACCAACCCCAATTCCTCTTCGAAACATGTCTTTGCTTTTTCAGTATCCCCTGTTATCAATGCAATATTGCCGGTCAAGTTTAACAATGCGTCATATTCAATTTTGGATCCGCTTGCCGGTGCTGAACTAAAATTTTCCAGAGATTCATCGAGGGCGTTCAACGCTAATAAGAATTCCTGATCTGCAATGTGCACGCGCGCCCTTTCAAAATATTGAGTAAAAAGATTTTTGTTGATCGGATAAAAGATTTGCCGAGATTGGATATTCTTGTTCTGTAACCAAATCTCATCCGGAGTTGTACCCCACTTTTCAACAAATTTTTTCTTATTGACTTCCAATCGTTCTGCATATTTTTTTTCACCATCGGCTTTAAAACTTTTAGAGCCATAGTGATGAATGAAAACATCTTTTGCAATTACGGTTTTAAACCCAGCTAGCTGCGCACGTAGACAAAAATCATCATCTTCATAATTGCCGGGAGAAAATCTTTCATCGAGTCCGCCGATTTTATCAATTACTTCTTTCTTAATTAATGTGCACAAAAACGCGATGCGGGGGAAGAATAGTTTTTCATTTTTATTTTTGGCAGAGATTGAAGAAGCATACTCATGCATTCCATCGAGAGAGGTGTACTTTGCATCTTTATCAATCTGCACACCGCTAACAATATTGCTGATGGGTCCTACCATTCCTATTTTTTTATCAGAAGCTGTCGATTCAATCATCTTCTCAAGCCATTGATCGGTAAAGACAATATCGTTATTGGCAACAACGATATATTCACCTCTGCTCTCTAAGATTCCCTGGTTAACTGCGGCGGGGAATCCCTTGTTCTCATTGTTCAAAACTATTTTTATGTTCTCATACTTCTTACCGAGACCGTCCAGATAACTTTGGGTTCCATCTGTACTGCAATTATCAATCACGATTAATTCATAGTCACCAGTGGTATATTTCTGGAGCGAGGCGATAAATTCTTTCGTATAGTTGAGAGCATTATAGGTCAAGGTTATGATCGAAACCTTTGGTTTCTTATCTTCATTCAACTCACTAGTTACGCTCGGGGAAGTTTTCAAATGCTTACCGTTTTTTCCGTTAAGCATATCGAGACGCAACTCATAATTTTTTAGAAGAGGATCACTGGGCGCAAACTTTTTCAAATCATGCAGCAGCTTCTCTGCTTCTATATACCTCGAGGATTCAATCATAGCAGATAAAGTTTTTTTGTTGGCTTCAATCAACTGTGTTAGAGTAAAAGGTAAATTGTTGTTGACAATCTCTTCATTTTCTCTCTTCATCACGGCAAGTCTGGCAATTTCATTTTTCCATTTTGTATAGAATTTAACCGCCGCACTTCCACTCATTTTATAGCGCGACGCTTCATCCGGAGTAGATTTCCCTTCAAAATGAATTACAACAGATTTCGGTTCATAATAAATTTTCTTTCCAGCTTGTAATATTTTAAAACATAAATCCAGGTCCTCGAAGTACATAACATACTCTTCTTCGAATCCATGAACTGATTTGAATAGATCGGAAGAAATGAATAAACATGCGCCTGTAACCGCTTCTACAAACCCAGGCTGATTAACAATCGGATCATCTTCCTTTAACCCTAGGTATCGATGTACCGGCCAAAGCGGATATTCAGGATGAACATTTAATAAGTATTCAACGCCGCTATGCTGAATTGTTCTATCCGGATATAAAAGTTTTGAGCCAACTATCCCGATGCTCTCATCCATCAATAATCTGTTAATGCCATACGAAAGCCAATTCTCCCGCACCATCGTATCGTTGTTGAGAAATACCAGAACTTTACCTTCTGCAGCAGCAACGCCTGCATTGCAAGCTCCCGCAAATCCTTTATTCGTTTTATTGTTCACAACTTTTAGATCATGATACTCTTCGCATGCCGAGATTAAAAACTTTTCTGTTTCATCAGAGCTTGCATTGTTAACAACAATAACCTCAAAGTCCTCCCTGCCGTTATTAACAGAGTAAATTGTTTCCAAACATTTCTGTGTGAACTCAACTTTATTATAAACTGGAATAATAACGGATGCAGAATAGGAGTTGTGGTGTTTCACTTTTGAAGTAATAATAGAGTAATCTTTCTCTTCAGCCGAAACGGGTGTTTCCGTTAGCGGCTTACGCGCAATGAATCTTATTTCTTCTCCATTACCATTCAATTCCACTTTGCTTATGATATCGGAAGAGATTCCTTTCACCGCGGGGCGGTAATACTTTTCAATTGTATCTGCGAGCTGAGTGCGGTTGTAATCTCCCGAGGCAGTATACAATCTCTCGATTATGAATCCGGCATTTTCCAAATGCTTTCTTAGCGTAACTGGAGAGTAGTGCACATAATGATAGAACGGATCGAGCCATTCCCATCCTTCTCCCATTAAGAATGAACAGATAGATTCAATGTTGGGAACAATCCCGCATAATAATCCTCCCGGTTGAAGTAGTCCATAAATTTTTTCAAGCGCTAATTTTGGTTCCGGCAGATGTTCAAGAACATGATTCAAAGTAATCACTTTAAAAGATTCTTTCTCAAGAGACGTATCAAGGAACTGTTCGCTCGATGCTTCTATCTTCAACTTTGTTTTGGCAAACTCCACACCCCTCTTTGTTATTTCGATTCCACGGGGAACAAAACCGTAAGAGCGCGCATTATCTAAAAATGCTCCCCATCCGCAGCCGATATCCAAAATCTTCCCTTCCGGTTTTGTGTACTTCATTATTTCTTTAATCCAATAATCTCTTCTGAGCAGACTATTTTTTATCTCGGTCTGATCCTTCGGTAAAAACATCTGCGGGGCATCGGTGTTGTAAGTTTGGTAAAGCTGTTCCATCGCATGTTTATTGAGCCGTGTTCTCAAATAGATCGTTCCACAGTTGCCGCATTTAACAATGTCCGCAGATTTTCTATAAGCATCCGCCCTGCTGCTTCCGCAGTAAGGGCATTGAATCACTTCATAGTTCTCCTGCATCATTTTAACTTTTTCATTGTTTTCAGCCAGTTTGGAATTTTCTTTATTCATTAAATCATCCATTCTTTTTGTTAGCAGCCGTTAAATATTTTTATTTGAGAACCGGCTGTGCTTGAGAAATATTTTGTTCAGAGATCAGATTTTTAATTGCATGAGCAAATTCATTCTGTGGTTCAATTTCCAGAACCCTCATTACAAGTTTTTCGGCAGATGAAAAATCGCCGAGCGTTAGTTGCAGATTTGCAATCGAAAGCAGAAGCGGGCAGTTATTCGGCTCGGCAATAAGAAGCTGTCTATAGATATCAATTGCATTTTTATAACTGCCCATATCGGAATACAAATCTGCAAGTATCTTAATCAGTTGGGTATTATTCGGTTCAATTGAAATTGCTTTGAGCATGTTTTCAATCGCGGCTTTATCGTCTCCGAGCTGCTTGAGTACAATTGCTAAACCGGCAAAAGATGTTGCATGCTTCGGTAAATAAGAAATTGCTTCTGCGAAACATTGCTTTGCATCCTCAAGATTTCCTTCGTTTAGATAAACATTCGCTTGCCTGTAAAATGATATTCCTTTCATTACCTCTAATGCAATGCCGGTTGATATTCCAAACTGAATTTGATTCAGCGTTCCAATCAGTTTTAAATCGTAGTATGAAATTTCCTCCACATTATCCGGATGAATACTATAGTCAAACGCAGATTTAATAAATAATGATGCATGTTCGTTTCCCATAAGGTCAAGAATTCTTCCGGCGCTAAGTAGAATTTTTGTTTGGTCGTCAAGCAAGAATAAATTTTGATAAGTAATAGATACTCTCTCGCTCATGTTGTATTTGCTGCATAGATCGGCATTGCAAATAGCTGCCGTTACATTTTCTTTATTGAATGCAATTGCATGCCCGAAATGGAGGAGCGCTTTCTCATCATTTCCCTTTAGCCGTTTTATTACTCCGAGCAGCAGATGAATTTCTGAAAATTGCGATTCGTAGCTCTTCCTTGAATCGAGATAACCGGATTGATCTGATTTCGATAATTCTTTGAAGCTGTGTAAACTTTTTGCTTCCAATTCAGCATAATTGAAGAGAGCCATCTTACAATAAATTTCCGCACTCTCAAGATCGCCGTCGAGTAATTTTACTTTAGCAAGTTTTTCTAACGAATCCACGACTGCATTTTTTGTCGCGAGTAGATAACCATGCCCGAACTTCATATCGGGTTCAAGGTGATTTCCTTCAGCCCATTCATTCCATGCATTAATGAACACAACGCGTTTATCATCTTCTCTTTCGAGTACACGATCCATTTCCTGCATTAACCATTTCTGATACTCTTCGGGAGTTGAGTTGTGAAGAATCCATGCGCCTATCTTTGCTCTTCGTGCGGTGTTATCCCAAGAAGGAACCACGCATGCATAACCGTTATCCTCTTTTGATAACTCGGAAGCCATAATCGGCCAAGCTTTTGCGTAGTCAATCACTATCGCCTGGTTGTTGATAAATTCTTCTCCCCCTAAGCTTGCAATGCTCTGCCACTTATTCAGTTTATTAATCTCGCCTGAACCGGGTTGAAAAACTACTTCGGCGTCAAATCCTTTTTCCAACCAATAGTTCTTAGAATATTTTTCGAATCCTGTTTTCATTGCAACGAGATAAATTCCTCCAAGTCCCGATTGTTCTGCAAGATCGCGCCAAATTGATATCAATCTTTCCAATTCCGGAATAGCGGCAGGCCTGTAAATCATGAAGAGAGGTTTATTATCAATTCTTATATACCGTTTATCTGCGAATGCTTTGTAGAGCCATTCAAAATGTTGAACTGCATCTTCATCGCCGCCGTAAACCTGCTCTTGCAGCATTTCAGATTCTCTCCCATCCCATCGCTTTGTCCAATTCTCATTTGCCCATGCAAGACAGAATGGAAATTCGGGTTTACCTGATTGCAACACTTCATTGAATGGTCTTTCCAATAATCTCTTTCCGTTAAACCAGTAGTGGTAATAACAGAATCCTTCAATGCCATACTGCTTTGCAAGTTCAGCTTGAGCAATTCTTGATTCTTCAAGACGTAAGTCATAGAATCCGAGATCCGACGGAAGATGGGGTTGATAATGCCCAGGGAATAATGGTTTTGCTTTGGTAACATTCGTCCACTCGGTAAAACCCTTTCCCCACCAGCTATCATTTTGCGGAAAAGGATGAAATTGGGGAAGGTAAAGTGAAATGAGCCGGAAAGGATTTTGTGCAAGAAAATTATTAATCAAGTCTTGATTGCGGTTATACTCGAACAAAGCAGCCGTTTGTATCTCGTCATTCTTCTTGATTCCATCAACTGAAATTTTCTCAAGCGCTTTTTCTACGGCAAACAAAACACGATTCACCGGAATTTCGGATGCCGGTCCATGCGCAGCATAAATTATTTCCGAATTTATCCCGTTTGCATAATTGCCGCTGTAAGGTAAATACTTTTTAAAGGCGCGGTACTCGCCAAGTAGAATAATTCCGTAAGTATTAACTGCATTGGCTGCGTGTGCAATAGCACTGTCAATCCCAACAAATACTTTTGCCCTCTTAACTACTTCCGCAGTTTCAAGAATTGTGAGCGCTCCGCATAAATTAACAGCGTTAAGAGCTTTATCTTTTGATAAAACCGAACGGTGTCCAACTTCTACAATTTGCAGATTCCACTTTGCTTTTATTCTGCGTGCTAATGCAATCCAATTATCATCATTCCAATCGCGCGTGTACTCATTAGAGAGACAATGAAATACTACATAGTTCTCCTGCAGTTTTAAATTATCGACACTTTGCTTTTCATAATCTCTGATGTAGAGCTGCGGTGCATCGGTTAAAATCGGCAGCCCTGCATTCTGACAAAATGCGGAGAGCAGATTTCCATGATTGTAATAGTTCTCAAGTGTTATATCAATTCTGCCGACATTCTTTTCGAGTGGAAGCTCACATGTAGGGCAAACTCTTTTTTGAATATGAAGATCAAACACTTCATCGAACAATCCGCTGTTCTTCAGAAATATCCATTCGGTTAGGCAGCTTACCGTATATGTTTCGTTGATATAAGGATTTGAATCAATAATATCCCGGTAAGCCGGTTTGGTAACCCAAACAATGTATGAATCGGGATATAAATTTCTTACGTAGCGCGCAACCGGCTCGCATGCAATAATATCACCTATATGTTCTACCAATCCAATTGCAATCAAATTTTGCGGAAGCGCATTCAGTTTCTTATTTGCATCTACTCTCGGTCTGACTGCATGCTTAACTATCTTCTGCTTTGCCAGTTTAAATTTGGCTATACAGAAACCAAATTTTTCCTTTGATAGTGCTATAATGTCAAACCGAGGATCAGATTCAATTAATTGTAAACTTTTTCTATGTTTTACATGAAAAACATCATCCAAAGCTATTATACATTCACTTTCCAAATTTTCTATCAGATAACTAAACTCTACATATCCCATATGTCCGCCACTATCGAGCAGGACAAAATCCGGTTTGTAATTAAACTTTCGTAAAAGTTCACCTAACAAATCATCTTTAATTCCCGGGAAATCGGTTTCTTTATAGTAAAGATTGGGGCGTTCTTCTTCTTGATGATCGACAAAAATTTCAGAAAAACCGACTTCATCAACAGTTGTACGTCTTATTTCTTCAAGATTGGGTAATAAACTTCTAGGAATAGATAATCCGTTATGAAGATTAACATAACGAATCAGTCTGTAATCCATAAGATTTTCGATAGCACATGAATGAAATGCCGGATTAATTTCTATCGAGTGGAATTCAGCATCTTCCATTTCTAATGATTTTAGAGTTGACGCTATTATTTTAGTAGTTCCTTTACCGAGAAATGTACCCGTCTCAATTATTCTTTGAGGTCGCTTCCATTGGAATACTCGCGAAATAGTTTGAGCAAAAAGGGATTGCTCTCCAATTTTTACTACTTCATGTCCCTCACCATATTGTGATGTAATTTTAATTTCTGATTTAGGTTGAGTAACATGTTCAGTAAGGCTTTCTTCTTTCTTAGCGACGATAAACATATCATCAGGATTGATTCCAAGAAGTATTTCAATTACAGTAAGATTATGTGAATTGAAAAGTTTTGTAATTGCTCGTGGGTTAAATAAGTACAAATGTTCCTTGGGACGGAATTGTAACCATTCCTCATTTTCATGTCGGAAAGAAGGAGTTTGAAAAATACAGACCCCTCCGTCAGTCAACAATTCACTTATCCTTATAGTTGCTTTAACCGGATCAGCAAAATGTTCAAACACATCAAAGCCAACAATTGCATCAAATTTTTTAATTGGCAGATCAACGTCAGGGAATAATCCGGGAATGACATCAGTTAGGTTGAATTTTTGTTTGGCAAATTGACAAGTGTCTTCGCCTACTTCGATTCCAATAACTTTTTTTACTCCTTTAGAAGCAGTATAATGAAGAAATCCGCCATGTGCACAGCCAATCTCCAATAAGGATTCAACATTGCTATTATGTTTCTCCAGTATGCCAAACCATGTTTGAATTCTTCCCTCAAAATCTACGGCAGATCTTTCTTCAATAGATGGTCCTTTAGATACATTCACAACATGATTATTCCAATAATTATCAAGTGTGTAAAAACTCTTTAAATTCTCTGCATCAAGATTTTCTTCGTAAACTAACGTTCCACAAAGAGAACATTCTAAATAAAGTTTATGAACAGATTTATGAAGTTTTCCACCACACCAGCAAGTGTCTTTCATGTTGTACCTATCTATTTGCTAAAAAATATTGTTTATAGAAATATTTGATAGGAGAAACATTCTAATTTTGTACCAATCCGGAATGAAATGTTTTGAATAAATTCATAGTGTCTTGTGATGGGTATTGGCATAATGGCTATTAATAGCCACTGAGATTTCTAGCTAATTTTCTTTTTTTGAAGTTGAACAGAACTTGCTTATAGCAAGTGTACAATAAGTGGGAATGATATGGTTTCGATAAGACATCTGATGGAAAGTTTTATCAGGTGATGAAATTAACATACACCGAATGCAGCATCGGAATCTAAATTTTCTCGCAGGCAAGCACTGCGCTAAACCACATTCTTCTCTGCCAAGACTTTGTCTATCGACTTCATCAGTATCTTCATGTCTATGGGTTTGGTGAGGAACTGATCGGCTCCGGCATCGGATGCCATTTTCATTTCTTTGGTGGTGTTGTATGCGGTGATAATAAAGATAGCTACATTTTCGTACTTCTTGGATGCTTTAAGTTCTTTGGTAAGCTGTATTCCGTCTTTCGCGTCCCGCAGCGATATATCCATCAATATTATATTGAAATCCAGCTTTGCGATAATATTATAGAAAGCGTTAACTGTGCCAACAGTATAAACTTCAAATCTTTGAGAAAGAAAAAAACGAAGAAAGTCCTGAGACAGCTCTTCGTCATCTACAACAAGAACTCTGGGTTTTCCATCCATGGAATTTTTCTCGTAAGTGTTCTGTTTTAAAGGTAATTAAAACTGAAATTCTTTCAAAATCTTTTCAGTAATTTTATTTAGAACCTCATCAGAGTTGTAGAAACCCGATGCAATTTTTTGGCGAATTGCACTGATCCACTGTGAGTTTGATTCGCTTTTGTTCAACTCTTTGGCTTCGCCGGAGATTTCAATTTTGTCTCTTTGCTCAGAGACCGGATTGCTTTCAGCTTTATTAACTTTGGCTGAACCAACCATATTAGTATTGTTTGATATCCCTTTGATTTCCACGTAGTTACCTTTTATATAAAGTTAATTTTTTTCTTTGTAAAGTTGCCGATAATTCTTTCTCCAGTCTTTTTTCTTCACTGGAGAAAACCTTAACTATATTATCGAACTTTTCTTCAATTTGTTTAGCCTTGGGAAAAAGTTCTTTTTCATACCGCTTTAGCTGTGAAGAGCCAAATTCTTCCAACATTTTTCCCTTGAGTTCATGAACCTGCTTCATAGCGTTTACTGTTCGCGGAAAAACAGTGTCAAAACTTTCAAACGTTAATGAATCCAAAGCGTCTGCAACAGATATAAGCAAACTATTAAGATTCTCGATTTGTACGTTGATAGTGTTCATCATCCAAACAAACTGCTCCCTGATGAGAAATAACTTTGCATTGAAAGTAACTGACTCAGTTGAGATTGAAGCTGAATATATTGTTTCCGTAACGAATCCGCACTGGAATTTATCATAGTCTGTTTAGATGAAATAGAATCGCTAAGATTTTGAATTGCCGAGCTGAACCCATTTCTTGCAACAGCTATATAACCTGTAGATGCAGTAAGATATGGCGAAGTGTTATTATACAAAACCGAAGCAACGCCGCTGGTGGAATTAAACACGGCGGCAACTTGATCAAGGTTGCTTGAAATTGCATTATCAAGTTGTGTAGAATTGGTAACACTTAAACCGTTGTTTATGTCAAAAGTGATTCCAATCTTGGAAAGCGAGTTAATTTGTGTGGTACTTAGCCCGGCAACATCGGAAGTTGTGGTTGAATACAACATGCTCTGTAGAGAAGTCGCATTCGAATCACCAACCAACACTCCTCTTGTGCCGTTGGTGGAAACAGTTTGGCTCTTGATGTATTTGTATAGATCGTTAAAAGTATCTATAAAAGATTGAATCTTACCTTTAATCTTTGTCGTGTCATTTTGAACTGTAACGTTTACAGTTGGGTCCGTTGCTTGCATTACCGATTTCAGATTTAGCGTAACGTTGGAAACCAAATCGGTAATAATATTACTGTTCCTTTCAATATTAATTCCGTTAAACTGCAGCATTGCATTAAGCTGGGTTGTAGCGTAAACATAACCCGGCGTGTCAAGACCTGCATTCTGTGCAAAACTCTGGCGCGTTGCACCTAGGTTCAAACCAACGGAAGCAAGTGCTTGACTGCCAACCTGATCGGTTAAAGACTCAATCCTGTAATCATAACCCGACTGCTTTGCCGTAATCGAAAGCTGCGATGTGGTTGTAGTTGGCGAAAATACCGAAGCGGTAACCATTCCTGCTGCGCTGATTTCTTTTGTATTCGCTATTCCCAGTTCAGTCAACAGCGTACCGGTATCGCTTCCAAGAGAAATATATTTCGAATTATCATTAACCGTAACTTGAAGCTGAACATTTGAACCGTTAATTATTTTTTGTGCCGTGATTCCCGAAATTGCATTGAGTTGCGTAACAATATTATCCATTACCGCGCTGTATGTACCGGCAGTGTAGTTAATTGTAGTTTTTGTTCCGCCGAGATCAACAGTGAATGAACCGCTGCTTGCCGTTGAACCGGTTACCGAAGCTGAATTTACAACCGCAGTATCATTATTAACTGCGCTGGCTATCTTCGACATCAGGCTGGCGTTGGTGATTGCACCGTTTACAAAATCTGTCGGATCAAATACAACCGACACGTTGCTTGTCAAAGTGCCGCCGGCTCCGTCGCCCGATGTTAACACAAAGTTGTGTGTGCCTGCGGCAGTTATAACTGTAGAATTTGAAGTTGAAGTCGGGTCCTGAGATAGCACCAAATCGTTTTGAGCAAGTTGATTAACACGCATAGAATAGCTACCGGCTTGTGCCGTGCCTGAAACCGTTGCAGCAACAAATTTTTCGTTTGAAGATGTGGATGATTTATCTAAAAACGCTGAAGAAGTACCGGTACCTTTCAGTGTATAAAGAAGAGAATTCAGCGTGTTAAGTTTTCCGTTCAAAGTAACGTACGCTGCATCCAGATTCTGATACTTGGTCATCCTCGTGTTGAGCGGTGTAATTTTATTTTTCGTCTCGATGCTGATGTAAGAGCTTATGAGACTATTGATACCCGATGTTGTTAGAAGATCATATGCCATTTATTGCCCCTTTCGTAAAGCCGCCTGCCATGTTTCTCTTAGTTCGCCTAATATTTTTTGAACAGCTTGAAAATTTTTCTTTCGCATTTGATTCTGGCAAAAGATATAAAGATTTAACAGACCAACGGAAATTTCTTTTGCTCTGGCGTCTTCAAAATTGAGCGAGTTGATAAGAACCTGCAGCGCGTCGTTGGTCTTCAACATATCCTGTTTCAAACAACTTGAAATAGCAAAATCATACACCTTTAAAATCAGTTGTTCAGGCGTTGAAGCCGATACCTGGTTAATTAAATATTGATTGATTTTTTCTTGAGGATATTTTGCAGTAGCTGTATGCATATTTAGTAACCTAATTTATAAATTATAATAAACGCCCCCGGAATAGAACCGGGGGCTTAAACCGCTCTCAATTAACGGAAGAGTGATAAGAGTTGCTGTGGAGCCGCATTCATTTGTGATAACATAGCTGTTGCTATTTGACCGGAAATCTGGCCTTTGGTTGAGTTCAACTGTTCAGCAGCCATATCAGCATCGAACAATTGCGAAATTAATGCTGTGTTATTGGCTACTGATGCTGTCAAGAAATCTTGACGGGAATTGAAAGTCTGCGTTGAATTACCAACGTAGGAAAGAGATGTTCTTACATTGCTTTGGAATGTTGTGATATCCGTAGTCATAGAAGCGGCATCACCGACTCGCAGAGCTGTCAATGCGGTGGAGTTATCACCAAGTTGATTGCCAATGTTAACTACAACGGCAGTTGCACCCGCACCAAACGAATTGCTGGCACTTGCTAACAAATCTGTACCATTAATCTTGGTGTTTGAAAGAATGGAACTAACTTCATCTGCAAGAGTTTTTACATCATTTTGAAGTGCAGTCTTATCTTTCAACGGATCCTTATAGTCTTCTTGTTTTGCAAGAATCTGGTTTAATTTGTCATAAACTTGCTGAAGAGCAGATTCTGCAGTTGACAAGAAGTTCTGAGCAGACGAAATGTTTGATAACTGCGATTTCATCTGTAAGTTGGATGCTTCAAGTTTCTTACCTACGTTCCAGCCAGAAGTGTCATCTGCCACACTGTTAATTCTTTTTGTGGTAGCAAGACGTAATTGAGCTTTTTGGGTTTCGGCAGTAACTTTTGCTAATGCGTTGTAAGCCTGAAGAGCTCCGAGATTTGTGTTAACTGAGAAAGCCATAATATACCTCCGTGTGTTTGGTTTTGTTTATCAAGCATCCTTGCTTGACTGTTATTAATTAAGAGATTTAATTCTCACTTATATTATCGGAGGGCACTAAAAATTGTTTAGCACTATTGCTGTTTACCGGTTTAGAGCGGCACCTTTGTAAGCATTAATAACTTTCGTTTGAGAGTTTTTACTCTCGTCATAACATCGGCTACATGAGAAAATTTCTTCTCGAGAAGCAAAACTATCGGTCTAATCTTTTCATCAAGACCTTGCTTCAAATAAAAAGAAATTAGATAGAAAAGGATGGACGGATCATCGTCGGCTTTGTTGGTTAATTTTTCAAGTACTAGTGTAGCTTCTTCTACTCTTCCCAATTCATCAAGAGTTTTTGCATACAATTTTTCAATGTCGATTGAAGCGGTAAACCGTGCTCTTATTTTTTCAACAATTTCCAGAACATGTTGTTTGTACGGATTGTTTCCGAGTATAAGCATTATGAAACTTAGATTGTTTCTGTTCGTCATTTTAGGAAGCAAATTGATTTCTTCTTGCGTGAATGATGAATTGGAAAAAAGTTTATTCATCACATTGAACTTAGTTAGTTCGTGTTGTCCCCCCATCTTTTTAAAATAAGAAAACAATTCATTTTGATAGAACTGGTAGTTGGAGTTATTTCTATTTTGTATGGAGAGCGTGAGACCGTAATAAATAACTTCTTCGGTATCGAGCATAATAGAGAGAGAGTAATACAACCGCTTATTCAGCATTTCTTGATTCAACAAATACGCTCTTTTGCATCTCTCTTCCGCCATTACAAGCTCGCCTTTCCTAAGAGCAATCTTTGAAGCAAGCATATGGGCGAACGGCTGTTTATCATCTACTTTTAGTGAATACTGAATATATTTTTCTGCGTCGGTTATTCTATGATTTTGCTGCGAGATTAGTGCGAGAGACGTATAACATTGTGCTCTGTATTGTCTATCCAACTTTCCGGATTCCGCCGCAATATGAAAATAGTTTACGGCATTTTCATTATCCTTCAGCACACTGTAGGTTAATCCTAACTGAAAAGCGCAGTATGCCGATTTGTTCGCCTCATAATCTTCCAGCAGAAGAAACAGATTCCGTTTAGCTTTCAACTTTTTTTCTTCAGCCGAGACATTGTACCCTAAGTGTTTTATCAAAACTTTGGATTGAATTAATGCAAGCCCTTTATTCAGCAGCGAAGGTTCGATTTGCTCATGCACTTTCCCGGAAAACTTAATATTCGAATAGTTTGCAAATAATCTAACGTAGCGAATATAATTGTCTCTGCCATTCTCTTCGTCAATGCTCAATACGGTGCAGTAATATCCTATCTTTTGCTTGGTATTCGTCAACTGCTTTAGTTCTTGAATAGAATTGGCGTCAAGCCTTTCATCGGCATCAAGATACAAAATCCAATCGCCGGTAGATTTGCTCAAGGCATAGTTTCGCGCTGCAGAAAAATCATTTATCCATCCAAAATTATAAACCTGTGCACCGTAACTTTTCGCTATCTCAACGGTTGCATCGGTAGAACCGGTATCCACAATTACAATTTCATCAACCACATTCTTTACCGACTCCAGACATTCTTTAAGATGCTTCTCTTCGTCTTTAACGATCATTGAGAGAGTTATCGATTTCATAAAAACCTTTTTTAATTTATGATTGCTTCAAATTTTTTTCTGAAGACAAAGAAGACATGGTCCAAGACAAACTGGGCAGTATTGTTCATCTGAGCTCCAAATAATTTTTAGGAAGTAGGCATTTTTTGTACCATGTGAAAAAACCAAAAGTGGTGGAAATTTAGCGGGATTCTTGTTGCTTATTGGTCGCTTGGCTATTATTGACCAGAGACGTTACTGAACCAGTTTGATGAGGTCTTTGGTTGTCTCTTCAATCTTTTGATTGGCTTCGTTCATCATTTCATTTTCGTTATTGGTTCGAAGCGCCTTCAATTCTTCAACGCGTTTTCTATGATGAGTAATACTTATGTTGATATTTTCAGCCATAATTTTTTCTTTATTCTCGAAACTATTTTTTGTTTCGGCTATCAACGATTCCTTTTCCACTTTCAGGTAATGAAGTCGCTTCTGGAGTTTCAATTTAACATCGTAGCGTTCAATCACAACAACTGCGGAGAGGAGAAGCGTGATAACTACTCCGACAAGAAAACTTATAGCTCCCCATTTTGAACCAGTAATAAGTAAATAAGAAAATATGGAATTGTATTCGGAGGTATCCGTTAACGATCGATTCGAATAACCCGCCACACCGCCTATAAAAAATACAACCAGAGCAATGATAATATTGTAAGTCATGTTGTTAAAAAGCGACGTACGGGGATTGTAGCGGTCTATGTGCGGTAAATCATTTATCCGCTCTTCAACTGCGAGCGCTTCGTCGTTGAAGTTTTCATTTATGTGCTGAACAGAAGTATTTAAGCTTTCTTTCATTCTCGTTTTAAAATTCTCTAGTTCTTCAGCCAGTTGTTTTTCGGTATTCATATTTTCAATTATTGATGAATCAAGACTCTGAAGTTTCTCTCGAACTTTTCCGTAAAAATCCTCTTTAACTCTTGAAACTATTTTTTCCACAACCTCGTTAATTCTGTCGCGAATTTCCGGAAACGTTGCATAAAGCAGAGTATTTGCTATGGTCGAATAACCGGCAAATATTTTTCCAAAGAAATCGAAAGACTTCTTTATCTCGTCGTCATAATATCCATCTAAATGTTTGGACCTTATCTCATTGAGATTGTCTCTGAAGACCGTGAACGAAGTTTGTTCTTTTGCATGAAATTCTTCCAGTATAACTTGAATTGCATCGATAGCTTTGCTGAAATCGTTTTCATGAAAGACATTATAAATGAATGCATTCTTAAAAAAGTAATTGAACATTCCAAAATTATTTGTCCTTAAAGCAATACCCAATCTGTGAACATCGTATTGCATTACTTCGCGTAAATAATAAATCACCAATTCTTCGTTGCCAAGGTGTAATTCCGTTAAAGCGGAATAAATTTTTGCCGTGCATCCGTTCGATCTTATTTCCAGAGCTTCTTTGAAAGCTGCATTGGCTTCGGAATAATTGGATTCCTTCAAGTGAACAAATCCAACATAAAGTTTAAGAATGTATTGGAGTTCAAGCTTCGTCTGGTCGTTCAGTCTAAGCGTGCTTATTATATCAATCGCACCCTTGAACGATTCAAGCGCACGAGCCGGATTGTAAAAAGTAATCTGGTAAGTTAGAATGATTCCTTTCAAGATCAGTTTGAAAAAGTTGTGTTTGTTTATATCGCGTTCAATAAAGTTAACAGTCAGGGTCGAATAATATTCTTTCTCGCTCTTTAGTCTAGTTGTTGCCCATCGGGAGTAGTTTTCCTTGATCTGCTTATGAAGTTCGTTATGGACCATCCCTTTGAAATGAAGTTTCATATATTCTTCAATCTGAAGAAGCAGAGAAGAATCGTAAACCCAGAAGAGCGGAGCGTTATTATAAGGAATAAATATTTCTTTCAGTTCGGCAGGCAAATCCAAAGAGAAAAATCTTACACTCTCTTTGATGATACTTATCGGATCGGTATCATTTTTAACGGTAATCTGAAAATGCTCTTTCGCAAGTTTATAGAACTTGGAAATGAGCACCTCATTACCGATAGTTTGATTGCCGTATTTTTCTGCCAACACTGTCATTGTAAAATTAGTTTATCCGTTTCTATGCGAAGACTGAAACGTTAGTTTTATTTTTGTGCCTTTGTTCTTTTCACTTTCAATTTCAAAATTGCCGTTCATCAACCGCGTTAACTTGTAAGCAATGGTAAGCCCAAGCCCGGCTCCTTCGAAGGGACGAGTGTATCCTTCAATTTCTTGCGCAAACGGTTTGATCAATCTTTCAAGCTGCGTTTGGTCGATACCTACGCCTGTATCGGCGATAGTAATTTCCACAAATCCATTGCTCGATTTCGTACCAACGATTATATGCCCGTGGTTCGTGTACTTAATCGCATTATCCACCAGTGCCTGGACTATCTTTTCAAACTTTACCCAGTCCACTTCAATCATGCAGTCGTCAGCGGCTATATCAACAACAAAATTCAGATTCTTTTTTGCCGCGTCGCTCATCATCTTCCCGGAAACGTTTCTAATAACCTGGTTGCAGTTCAGATCAACTTTTTCCAGTTCAACCTCGCCCGATTCAATCTGCGAGACATCAATAATATTCGTGAACAAATTCAGTGCTCTGCCGAGAACCTCTTTCATGGAATCCATCAATTCTTTTATCGAGTCTATATCCCCCGTTTCAACACTTTCGTTTATGATTTCCGAATAACCGAGAATTGCGTTGTATGGTGTTCTAATTTCGTGCGACATGTTGGCGAGAAAATCCGATTTCATTTTGTTAAGCTGAATTTCTTTATGATATGCTTTCTTCAGCTGTTCTCCGTATTGAATTTCTTCCGTAATGTCTTTCATACCAATGATAAAGTACGACGACGGTTTTTCGTATTCGGGAATCGAGGTGATTTTGCATTTGTACACGCGATCGTCATCGTGTTTATACGGGAACTCATCTACTGCGGTCGAGTTTACCGTATATTTTTGAATCGAATCATGAATATCGGACGTCAATTGCTTCGGTAGTAAATCGTCAATTCTTAAAGAACTGATTTTATTTCTGTCTAAATGAAATGTTCTGAAAAAATTATCATTCGCATTCTCAAAAAGAAAAGTCGGACCGATTCTTTCGACAATAAGAAGCAAGTCGCTTATGTTTTCTATAATTAACTTTTGCTTTTTCTCCGATCTTTCTATCGCTCGCGTTTGATTTATCACCTCGGTAAGATTGGTGGCGATGAAAATAAAACTAACGGCATTTCGCTCGTTATCAAATATCGGATTGAGATGCAGTTCCCAATATTCCTCCGGAAATAACCAATGGAAGTTTACTATTTTTTTCCACGGCACCGGCGCATTTAAGCAGCCTGTTAAATCTTCAAGGTCTCTTGCATCTAAAGCGTTTTTCAATATCTCGATTATGTTTTTCCCGAAAATATTTTCGGCTTCTTTTGCCAACACATCTTCAAACGATTTAGAAACGTACGTTACTTTTTGCGCTTCATCTAGAATCATTAAAGGAAGTTTCCCATGATCGAGCGCGTTATGAAGCGATGTTATTTTATTTTCGAGTTTCTTCTGCTGATCTAACGACTGAATGGACAAAACAAAATATTGTGTGCTGTTAACGATTACCCGTTCGATCCTGATGAAGTAGCCCTTAACAACATTTTCCTTGTCGAGAGTTAGATTGATATCGACGGAAATATTTTTGTATTTGCTTTCATGAAACCCTTTCACGAGATAAATGAATTCCATGTTGGAATGCATCTGTATAATATTATCGCCGATATCCAGTTTGAAAGTGCTCTTGAATGCATCGTTGCAGTAAACGATTGCAAGCGAAAGGTCAATAATTACCAGGGGACTGCTGTTGGGCAGTTCAGTATAATGTCGAAAATCCGGTTTCGATTCGACGAACAATAGTGGCTGATTTCTCAAGTCTGTCATTGACTATATCTTTGAAATATTCAGTTTAGATAATGATAGATGTTTTCCTTGGTTTTTATCGGTCAATGAAAAAACAAATTTCTTTGAAAGATACATCTCAAGAAAATTCACGATGCAAGAATTCAAATATTCAAATTCCGATTTCAGCGGCTCGGCTTCTTTTTCAATTACATTTTGCACTAAAGGATGATTTTCGGAAAGTTGCAAAACATAAGTGCTGATTTCGGTTAAATCATTAAAGAAATTATTAAGATGCGGTAAGGTTAACCGCGGATCCAGTTTCCGTGCCGTATCAGCCGAAACGAAACTAATGAACTGAACACGAACTGAAATTTTGTGTTTAGTTGTCTCAACATTTTTTGTTACGCCGTATTCAATGTCCTGATGTTTTACTAAATCTATTTCGTTCACTTTGACTAAGAATCTTATTCCATCCAATTCAAAATCAATTACGGTCTTATCATTTTCTTTTTCGAAGACGTTTAATTTCCAATGATGGCTCGTCATAAATGCAACAGCGGGTGAAAAAGAAATTGAATCGCTAAGTGAGAAATTGGCATGGCGAAAAACACCGGATTTCGATCCGTGTTTCCCGGATTTCGGCGGGTTCTTGTACTCAGAACTCGAAGTTATATTTATAATTTTTTCCAACATGCCTTTTCCTCCGCATTATTATCGAAGGAAAAGGAAGAATTTTGAATCAGTCGGTCTTAATCATTTTACTTTCTTCGGTGTAATTCACAGACTCCGGATTTTGCAGATGGATAAGTTCGTTTACGAATTTCTTGATGCGTTCGACCGATTCTTTCAATGTGGCAATATCTTCCCCTAGTTTTTTCTTCTCAGCTTCTTTCAACTCATTTTCGATATTGCCGAATGAAAGCAAAAGACTGCTGAGCGGATTATTTATTTTATGACCGATTGTGCATGCCATTTCCACAACGGCTTTCGAATATTCGATATTTTTTAATTCGGATTGCAAATTAAAAATTCTAATACCGGATCTGATTCTTGCGAGCAGCTCTTGATTCTCGACGGGCTTAACAAGAAAATCATCTGCGCCAACGTCCAACCCCATGATTCGATCTTTCAGCGAGGAGCGTGCGGTAAGAATTATAAAATAAACCAGCTTATACTTATCATCGCTCTTAAGAATATTGCATAGAGCCAATCCATCCAGTACAGGCATCGTCCAATCTGCAACAATCACTTTCGGTTCAAACTTTTTAAGAACTTCCAAAGCGTCCTGTCCGTTCAGCGCCGTCATAACATCGTAGTTATTTCTAAGAAGAAGTTTCTCAAGAATGAAGCGCGTGTCTTTTTCATCTTCTACAACTAAAACTTTATCTTTCATTTTGACCAAACACTAATTTGTTAATCTTTTCGACAAGTTTATTATAGTCTGCAATCGGCTTTAAAAGGTAATCATCCGCCATGCTTTTCTCAAGAAGCGGGTCTCCAAATCCGCTTAACGGATATGCTGTGACAAGCAAAATAGGAACCTTTAGATGCGCATAATTTTTTTTAATATGTTGAGACAACATGATACCGTCAATCCTTTTTGAAAAAAGCATCATGTTTCTAAGATTAATATCCAATATTATCAAATCAACATTACCGCTGTGAAGTTCGCGAAGTATTTCATCTACATCTTCCATAATCAACACTTCGGCGCCGAATCTCTTGAAGAAAATTCTGTAGAAGTCTTGAAGAAAGACGTCATCTTCGACTATAATTACTTTTTTCAGCATGTTATTTGGATTTAAATTTTACCGTTATACTTATTCTTCTGTTGATAAAGCTGAACGGATTCTTTTTGTCTCTCAATCTGGTATCTGCGTAACCGTGAATTTCGTCAATTTGTTTCTCAGGCAATCCGCCCTCAACCAAAGCCCGTTTTGCAGCAAGAGCTCTTTCCGCGCTAAGTTCAAAATTTGTAAAGCCGGTTCCTTTGTTGTTAAACTGACGGGCATCGGTATGCCCTTCAACAATTATTTTGTTGGATAACTTCGCAATTTCCAAACCGATTTTCTCTATCAATTTTTTTGCCTTCGCTTTCAACTCGGACGTTCCGATTTCAAAGAAAAGATCATTTGCGTTGTCAACCAATTCTATTCTCATTCCGTCCTGCGTCATTTGAATTTCAATTTGATGAGAGAATCCCAAAAGGTCGGTATCGGCTTTTAAATCATCCAATAGTTTTTTAGCCATCTTGTTGAATTCTTCCTTTTCGGCTTCCTTTCTTCTTTTTTCCTCTTCGGATTGAAAGCCTATTGACGACAACTGCCCTTTACCGTCTATCAAATTTTTTGTTTTGCTGCTGAAGCCGATAGGGTCTTTAAAATATTCCGCAACAGCCCTTTGAACTGCTTCGCTTTGACTAAGCACCCAAAGAACAATAAACAATGCCATCATTGCAGTTACAAAATCTGCGTAAGCAACTTTCCACGCGCCTCCGTGGTGACCGCCGCCGCTTTTCTTAATTTTTTTTACTACGGGAGAAGATTCAGTCGTGCTTTCCATTATTTTCCCTTTTTATTTCTCAATGCGGCTTCAAGTTCTTGGAAAGTCGGTCTCTCGTCGGAAAAAATTGTTCTGCGTGCAATTTCTGCCGCAACAAACGGCGGGTTGCCTTTTGAATAAGCAAGTATATAAGATTTTATGATTTGCAAATCTTGAACCTTCTCTTCAACTATGAGTCCAATGTTTGCAGCAATAGGATTTACAAATCCGTACGAGAGAAGAACACCAAGAAAAGTCCCGACCAATGCTGCGGCTACATGATGACCGACAGTTTCAGCGCCTTCGCTGATTGACGCCATCGTAACAATGATGCCGAGAACCGCGGCAACAATACCGAGACCGGGTAATGAATCTCCAACTCTGTTCAGTCCTTCCGAGATAGGTTTGTGTTCTTTTTCAAAAGTTTCAATCTCCGAATCCATCAGCGATTCAAGCTCATGCGGCGGAACAGAACTTGCAAGCATTACTTTCATCGTGTCGCAGAAAAAATTTCTCCGGTATGCATCATCTGCGAATCTTGTTGCCTTTTTCAAGATTTCGCTTTTCTCCGGGTTTTCGATATGCTTTTCAATCGCCAGTAATCCTTCGCGCTGAGCGATGAAAAAAAGTTCGCTGAACGCTTTCAACATCTGGATGTAATCTTCTTTCGTATTCGGCTTATGCGAAAAAGTTTGAGGTATGTAGCCCGCAATTTTTTTCAGCAAAGGTAGAGGAGAAGCAATCAGCAAACTTCCGATTGCGGCACCGCCAATCGTTATGAATTCAGCTATCTGGATCAATAAAATTAGGTTGCCGCCGCCAAATGTGAACCCGCCTATAACAGCCAGTATTACTATTACAATTCCGATTATTACGAACATAGTGTTGTCCTGGTTACGTGCTGAGATTCAATTTGCGATAAGCTTTGCAGCAGCGCTTCACATTTAGAGTTTATATCCACCCATGTTTTTGCCGGGTCATCAATTACAGTTTCCAGCTCCACACACTGATCGGTAATGTTGGCAAAACCGGCCGTTCCGCCGGAACCTTTCAGCTCATGAATAACCAGTTTCAGTAATTCCTTATTGCGGTGGTTTAATGATTGTCTTATCGATTCTTTTTTTGTAACGAGCGAACTAATAAAAAATCTTTTAACCTCTCTCAAAAATTGTTCTTTCTCTGTTGCAGAGAACGACGCATTTTTTTTCGTGCTCACAAGAAATGTTTTACCGAGTACATCGTCAATCGCTTTAATCATCGATTCCTTAGACAGCGGCTTAGACACAATTTTTTCTGCGCCGGCTTCCATTGCTGCCACTACGTTGTCTTTATTGGTGTGCCCGCTAATTACTATCACCGGAATCTGTTTAACATTTTCGAGAACTTTTAATACGCGCAGCATTTTTATTCCGTCCAGGTTCGGCATCATGAGATCTAAAATAATCAACTGCGGTTTGTACTCAACCGCTTTCTGCAAACCTTCCAGCCCGTCGTTGCAAGTAAATACGTCAATATTGTAGTCGGAGAGAAACTTCTTCAAGGAATTTCGAATCACATCCGAATCATCGATTACAAGTATCTTCACCTTGTCGTTTTCAACATTCATAACTTTATACTTTTTTGATTTTATACTTTATTAAATCGACCGGCGGCTGCAGCTTTGTTTGCGAAGCTTGGATGGTATTTTCCTTCACCTTTTCGTAAATCTCTCCTCGCAAAATTTGGATGCTCTTTGCAGCTTCAATTCCGATCTTAACCTGGTTTTCGGAAATGGAAATAATCTTTACCGTAATTTCCGTACCCAGTTTGATTTCTTCGTTTATTTTTCTCGTTAGAACTAGCATAGTATTATTCTGTAAATAAGTTATAGTCTATTTGATATTTGTCTGAATCAAGAATTTTTTGAACTCCCTTTTTATCCTCTTGGTTGATGTAAACGGGAGCTTTCAGATTGACCGTGATTTTCTTCGGATCGGCATTGAGAACAACAATCCCGAAAGCCTCGAAGTTTTCTTCTTGCGGGTAGCGTTCGTCAATTACCCGCATACCGAACATCGGGAAAGCAATGTCCGGATTGTCAATCGAGTTAAGCCAGTAGAAAAGACTGTCGTCGGGTTTGATAAACAAATATTTCTTAAGCTCTTCAAAACCGAAGAGACCTTTTTCGAACGTGATTATTTTGTCTTCGGGAAATTCAATCTCCCCGAACCTGTATGTTTTTAGTTTCATATCAACTCACTTAAGAATTACTAAATCTACTCTTCTATTTTTTGCCCGGTTTTCAGGTGTATCGTTCGGCGCAATCGGACGGTACTCGGCATAGCCGAGTATCGAAACCTTATCCGGATCAAGTCCGTCTTCCTTTATTAAATAGTACGCTGTGCTCAGCGCGCGGTCCACCGATAAATGCCAGTTTGAAGGATACCGCGCCGTGTTAATCGGCACATTATCAGTATGACCTTCAATGCGAATATCGTTCGGAATATCTTTAATAACTTTCGCCAGTCTATCGAGCACCGTTCTTGAATTTTCATTTAAGCCGGCTTGAGCTGGCGCAAAAAGCACTTCATCCAAAATATGAACCGTTATACCTTTTTCGTTTTCTTCAAGCTGAATTGTATTTGAGTAATTATATTCTTTAATCAACCGGTTAAGTTGAGTGCCCAGCGTTTCTTTTGGTCCGATGGAAGCGGTTTTCAATTCGGGCGCCGGATTTATTACCGCTTCATTTCCAAAATAGTTTCCCAAAGCGTGCGCTACATTTTTGTATTTCGCAGCATCAATTTTCGAGATTGCATAAAGGATAATAAAAAAACCCAACAGCAAAGTGATGAGATCAGAATATGTTATAAGGTATCTGTCCTCATCGTTTTTTTCCGGGAAAAGATTTTCTTCGGAGCTTAGGCTGCCAATCTGCCTTGCTGGTCTCTTTGCGGCAACATTCCTACCAATCTTGCTTTCATGATTGACGGGATTTCCCCGCTCTGTAATGTCAGCACCGCTTCCAAAGAAATCTCCATCATATTTTTTTCCTCTAAATGACATCTCTTTAATCTATCACCAATTGGTAACCAAAGTAAATTTGCGCTGAATACTCCCCACAATGTTGCGATGAACGCAGTTGCAATGCTTTGAATCAAAACATTGGGGTCTGTGCCGGCATTTGCGAGCGTTATAATCAAACCCATAACGGTTCCGATAATACCCATCGTTGGAGCGTAGCCGCCCATTTTTGTAAATATCTGAATATTGGAAAAATGTCTTTCCTGCATTGCCTTAAGTTCCAGCTGCGCAAGAATCTGCAATGATTCGCCGTCGGTTCCGTCAAGAGCAAACTTCGTCATTTTTCGAGGGAACAGATAATCGAACTTCTTCAAATCTCTTTCTATCGAAAGTATTCCCTCTCTTCTTGCCTTCATCGAAAGTTCGACAAATGTATTAATCAGTTTTTCGATATTGTAAGTCTTGGGGAAATATGCCAGCTGAATCAGTTTATAAACATTTGAGAATTTATCTAAGCCGAAGCCGATTATTACCGCCGAAAAAGTTCCTCCGAAAACAATTATCAAAGATGAAAGGATAAACAATGCGCGAAGCGACCCGCCTTCAAAAAGGAAGGAGCCGAAAATGGAGAAGACACCAATAATTAACCCGAATGTTGTGCCGAATTTTTTTATCATAAATAATCGATCAGAGATTTTGGTAAGACGTTTGACAATATTTTATTAGATACTTGAAGCAAATAATCTTGCTGCTGAAGATCAACCACAAGCTTTGCGGTATCGATACCTTGTACCTTTGTCAGCATTGCTTGATAGTTATCCGACTGATTTTGCAGCAAATCGTGAATGTTCTGAAACCGATTTATTTTCGCACCGTTTTCAGATTGCACATTTAGCAACGCATTATACGCAGTACTTAGATCGTTCAATTGTGTTTGAGTTGGAGCGTTACCACCTACGAGCGAATCTATAATGTTGTTAACCGCGGTAAAAATTCCTGTACCGGATATTTTTGTACTGGGGATGTTAATTGTTTCAGTAACGTTATCAGAAAGTCTTAGCTTAACTTCTCCGGAATGATCAGTTGCAGAAACAACAGCTTTTCCGTTTACGTCTATCGAAACCGGATCATCGGAATAGTTGGTTCCTCCGAACAAATACATTCCGTTCTGTTTTGTATTAACGTTGTTAACAATTGCCGCCAGCGAATCTTTTATCGATTGAGCAATCGAACCGTAGTTCGAAGAATTCAAAGCATTCACAGCACTGTTCGATGAACTAATTATGTTTTGAAGTTGGGTAGTAATTTGATCAAGTGAATTAAGCGACGACTGCATGAAGCTGGTTGCGCTGTCGGCATTTTTTATATATGACAAAGTCTTGTTGTTCTGCGAATTCAACCTAATCGAATCCAGTGCGCCGGAAACATCGTCCGAGACATTCAAAATCTTGGTGTTTGCCGCAAGCTGAGATTGTATTTGAACTTCCTTCTGCGCAACTTTATCGTGGTTGTAGAGATATTGATCGGTCATCATTCCTTCGGTAACTCTCATGATGCTACTCCGTTAAAACATGTTTAATAATGTTTGGATCATATCGTCAGCTATCTTAATCATTTTTGCCGCAGCGTCGTAAGACCTTTGGTATTTCATAATATTCGTCATCTCTTCGTCAATGGATACGCCTGAATAAGATTGTTTTTGCGTTTTAAGATTCAGCATAATCGTATTGTCGGATTGCACTTCATTATCACTCCGATTTTTATCCAGTCCGATGCTGTTAAGTATCGAAGAATAACCGTCGCCAAAAGAAAGGTTGTTCAGTTCGGGAAATTTTGTGTTCACCAAGTCTGCAATCTTGTTGGAAACATTACTGTTGCCGTCGGCGCCCTGCACATCCGAAGCCGCTATGTTTCCGGGATCTGCAAGAATAGAAGAATTAATTTTCAGTTCACCGTCAACAACCGCATTAACCACGCCGGAAGGACCGACTTCACCAAAAAATGGAATTCCGTTTGTCGAAGCTCCCGTGGTTGAAAGCGTGTATCCTTGCGTGTGAAGTTCATTCACTTTGGAAACAAAAGTATTTTCAAGATTTTCCAAATTGCTCAGGTAACCAGGAATCTTGTTCGAATAAAGATCCGAGAGAGCATTGAACTGACCGGAATTAACAACCGCAACGGAGTTTGTATCGTTAACAGATACAAGGCGAAGCTGACCGTTTATATTTGCCAGTTGGAACTGATTGTAGCCTGATTGATCGGCACCGTAAGAACCGCCAACATTTACCTGAACCGCACCGGAATCACTTTTCTGAACAGAGACATTCACAAGCTGACTTAATTGATCTATCAAAGAATCTCTTTGATCTTCAAGCTCGCTTGCTTTCACTCCCCGCGATTGAGCATCGTAAACCTGAAGATTCAAATCATGAATCTGTTTTAAGTAGCCGTTGATTTGATCGACCGTAGAATTCGCCTGCTGTTGTACCGAATATTGTATATAGGTGAGGCCGTCAACAGTCTGCTTGAATCTTTGACTTAGGTTTTGTGCTTTCTGAACTACATTCAATCTTAACTGTGAAGAAGTAGGGTTGGCGGATAATTCATTCCACGAGTTGAAGAAATCCGTAATGCCGGCAGATATGCCCGTGCTGGAAGGTTCTCCGGTGAGCGCTTCAATCTGCTGCAATACTTCCGATCTTTTGCCTGCATCGGAAAATGTTGATTGGTATTTTCTTATTTGAGTATCGAGAACATCTTGGCGAATGCGCTGCACATCCTGAACGTTTACACCTGCACCCTTTCCGTCAATATTCGATTCCGATGCAAGAACAACGCGCTGACGCGTATAGTCGGGATTTCCGGCATTTGAAATATTATTGGACGATACACTAATGGCTTCTTGATAAGCGCTCATTGTCCGGACCGATATGTCAAACAATCCGCCGATACCCATTTCAAACTCTCTTGTTTACAAGTAAATGTTTATTTGAACCCGCAGCAATCAGCAAAGTTTCTTTTATAAGACCGCGCGAAAATTCAACTATGTCTCTAAGCTGTGTATTTCTGTCCTTAACACTGTCTGCCTTTTCTTTCAAAACGTTTCTCAGCTGCAGCAGCTCTTTCGTTTCTTTTCCGAAAAGATTTTTTCCTTTGTCAATCATTTTATCAAGCGAATAATCCGTTAGACCAAGATTAAACTTCTTCCCAATTTCTTTAACGGCTTCAACACGAATTTTTTCTTCGTCTTGAAGTTTTCTCAGCAGCATCTGCTCGCTGCTAATTGTCTTTTCCAACGCCGCATAATCGTTCTTCGTTATTGCCAGTTTCTGATCTTCAAGAGTCTGAATGAGTTGATCAAGATTTTCAGCTTGAGCCTTCATCGAATCAATTAAATGTTGTGTACTCATTGTTCGCTCTCTTTAAAATGATCGAAATAAGTGAGAACCTTGTTTATGTAATTTTTGGTCTCATCAAACGGCGGAACGCCGTTGAATTTATCTACATTTTGTGGCCCGGCATTATACGCCGCCAGCGCGAGCTTGATATCGCCACTATATTGTCGAAGCAAGTGGGCAAAATATTTAGTCCCGCCGAAAATGTTTTCTCGCGGATTAAATACGTCGTTTACACCCATATCTGTCGAGGTTGAATCCATTAATTGCATTAAACCTTTGGCATTGGCGCTTGAAACCGCGTTTTTATTTGCAGCGGATTCGGTTAGAATGATGGATCTGATAATATTTTTGTCAACTCCAAATTGATCGGCAGCATCGTCAATGTGTCTCTCGTACATGTTTAATCTATCAATTGCGGTTTTGCTGGGTGCTATTTTTGTAGAATCCGCCGGCGCTTCTATATTGTACATTTTCATGGAATTCATTCGTTCCGAAATTTTGTTGCGTATTTCGGGACTCATTTCTTCGCCGGTAATTTTCCGGTAAAGAAGTTCTGCAATGCCAAGACTATGCGTCTCGGAAATTTCGGAAGCAATTTTCTGTTCAAAAATTGAATCGAACATGTCGTTTCCGTAACCTTCCTCGCTGCCGAAAATTCCGTTCGTCGTTTTATTCATACTTTTCAACATCATCGACGTGAGCAAACTTTCAAACTGCTTTGTTGCCGACGCAATTTTGTCTTTTTGTTTTTGATCGAACCGTGATTTTATTTCGATCGGTTTCGATAGTTGCCTATCGTTATCTATTTTTAACGTTAACTCTTTCATATTACATTATGATTAGTTCCGCCATCAAAGCTCCGGCTTCTTTAAGAGCCTGGAAAATGGAAATTATATCTCTCGGAGAAACTTTTAGCGAATTCAACGCAGCCGCAACTTCCTGCACATTGCTTGCACCCTGTATAGCAACGGTATTTGTCGAATCCTGATCTACATACGGAATAACATTGTTGAACAAAGTTGTTCTGCCCTGGGAAAACGGTTCGGGCTGAGAAATCATCGGGTACGAACGGATGGTAATATTCAAATTGCCGTGAGTAATGGTAACAGGCTGAATTTTAACACCCTGACCCGATACGACTGTTCCGGTTCTTTCGTTAAGAACTACTCTGGCAACTTCATCGACGGTTACATTTACATTTTCAACTTCGGCAAGAAAGCCCATTAAGTTTTTTTGTTGAGCAGGCGGAACAGTAATTTTTATTTCCGCTGCATCAACAGCCTGCGCTGTGTTGTTTCCAAATTTGGTGTTCAAAGCAGTCGCGACATTTTCAGATGTTGTGATGTCCGGGTCTTTCAAATAAACCGAAACACTGTTGGGATTAATTTTAGAAGTACCGATAGATTCCCTCAACGAACCGCCGCGCGGAACTCTGCCTGCAAGCGTGTGATTCTTGGAAATTCTGTTCCCGCTGAAAGTATTTATATCGTATCCGCCAACAGATAAAGGGCCTTGTGCAAATCCGTAAACTTCCCCGCCGATTCCGGAAAGCGGCGTCATCAAAAGCGTTCCGCCTTGCAGACTTGTAGCGTCGCCGAGCGATGAAACTACAACGTCAAACTCTGCTCCGCCTTTAAGATTGCCGTCGAGAGTTGCAGTTACAATTACCGCCGCAACATTTTTCGTTTTCAAATCCGTCTGCGGAACGGTAATGCCGAATCTTTTCAGCATACTCGATACAGATTGTATCGTAAAAGATGAACGGTAACTGTCGCCAGTACCGGCTAATCCCACAACTAATCCGTAACCGATAATCTGTTCCGAATTCTTACCGCTTATGTAGCCAATATCTTTTATCCGTTGCGCAAAGATCAAATTGCCGGCAAACAAAAAGATAATTGACCATACAAAAAATTTTGTTTTCATTTTCATTCCTAGAACAACCAATGTAGAAATTTTGTTATCCAGCCCGGCTTCTGAACGTTGTCTATAATTCCGTTTCCTTCAAAAGTAATTTCCGCTTGAGAAACGTTATATGAGTAAACCGAATTGTTGGAAGAAATATCCGACGGTCTTACAACTCCTTTTATACGAATGGTCTGGTCTTCACCGTTAATACTAATTTTTTTGCTGCCGCTTATTACCAAATTTCCGTTAGCAAGAACAGTATCTACGGTTGCGCTGATTTTTGTGCTGATGTTTCCAGTGGTTTTTGTCGATCCGCTTCCTTGAAAATCACTATTCGTTCCTAAAGCAAGCTGAGTATTTGGTATGGTTGAAGTTCCTACATTGCCCGATGCGCTAAGTCCGATATCGCTCTTTCTGCCGGCAGACGTTTCGGAATTGTTCGATGCTGTTGTTGATTCAACCACAAGTATAGTAACCGCATCGCCAGGCTGAGACGCTTTATTATCGGAGAACAACGAGACCTGAGCATTTTTCCTCAAGTTCTGCGCAAACATCGATGAGACAAATACCAAAAAAAGAATTATCAAAATTGTGCGTTTCATTTATTCCACCAATGATAGGTTGTACTTATCAATTACCTTTGCTTTGAAAATTTGGCTCCGGCACTGCACGCTAATTACCTGATCGATCAAACCGTCTTGACGCGCTATGCCTTCTACTGAAACGTCCACACCGTTTCCACCAGTATGAACTGTAACTTTCTCTCCGCGGTTGATGACAGGAATAGGTTCAATCATGTTTTGAAGCAACACAGATTTTTCGTTAATAATAATTTTGCTTCTGCAATCCTTCAAAGCGTTTTCTTCAACGAGGTCGCCTTCCATTCTAGAAACGTCCATCAATTTTTTGTTGAACATCGACGGCGAGAGCGATTCATCTCTATCGATTTTTTGTTTCGAAACAAGAACGTTTTTATAAAGCTTAACACGGAGCGTGATTATCGAACGACTTACATTCTTCTTGGAATCGTAAATTTTTACCGGGACGTACGCATACTCGCCGGACACCCGAAAATTTTTATCGGTATCAATTTCCAAACGTTCGCCCTGAGGCGGACGGAGTATTTCATATTCGTATTTTTCGTACGAACTCAATTTATCGTGCAGATATATTTTCAGACGTGAGTCAAAAGACTTCCCGTTTCCAAAAACAAATCCGAGCAATATCATCATTAAGATTTTCATTTCAAGATTAAGATCTCTTTAAGTTGTTTGCCATTGTCATCATGTTTTCAACCGTCTGAACCGTTTTGGAATTAATTTCGTATGCGCGCTGCGCCGCTATCATTGCAATCATTTCTTCAACGATGTCAACGTTGGATGCTTCGAGGTAGCCTTGATGAATGTCGCCGAATCCTTCCTGACCTGGCGTGCCGATTATCGGTTGTCCCGACGCGGGAGATTCTGCATACAAATTATCGCCCAGTGCTACAAGTCCGCCGTTATTCATGAAGCGCGCTATCTCAATACTTCCAAGCTGAACAACACTGCCGTTGCCTTGATGCGCAGTAACAGTTCCGTCCTGTCCGATGGCAATGCTGGAAATATCGCTTGTGAGTGTAAAGCCGGGGTCTAATTCGTTTCCGCCTGAAGTAACAATTTTCCCGTCGGCATTAACCTTGAACGAACCGTCGCGCGTGTATGCAATTGTTCCATCGCTTTTGCGCACTTGAAAAAATCCTTCACCTTGAATTGCAAGATCGAGCTGATTGTTCGTCGGCGTGATGTCGCCTTGAGTAAAAATCTTTGTAGATGCGGCGGGTTTAACACCGTTACCGATTTGGATTTTCGACGTCGAAGTTTCTTCAACTCCAGGTGCGGAGGAAGTTAAAGGATTAACATGAACTTCCTGGTACATCAAATCCTGGAACTCAGCTTTGTTTTTCTTAAAGCTGGTTGTGTTAATGTTTGCAATATTGTTGGAAATAACCTCTATGTTAATTTGTTGTGCATACATTCCGGAGGCTGCCGTTCTTAAAGCTCGTGTTGACATTTATAGCTCCTTTAGATTTTTCCTATTTCGTTTGCATACCCAAGCGACGTATCGAGAGTGGAAATTACTTTCTGTGCGGTTTCAAATTCTTTATTCAGCGAGATCATCGCTTCCATTTCAACAATAGGATTTGTGTTTGATTCTTCAAGGAAACCTTGTGAGATAGCAAATTCATTTTCCGGTGCGTTCATTACCGTTTGGTCTCCGGGCAAGAAATTCGAACCGTCCGTGCGCATCAAGTCACTTGGGCGCGGAACAGTTGCAACCATAATCTTATCAACAATTTTGTCGCCAACTTTAACTTCGCCGTTTTTCGAAATCATGATGCTGGAATTCTTGTTCAGCAAACTGTCTTCAAGCGATATGCTTCCGTTTTTACCCATCACTTTTTTTCCGTTCGAATCGGTAAGTGTTCCGTCTTCGCTTAATTTGAATCTGCCGTCGCGGGTAAGTTCAACGCTGCCGTCGTCACCTTTCACAACAAAAAAACCTTCACCGGAAATTGCAAGATCCAACGGATTGGATGTTTGAAGAATTTCACCTTGCTGTTGACTTGTAACTTTTCTGATAACGACTTCACCCGCCTGGTTAATCACTTCCGAAAACGGAATCTCTCGTTTATATCCGGTTGAGTTAAGATTGGCAAGATTGTTGGCTATAACATCAATGTTTTTCAACCGCTGATCCAAACTTCTGCCCGCAGTATATATTCCCTTGATCATTACACCTCCTGCATTTCTTTGACTTCAAAAAATTTCAAGCGCGCCGCCAATATTAATTCACCTTTAGAAAGATTCATTTTCCGCGCTGCTTTGCTCAGCTGAATTTCAGAAACATTGAATACTTCAGGTTTACTTTTCAAAACCCTTCTGGATTTGTTTAACTTGGAATCAGTTTTCGATCCGCCGATTTTTTCTTCGCGCATCAATCCAATTCTCTCTTTCAATGAACGTAACGATTTACTGTTAAACCCGGCGACGTACCTTTTTCCCAAAATGAAAAACATTATCAAAAACGAAATGGCAGCGTACGCCTTGTATATAAAGGGTATCTGCGAAAACAAAACTAGAAGAGCATTCGCGCCGGATGATTTTGGTTCGGCTGTTTCAACTGCGATGTCACGCTGCATTTCAACCTGTGGTGCCAAATTGCTCAAAGACAAAGATTGTTTTCTGCGCGCTTCATCAATCTGTCTTTGAACCATCGCGTGAATGTCAATCGAATCACCCGCAGCAGTTAACAGTGAATCGGCGGTCTGACCTTTTGCATTCAGAGCAAAACAAAAAATTATTGCCGCGAACAAAATCTTTTTCATAATGAAAGTTTTCTCTTCAATGGAAATATCAAGTGAATCATAGTGCCTTTGAGCGGCAGCAAATTAAATTCCGCCGATCCTTCATTCTTCTTCATCAATTCGTTGATCAATCTTACAGTTACATTCGATCTGTATTCGTTTTCGTTGGCAATGCCGGCAATCTGTTCTGTAGTGAAAACTGAAAGCACAATTTTCTCTTTGATATACTTTGTTTGAATTACGAATGCGCCGCCTTTTCTTGACGCGGACTTTAGCAACGAAAAAATACTGGTTAAAAGCTGCTTGATTTCGCCTGCATCGGAAAGAATTGTTGGAATATTTTCTTCTAGATCAAGTTCGCATTCCAAACCAAGATTCTGAAGCGTGGCATTGATGATGTTTCTAAACTCTTTAACGATTTTATTCAGGTCGCATGCCTGGCTATTTTGGTTTTTGGGTTTGTTCAAACCCGAAAATCTTGTAAGTCCGGCAATTAAGCCTCTTACTTTGTCAATTTGATTTTTGATATTACTTGTTGTCTGACGATCAATTGCAGCATTTTCACTTTCCAGCAAATCGGTTAGAGAAAGAATTACCTGAAGCGGCTCGCCGATCTCTTCCAAAATTCCTTCGGCAATATTTCCGATTGCGTAAACACCGGAGTCGTTTTTCAGTTTAGATTGATAAACTTGCAACTCTTGATAAAGCTTGTTGATACTGTCTTTTTGCTTGAGTTTCATAATTACCGGAATCACTATTCCAAGAATAATTTGTACTGATCTGTTCTCAAGCGAGACTTCGGAAACTTTTGTGATTGGCGTGTAAAGCGAAAGTATGCCGTGCTTCAATCCTGAATCGTAAATGGGGAAAATGAGCTGATTGACTTTCGAACCGCTGGCGGTGTACGTATCCAAATCCGGAACTATCGTTGGTTTTTTTGATTCGAATATCCAATCAAGAATTCCGTCTCTGTGAATTTTGTTAACAGTGTTAACGTGCTGCGCGTTGGCTTTTTGATTTAGCGGAATAAGATGACGCCCGGAATCGTTGAATAGAAACAACTCAACTTCTTTCGCCTGAAGAATTCTTTTAACGAATGAAAGTATTAGCGCATGAATTTCTTCAATCTTTTTTGCTTCTTCAATTTTTTGTTGGAACGACCATAAGTTCTGAACGAAAAAGGTGTACTTCTCAAGCAGATTATTATTGTTCTGGTGATTTTCAAAACTGATTAACCTGAGATCGCCTCTCACATCGGAATTTTTGGTGAAGTACTGAAGCGATTTATGGAACGATTCGTATGATCGAGTTTTTTCTTTTATTAGTCTCATACCAAATACTTTAATGATTCCAGTTGCAGTAGAAGAGGTTCTCGGTAACCGTCTATAAAATGACCGAGCTCGGCTAAATCTTTCACGTGCAGGGTTGTGAACACTACGTTATCCAGCTTCAAAGATTTTTCATAATCCAGATCACCGATTTTCAGCATCTGCGTCATGTAATCGGCAAGATGTACAACTGAAGAAAGGGTCGGAGTATATGAGTTAAGAACCGGCGCATGATGATATCGAACAGTCTCGGTAATTATTTCGGGAATGTTCCAACTCTTCAGCAAAGTTTCCGCAATTTCACCGTGCGTCATGCCGAAGACTTGCATTTCAGCTTCGGAAAAATCCATTCCGGCATTAATTAATTCATAAACATTTACGAAATCAGAATGCATGAATTTATGAACAATGGATAAGCCGACATCGTGAAGGAGTCCGGCAATAAATGTCTCGTTGCTTTTTTCAAGTCCGAAATCGTAAGCAAGCTTCTTTGAAATTGTTGCCGTTATATATGAATGCAGCCAAAAACTTTTTTGATCTAAATATTTATCGGTTTTATTTTTTATAGTCTCCATTAACGATAGCGCGGAAACAATGTTCCGTATTTCATTGAAGCCGAGTATCATAATCGCAAACTCTATTGACGAAACGCGTTTTGCCAAGCCGTAAAAAGGAGAATTTGCAATCGTCAATATTTTCAACACAACACTTTGATCTTTCGAAATGGCTTTTGCCAGTGCGTGTGGACTCGTATTTATATCGTTTAACAGTTGCAGGACCTCGTTCAAGATTTTCGGTATCGGTGCCAGCGTATTTACTTTTTTTAGAATCAGTTCCGTCCTGTAACGGTTCTTACTGGTATCTGCTACTAGTGTTGTCATATTTTCTCACTTAGTTGTTTTCTCTAATAGTGATTCCATGTGCCCTCTGAACAAAGGCTCATAGCTTGCTATAAAGCCGTCGAGATAATCCATGCTTCCGAAACCGAGTATCTCGATAATATTTTCGTCGAAGATATAATTGTCGTCCCATTCAAACGTTCCGATGCCGATTCTCTGCGTCATATAATCCGCTAAGTGAATCAGTGATGAAAGAACTTTTCCGTTGTCCGAAAGCGAAGGCGTATGATGATTTGAAACAGCTTCTGTGATGTATGTGGGGAAATTCCATTTCTCTAAAAGGTACTCTGCAATTTCCTGGTGAGTGAATCCCAAAACTATTTTTTCAGCGTTGAAATATGATATTTGCTGCTCTTGAACAAGTTTTACAATATTGTTGAAATCGTAATTCATGTAGCGCTGCAACACAACAAGACCCAAATCATGCAGCAGCGCGGCTGTAAAAACTTCGCCGGATTTTGGGTATCTTAAATCGTCTGCAATTCTTTTGGCAGCGGTTGCAGTTAAAAGCGAATGCATCCAATAAGAATCATGGTTCCAATTGGCGCCGCTTCGGCTTTTGAATGCATCTACCAGCGACAACGCAACTAAAACATTTCTCATGTGTTCGAACCCGATTATAACAATTGCAAACTCCACCGTAGCAACTCTTCGCGGCAATCCGTACAAAGGTGAATTAGCAATCGCTAAAATTTTTGTTACAATTGCCTGATCCCGTGAAATCACTTTGCACAAATCGGCGGCGCTGGTTCTTTCGTTATCCAGAAGGCTGGAGACTTCAGTTATTACATGAGGAACAGATGGTAAAGTACCGATGTTCGAAAGTTGCCTTCTAATCCGTTCCTTAGATTCCGGAGTTTTTACTTCATGCATTATAGTTCAATAGTTTTTGTTTAAGAGCGTTTAATATTCTTGAATGTATCTGCGATACTCTCGAAACGGTTATGTTCAACACTTGTGCAATCTCTTTGTAATTCAGGTCTTCGTAATAGTATAAACTGAGAATAGTTCGTTCTCTTTCTTTTAGATTTTTAATCAGATCGATTAATTTTTGCTTCAATTCATTTTTTTCCAGAAGCGCATCCGGTATTTCGGAATCGCCGGGCAATATTTCGTAAAGCTGCACACTGTTGTCTTCGTTCGATGAATGATTAATCGAAAGCGTCGATGTTGCTGTAGATGTTACGTTTTCGGAAAAGACCGGCACCGAAAGTTTTTCGTTATATTTGCGAAGCTCGTCATAAATTTTTCCGCGAATTCGCTGAATGGCATAAGTTTCGAACTTTGTACCGTAATCCGGATCAAAACGATCTATCGCCTCGCTTAATCCTTCTATCCCAAACTGAAAATAATCTCGTCTGTCCAGCAGATTATCCGGAACCAAATTCGTTTTATGAATTACGTAATGAACAAGATTAATGTAGTTGAGAACGATTTGTTTTTTAAGTTCGGAAGTAGGCTTTTGTTTGTAGGAAGCCCATAAAATTGAATTATTCATTTTCTTTGTGTCCCGCTGAGTGATCTGACAAAGAATTAAGCTTATTGAGCGAGTTACTGTTTATTGCTTTTATTAATCCAATGGTAATCAGGCTGA
>JAMCSN010000384.1 GCA_023381535.1 Bacteroidota bacterium
TATACCTAAATCCCAGCACGGCGGCTAATTCACTTATTCCGTTTTGGCTGCCGGTAATTAAACGCCATTTGTTGAAATCCAAGTTGTTTCTTTCGGCAAAGCTTTTTAAAACTTCCGGTGTGTCTCTTGTGGGATCTATAGAGACAAGCAAATAGTTCACATCCTTGCTTTTTGTTTGTGATTCGATTTTCTTCATGTCGTTTAGAATCAACGGACAAGCATAAGTGCAGCTTGTAAATATCATTGCCATAATTTGCTTCTTCCCTTTCAGATCGGCTAAAGAAATTGTTTTGCCGGATTCATCGCGCCATTTTGAATCGAGTTGGTAAATGGAATTATCGCCGACTTTTCCATGATCGATTTTTAAATCGGCGCAGCATAATTTTTCTTTCTGATTCTCAATAGTGGCATTGCCGCTTTTCTTTTCCGAAGCCGTTATGTTCATTGCAAAGTAAACCGACAACGTTAGAACAAGAGCAGAAACCGCAATGAACGGGATGATTAATTTGCTCTTCATTTTTCATTTCTCCCTTGATAAAAATCTTTTGCGCATCTGAAGCCAAGATTATTAGTCGTGTAATTTGCTTTTAAGCTGCTTCTGAATGCGAACCGCATAAACGCGGGATAGTTTTTAATATCCGAGGCACCGACGGAACCGCTTCCGCAAAAAAGATTTCTTTCCAGCCCGCTGTCTCCCCGCGACTCACCAGTTACCAGCGCGCTAAAAAAATCCGAAGTCCATTCCCAAACCAATCCGTGCATGTCATAAACTCCCCAAATATTTTTTTCATTTTGACCAATGGCTGGAATTATTTTTTGCGTTGGCTTCGAGTACCATTCTAATATCTGCCGGATGTAGTTAGGTTCTTTTGAACCATCGGCTTGCTTTGCGCTTGCCTGCGCTACTAATTCCCACTCTGCAACTGTTGGCAGTCTTTTGCCGTAATATTCACAGTAAGCTTTTGCGGCAAACCACGAGACATTTGTTACCGGTGCATCAGGCAGAACATTTGGACCCAATTCTAAATCACTCTTCCAATTTTTCAGATAATTTTCATCGGCAAAAAGTTCTTTCACATTTGACCGGCGCCAATTAGGATTTTCTTTAACAAATTGCAGAAACAATTTGTTGGTCACCGGAAACCGATCTATGTAAAATGGCGCAACAGTTACTTCATCGGAATTATTATTTGCGCCGTAAAGCGGTTTATACTTCCCGCCTTTTATTAATGCCATGTCTGTATGACCGCCTGACAGTTTGCCGTGACCGATGATCGGCAGATTTACCACTGCGATTAATATTAGAATTGAAATTCGTCTCATTGATTTTGCCGTTGTCTGTCTAACATTTACACTCAAACTCCTATTTCTTGGAAGCGCGAATTTTTTTCACTTCTTCCGGTGAAATATTTACATCCTTCCCAATAAATTTCTTATAGACGTAAGTTAAAACTGCCGCTGTATGAACATCATCGAGATTCTGTGCCGGCATAATACCGTTATATTTTTTGGAGTTGACAAAGATCTCCCCGGTTTTCCCGTGAACAACGTTTCTAATGGCGTCTTCTTTCGAACTCTTTTTTAACCAATCCGAATTTAGAAGCGGTGGAAAAACGTTAGGGATTCCATTTCCGTCTGCTTGGTGACATGCGAAACAACTGGTGGAATAAACCGATTGTCCTAGACTGAACATGTTTCCCGGAGAAGAATTTTTTGCACCGGTTTGCGTTGCGGTCTTTATCAGATTTTCATCTATAGCAGGATCGCCGTTGGAATATTTTGATGAGAACTGTTCGTTACCGTTATTCCGATTCAATTCACCGGTAAAAGAATTTACTTCTTCTGTAGCGGAAGATGAAGCTGTGTAGATTTCGTCTGTCTGTTTCCCTGAATAAATTGTTTTGTTCTCCGGTCCACTTACAGCCAGCATTCCCAATGCGCCTTTGTTGAATGCCCGGAAAATTGAGTGATCAACCATAATATAATTTCCCGGTACGTCAACAGTGAATTCTACTATAGATGAACCGCCGGCAGGAATTAAAGTTGTTTGAACGTCCTTCTCGATGGAGCTAAAACTTCCTTCTCTGTGCACAACATCAAGTATTTCTCCTATCACATGAAAGGACGATACCAAATTTGGTCCGCCGTTTCCAATAAAGAATCTTACTCTCTCGCCGACTTTTGCAATCAACGCTTTATCGCCCACCATCGATCCAACTGAGCCGTTGAAAACTACATAATCCGGTTTCTCGGCAATAGCTTTCTCCATGCTGAAAGGTTGAAGTCCGGCAGCGCCGTAATTACCTTCGGTGTAGAATTCACTTTGCATTACATAATATTCTCTGTCAACGGGTGGAAGTCCTTCTTTCGGTTCAACTAAAATAAGTCCGTACATTCCGTTGGCGATGTGCATACCAACCGGCGCAGTTGCACAGTGGTAAACATATAGACCCGGATTCTTTACAGTAAATGAGAATACAGATGTATGCCCGGGTGCAGTGAATGACGAAGTGGCTCCTCCGCCGGGTCCTGTCACGGCATGCAGATCAATATTATGCGGCAGTTTGCTTAAAGGATTGTTATGAAGATGAAATTCAACAAGATCACCTTCGCGCACGCGAATAAATTTTCCTGGAACGCTTCCGCCGAAAGTCCAGAAAATATATTCAACATCGTCCGATAATTTTTTTACCAACTCGCGTACTTCTAAATCAACAATTACTTTTGTTGCATGTTTACGTGTGATAGGCGGAGGCACAAAAGGTGCGTCTGTTAACTGAGCATGTTCTTCCCCAATTACTTCATCGGAATACTGCTCGCCGCATCCAACAACTATGAATGCTAACAAAAATAAAATCCCAAGAGCCTTAATTCCGAGCAACCCACCGAAATTTTTTATACTGGAATAATTTGTCCGATTTAACTGTGCTGCGATTGTTTTCATTTTTCTTTATCCAAGATATTACAGATTAATTTCTCTGAATTAAAATATTTATAAGCGGACAGATTGTCAAGTTAATTCTTTTGCGTGTCCTTTTTATCAGTTTTAGTGCAAAAACAACACTTTATAGTTGATAATCAGAATTATTTTTCCGATATTTGAAATGCAATGTTTTGATCTTTGGGCAAATCAAAAAGTTACAGAAGTATTTTGAAGTCTCGGAGTTTTGGAAATGAGTTTGAAGTATATAAAAAATAAAGACGCATCGATCCAAAAAATCAGATTTGGTGTGCAAGTAGCTTTTGCTGTTCTTTGCATCTGGATTGGAATTGAGTTCTCGCAATTTGTTTCTTATCTGGAATCAAACGGAGCCGCTACATTTCATCAGCGTCCGCCCGGAGTGGAAGGTTTTCTTCCGATCAGCGCGTTGATGAGTGTGGTTTACTTTTTTCAAACCGGTCAAATTCACGATGTTCATCCTGCTGGATTTTTTATTTTGCTTGCGATAGTCGGTGTGTCGTTTGTCTTCGGAAAGTCTTTCTGCAGCTGGATGTGTCCGGTCGGTTTTATTTCCGAAATGATCGGAGATTTTGGCGAAAGACTTTGGAAAAAGATTTTCAGACGAAGAATAAAACTCCACAAGTTTATTGATTATCCTCTTCGTGCAATTAAATATTTGTTGCTTGCATTTTTTGCTTTCGCAATTTTTTCAATGAGCGAAACAACACTGGCGTATTTTCTCGGCGGACCTTATAACGTATCGGCGGACATCAAGATGTGGTATTTCTTTGCTCACATTTCACAGTTCAGCTTGATCGTAATAGGTGTTCTATTTTTGTTGTCGATATTCATTAGAAACTTTTGGTGCCGGTATTTGTGTCCTTACGGTGCATTGCTTGGACTGATTGGTTTCTTAAGTCCCAACAAAATCAAACGAAACGTTACAAGCTGTATCGACTGCGGACTTTGCGCTAAAGCGTGTCCATCGTTCATAAAAGTTGATAAAGTGAAAACCGTTATATCCGACGAATGCACTTCTTGCCTGAACTGCGTTGATGTTTGTCCGGTTGCAGATACGCTCGAAGTAAAAAGTATTTTCAAAGAGAAAAAGGTGCCGAAAAAAGTTATAGCATTCGGCGTAGTTCTCATCTTTATCTCAGTCACCGGACTCGGAATGCTGACCGGACATTGGCATAACAACATTTCAAAAGAAGAATACATTACAATTCATAAAAACCTTAACGCCATTGGCCACCCAACCAGCACAGCCGAAATAAAGGAGCTTAATAAAGCCGCAGAGAAGAAAGCCGGAACGACAAACTAATTTTTCGGTTGCCCGCAAACATTTTTCTCTCTATGTTATTCGAAGAAAATTTGCA
>JAMCSN010000157.1 GCA_023381535.1 Bacteroidota bacterium
AGTGACCTTAGATAAGACATTTACCAGTTTAGATTAGCTGTTTTCACTTTCCCATGGTAAGATTTACTTTTGAGGCAATGACTATTTTTTCTATCATCTACGGTTAGTTTTTTTTTGAGGCAATCCGATGTAGCCTAGCCAGTTATATTTTTTTTTTGATAAATTTAACTTATATTATCTGAAACATTTGTTTAAATTTAACGTCAAATAATTTTAGTTGTTTACATTTGAATCGTATATGTTATCAAACCGTTGAAAAAAGAAGAATTAGGACAGATTCTGCAATTTATTGTTCAAAACCAAATGCATGGCTTGGCTCTGGTTATTATTTCTGGTTAAACGAAAATGATACTTTGAAATGGGGTCAAGAATCAGATTATTATAGAACTGGTTATTTTGAAACTTATAAATCTGAAATTTCTTTCGATAATGTACTGAATACTGTTTTTAATGAAAATGATTATAATTTTTTCTTAAAAACGATTGAGATGGCGGCTACTTATTTCATAAAAAAAATAAATGAGCGGCCAACTATAAAGCAAATAAATGATTATTTTAGAGAAAAAGGTATTTGGAAAAGTATTGATGGAATTTTATTCCAAGATTTACCCAGGAATGAAACTTATGTTTTAGTACAGGAGTTATACTATAAAAAAAGGATACAACTTGTTGTATATAATAAAGATATCATTCTTTCATTTGATTTCCATTTAGAAGGAGCTTGTTTGAAATGATTAATTATGATGAAATAGAAAAATTATTAATCGAAACATTAGAAAAAGAAACACCGGAAAGTCTCAGACATTGGCTTGACAAAAAGAAAAAAGAGGAACGATTAGCTAATTTAGGAGAAGGTGAATATCAATACTTAGATGTTGAATCTGCATCATTCTGCCATGAACCAAATTCGACAAATGCCGAAACGCCAACGATAAATGCTGGTGAGTATTATTATTTTGTAGCAGCATAATGGAAATAAAAGATCAGCCCAAATTAAGATTTCTAGGAGTGGATATAATGAATGTTATATTCACTTCAGCGAGTTTAAAAAAGGAATCGAAGATTGATATCCAAGTAGAGCCACAGGTTTTTATACCTGCCGAAAATCCTGAAACATTCAAAATTATTATGAAGGTTAATCTGACTGGTGAAGAAAATTTCCGGTTAGAATTGGTTGCTGTTGGTAATTTTGAAGTTTCTACTTCAGAAGAAATAACTCCAGAAATAAGAAAAAATCTTATAAATGCTAACGCAACTGCTATAATGTTTCCTTATATACGATCGTTTATTTCAACTTTCACAGCAAATTTAGGCAATACTACTGGTGCTATTACTATTCCTACTAAATTTTTTAAAGGAGAAATAAAAGAATTTGTTCCTACCTCAGAAAATATTTTATTGAATAATTCTGTGAACAAGATCATTAATTAAACTTTCTAGAAAAACTGCCATTTTATTTCCTTTATAAAATAAAACTGAGACATTGCCGCACTATTCATTCATTTGATAACCAAAGTAACCTTCTCTATATTTGCTTCGCATTTTAAAACATCTAAAGACATTTCTTTTTGAAAAATATCAAGATCACACAACTTTCCAACGGTATAAAAGTAATCTCCGAGAAAATAAACTATGTAAATTCTTTCTCGCTTGGATTCTGGTTCAATGTAGGTTCGCGGGATGAATCGCCGGAGAACAGCGGCATTTGTCATTTTCTGGAACACATGTTTTTTAAAGGAACGAAAAAACGCTCGGCAAGAAAAATTGCCGAAGATATTGAATCTCTTGGCGGATATTTAAACGCGTTCACCTCCAAAGAACATACATGTTTTTACGGAAGAGGATTAAACAGGCATCTCGAAAAAACATTTGAGGTTCTGTCCGACATGGTTCAGAATTCCGTGTTCAATCCAAAGGAGATCGAGAAAGAATCCAAAGTTGTAATTGACGAATTATACGACATCGAGGATTCACCGGAAGAATTAATATTCGACAAGTTTGAAAGCAACGTATTTGCCGGCAACTCGCTCGGCATGCCGATTATCGGCACGGAAAAAAATCTGCGTTCGTTCAAACAAAAAGATCTAATCAACTTTGTAAAAGAGAATTACACAGCCGATAGATTTTTCATTGTAGCATCCGGTAATATCGAACACAATGATTTGATCAAATACGCAAAAAAATATGTTACAAAGAAATTCAAACTTGAGAACAACAAGAAGCGTGATTTGGTCATCACTCCAACGACTGATCTTTATGTTGAAAAAGATACTCAGCAAGTACATTACATTTTAGGCAAGCCGACATACGGAATCAAAGAGAAAAAAAGAAATGCCGTGAGCGTTCTCTCTCATATTCTGGGAGAAGGAAGCAGTTCACGTATGTTTCAGAAAATCCGAGAAGAAAATGGAATAGCATACCAGATAAATACTTTTGTCAATTCCTTCTTTGATATTTCAACATTTGGAGTTTATTTATCAACCAACGACAAGTCTGTACATAAAGCCGAGGATTTAATTTTTGAGGAACTGGAAAAAATCAAAAAGAAAAAAGTAGGACAGATAGAATTAAGCCGCGCAAAAGAATACCTGATTGGAAGTATGCTGATGAGTTTGGAAAGCACTACTAATAGAATGTTGAGATTAGCTCAATCGACAATCTATTTTGGAAAGATTAAGTCTGTGGAAGAAACGGTTAAAGATATTCAAGCGGTGTCGCCGGAAGAAATTAGAAATTTATCTAACGAAATATTTGAAAATGGTACCTTAACAAGAGTAATTTTGTCTTCGAAAAATTTACTTCTTCAGAAAGTTGCCTAAGGATAGCAAAATGCCGACATTGACTGTTGACGGAAAGCAAATCGAATTTAAACAAGGACAAACAGTAATTGAAGCAGCAAGAAATGCCGGGATAGACATTCCACATTTCTGCTGGCATCCGAGTTTATCGATCTCCGGTAACTGCCGCGTATGTTTAGTCGAAATTGAAAAAATGCCGAAGCTCGTAATCGCATGTTCAACTTACGCCGCCGATGGAATGGTAGTTCAAACACATTCGCAGAAAGCCGATGAAGCAAGAAACGCTGTGATGGAATTTATTCTTATCAATCATCCGCTCGATTGCCCGATCTGCGATGAAGCCGGCGAATGCAAACTTCAGGAATATGCGTACGACAACGGCAAGGGTGAAAGCCGCTTTGAAGAAATTAAAAACAGAAAAGAAAAACGCGTTCAGCTTGGTCCTTACATAAAGTTCGACGGCGAACGCTGCATATCGTGTTCACGCTGCATACGTTTCTCCGATGAAATTGCAAAACAAAATCAGCTCACGTTCGTTCAGCGCGGAGATCATGTTACGATTACAACTTTCCCCGGCGAGTCGTTCGATAATCCGTACACTTTAAACACAACCGATATTTGTCCCGTTGGCGCGCTCACAAATCAAGATTTTAGATTTAAATCGCGCGTGTGGGAAATGTCTAAAACAGATTCCGTTTGTATCGGATGCGCGCGCGGATGCAATACCGAAATTTGGGTCCGCAATAATCAGATTCTAAGATTAACTCCGCGACACAATGAAGAAGTTAACAATTATTGGATGTGCGACAAAGGAAGATTAGAAACTTTCAAACATGTAAATGCCGATGACAGAGTTGACGGCGCATATATTAGAAAAGAAGGACAGCTTCAAAAAACCGAATGGGATAACGCGATAAAAATTACCGCAAAGAAAATCAAAGAATTTAAGAGCGGCGAAATCGCGTTTCTTGGTTCTGCTTACGGAACATGTGAAGATAATTATGCAATGGTGAAATTTGCAAAGGCGCTTGGAGTAACAAGTATTGATTTTGCAAAGCATGTGGTTGAAGGAGATCAAGATGATATTTTGATCAGAGAAGATAAAACGCCGAATTCTTTAGGTGCTGAATTAGTGGGAGTAAAACCGTCTTCCGGCGGAATGCGTCTCGAAGGAATTTTGAGAGCTATCAAAGATGGAAAGATTAAAGCGCTTTATGTAATGGAAGATGATCCGGCATCGTTCAGCGAGGAATTTGAACAAGCAATAAGCAAACTTGATTTATTGATTGTACATGCGACGAATCAAAATAAAACCACAGCATTGGCAGATGTTGTTTTCGGCGCGTCGGCGTATGCAGAAAAGAACGGCACGTTTGTGAATTTCCAAGGAAGAGTTCAGCGTATTCGTCCGGCAGTTTCAACTACTGAAATGGATAGAGCCATTGACGGAATGAACATGAGCCGTTGGGATAAATTCGGTACGAAGTTCGACCGCTGGATGCAAGGACATAAATTTAACGCGAAACCAAGCTGGAAAATTTTTACTTCTCTTTCTGCACAGCTCGGACATAAATTGAAATATGAAATGGCAGAAAATATTTTTGCGGAGATTTCAAATTCTGTCGAAGCGTTCAAAGGTTTGGATTACGATGATGTTGGCGAGCATGGAGCTCAATTAGAAATAAAACAAACAGCAACAGTTTAACCGGAGTTCGTCTTAATGAACATTTGGGAAATAATAATTATCTCGGTAGTCAAAATTTTGATTGCACTTGTAGCTATGCTGCTTACAGTTGCATATCTCGTTTACTTTGAAAGAAAGATCAGCGCGTGGGTACAGAACAGAGTCGGTCCAAATCGTGTTGGTCCGTTAGGATTGCTTCAACCCTTTGCGGATGTTTTTAAACTATTATTGAAAGAAGATATTGTACCGACGGCTTCCAATAAAGTGCTTCACACTTTGGCTCCGTTCATCGCAGTCTTTGTTGGATTCGCAACTTACGCTGTAATTCCGATTGGTCCGCCGATAGAACTTTTTGGATACAAAATAAATTTATTCATGGCAGATGTTAACATTGGAATTCTTTACGTGCTTGCGTTAACGTCACTCGGAGTTTATGGAATAACTTTTGCCGGCTGGTCATCGGGAAGCAAATATTCTTTACTCGGCGGAATCCGTTCTTCGGCTCAAATGATTTCGTATGAAGTCTCAATGGGTTTTTCAATTGCTGGAGTTTTATTGTTATCGCAATCGTTAAGTCCGGTGCAAATTGTTGCCGCTCAATACGGCTGGATGTGGAACGCAATTGTTCAGCCGATCGGATTTATCACGTTTGTGGTTTCGGCATTTGCAGAAACAAACAGATTGCCGTTCGATTTACCGGAAGCTGAACCGGAACTCGTCGGCGGTTATCACACCGAATATAGTTCGTTCAAGTTCGCCGGATTCTTTCTTGCCGAGTACGCGAACATGATTATTGCCAGCGCGATGATCGTTACACTTTATCTCGGCGGATGGCAAGTTCCTTACATTGACAAATTAGGATTGGGAGTTACTGCTACGACCTTGATTCAAATTGCATCGTTCTTTGTGAAGAGTGCCGCAATACTATTTTTCTTTATTTGGGTTCGCTGGTCTCTGCCGCGTTTCCGATACGATCAATTAATGAGTCTCGGCTGGAAAGTTATGTTTCCGCTTGCGCTGATAAATATTGTTTGGGTTGCCGCATTGATAATGATCTTCCATCTTTAGAATCTGAAAAGGATTTAAAATGTCGGTTAAGAAAAGAGAAAAAGATTTAAACATATTAGGAAAGCTTTACATACCGGAAATTGCAAAAGGTATGGCGCTCACGCTGAAGAATATGTTCCGGCCGAATGTTACGCTTCAATATCCCGAAGTAAAGTTTGAACCGCCGGCATCTTATCGCGGTCGCCCGGTTTTGGTTCAAGAAAAAAACGGTGTTGAACGTTGTGTTGCGTGCGGTTTATGTTCGCGTGTATGCCCGGCATTGGCAATTGAAGTTCAAGCCGGTGAGACGACTGCAGAGAAAGAAAGATATCCGGAAAAATTTGAAATAAATATGCTGCGCTGCATCTTCTGCGGTTTCTGCGAAGAAGTTTGTCCGGAGGAAGCAATTGTGATGAGCAAAGATTATGAGTTGGTATTTCAGAAGCGCGATGATGCGATTTACGGCAAGGATAAACTTTTGGTTCCGGTTGATAATCTTAGAGACCGATTGGAATTTCTACGAAGGTTCAAATAAGATATTCACTTTTAATCTAACCCTGGCTCTGTCGGGGTTTTTTGTTTGATGAAAAATTTTGTTAGTTTGAATTAACAATTGGGGGAACCCAAAATGTTTTCCAAAGTTCTTTCTGGCTCCACATACGGTATTGATGCCTACGTTGTAGAAGTTGAAACTCATTTCGAAAAGCAAATCCCGGGTTTTACAATTGTTGGTTTGCCAGATAATGCCGTCAAAGAAAGCCGCGAAAGAGTAACTGCGGCAATAAAAAATTCCGGTATAGAATTTCCAGTTAAAAAAATTACAATCAATCTTGCGCCTGCAGATATTAAGAAAGAGGGAAGTTCGTTTGATCTGCCGATAGCTATTGGAATTTTGTCAGCCGCAGAAATTGTAAATCAAGATTTACTTTCTGAGACATTCATTCTGGGCGAGTTATCACTCGACGGAACTCTCCGCAAAATAAAAGGTGCACTGCCAATTGCGGTTGAGGCGCGCAAGAAAAAAATAAAACGAGTTATACTTCCCGCCGACTCGGTTAAAGAAGCTTCGATAGTTGACGGCATTGAAGTTTACGGTTTGAAAAATTTGAACGAAGTGATACAACTCTTAAACGGCGATGAAGATTTTACTCCGGTCTTCACCGATAAAGATGAACTATTTTCTCAGATAAATACTTATCAGCTTGATTTTTCGGATGTGAAGGGACAAGAAAATGTTAAACGCGCATTGGAAATTTCTGCCGCCGGCGGACATAACATTTTGATGATCGGTCCTCCGGGTTCGGGAAAAACTATGCTTGCAAAACGGCTGCCTTCAATTTTGCCGCCGCTCAATTTTGAAGAAGCTCTTGAAACGACAAAGATTCATTCTGTAGCCGGTATTCTGCAAAAAGATAAAGCGCTGATAACGGAAAGACCATTCCGAAGTCCTCACCACACTGTTTCGGACGCAGCATTAATCGGAGGCGGAACAATTCCGCGGCCCGGCGAAGTTTCTTATGCTCATCACGGAGTTTTATTTTTGGATGAGCTTCCCGAATTCAAAAAAAATGTTCTGGAAGTTTTGCGGCAGCCGTTGGAAGATTATAAAGTAACTGTCAGCCGATCAAAAATGTCTTTGGAGTTCCCGGCAAATTTTATGTTAGCTGCTGCAATGAATCCCTGTCCGTGCGGATATTTTACCGACCCGAATAAAGAATGCACTTGCAACACTTCACAAATTCAAAAATATATGGCAAGAATTTCCGGACCGCTGCTGGATCGAATTGATATTCACATTGAAGTGCCTGCCGTTAAATTTAAAGAGTTGGCATCGTCATCAAGCGGTGAGAAATCGGCAAACATACGCGAGCGTGTTATCCTCGCAAGAAAGATTCAGCAAAAAAGATTTGAAGGACTCAAAAGTATTTATAAAAATGCAGACATGAATTCTAAGGAGCTTAGAAAATTTTGCAAGTTAACCGATCAAAGTGAAGATTTATTAAAGATGGCAATGACTCGTTTAGGACTCTCGGCACGCGCTTACGATAGGATTATCAAGGTCAGCCGCACTATTGCCGATTTAGACGGAACAGAAAATATTCAGCCGGCGCACATCTCCGAAGCAATTCAGTACCGTTCGCTCGACCGCGAATTGTGGGGACATTAGGCGCTAATCCACCCAGTATCATCAATAGAACTTTAAATTTGCGACATGGGGCTTGATTTCATATTTTTGCAAGCCAATGTCAAGAAAAGTTATCATCGCAATAGACGGTCCCGCCGGTTCTGGAAAAAGCACAGCGGCAAAAAACATAGCACAAAAACTCGGGTTTACTTATCTCGATACCGGTGCAATGTATAGAGCAATTACTTTTATGGCTCTTCGTAAAGGTATTGCCGAAGATGTTCCCGCTGTAATTGATCTTGCACGGAATATTGATCTCAGATTACAGTTCGATAACGGCGTTACAAGAGTTTTTGTTAATGATGAAGAAGTGACTGATCAAATCCGGACAACTGAAGTTAACGCAAAAGTAAGCGACATAAGTAAAATTCCCGAAGTGCGTGCTGAACTGGTTAAGATTCAAAAAAAAATGGGCGAAGTGGGAAGTATTGTCGCTGAAGGAAGAGATGTTACAACGGTTGTTTTTCCGAACGCCGATTTGAAAATTTATATGACTGCAACATTGGAAGAACGAACGAACCGCCGTTATAAAGAATTCAAAGAGAAGAATGTTGAGATTACTTGGGAAGACGTGAAAGAGAATCTAGAAAAAAGAGATCGGCTGGATAGCGGCAGAGCAGTTAGTCCGCTTAAGAAAGCCGATGACGCTCTTGAGTTTGACAATACAACGATATCGATTCCAAATGAATTGAATATTCTAATTGACAAAGTGAAAGAAGTTTTAGAAAGAAAGTAACTAGTGGCAGAGTCACAAAGTGACAAAGTAGTTAAGTAACTAAGTGGCAAAGAAAATAGAAAAGGTTTTTGTCTAAAAGCTAACGGCTTATGTCTATTAGCTCAAAAATGCCATTACAAAACAACTGATGTATAACTAATCTAAGTCTGCAAAGAATTTTTTAGATGGCGGAAAATTCGAAGCAGAAAGTTGTAAGTAGGAGTTCAAATGCTTGAACAAGTAAAAGACGCTGTTAAAAAAGTGTCTAAAGTAAAAAAGGAAAGACTCATCAATGCCGATGAATACTCTTCCGAAGAAATACAGGAGCTTTCCAAACTGTATTCGGAATCATTTCGCGATATTAAAGAAGGCGAAATTCTTCAAGGTACAATCGTAGGAGTTAATGCCGATAACGTCGTTGTCGATGTTGGATTCAAATCAGACGGTACAATTTCAAAAGCGGAATTCAATTCTACCGAAGAAATCAAGATCGGTGAAAAGGTTGATGTTGTTATCGAAAGCGTTGAAGACGAAGACGGAAATTTGGTCTTGTCGAAAAAGAGAGCCGACTTCCTCAAGATTTGGGGAAGAGTTATGGATGCTTTTGAAAATGAAAAAGTTCTTCCTGGAAAAATTCTCAAACGCATTAAAGGCGGAATGGTTGTTGACTTAATGGGTATTGAAGCATTCTTACCCGGTTCGCAAATCGATATTCGTCCTGTAAGAGATTTTGATGCGTTCGTCGGTCAAACGATGGATTTCAAAATCGTAAAAGTTAATATTCCAACTGAAAATATTGTTGTATCCCACAAAGTTCTTATTGAAGAAACTATTTCCGATCAGCGTAAAGAAATTCTTGATAAGCTTGAGAAGGGACAAATTCTGGAAGGAACGGTTAAAGCAATTACCGACTTCGGTGTGTTCATCGATCTCGGCGGCGTTGACGGTCTTATTCACATTACGGATTTAAGCTGGGGAAGAATCAATCATCCGAGCGAAGTAGTTAAACTTGATGAGAAGATTAAAGTTGTTGTTACCGATTTCGAAAAAGAACGTAAGAGAATATCGCTCAGCTTGAAACAATTGCTTCCGCATCCGTGGGAGAAGATTGAAGAGAAATACAAGATCAATGATAAAGTTGCCGGACGTGTTGTTTCGTTAACAGATTACGGCGCATTTATCGAAATCGAAAAAGGTATTGAAGGATTGATTCACATTTCCGAAATGAGCTGGACACAACATATCAGTCATCCTTCACAGTTTGTATCGATGGGCCAAGTTGTTGAAGCGGTTATTTTAAGTCTGGATAAAGATGATAAGAAAATTTCTCTCGGCATGAAACAGTTAACACCTGATCCATGGCAGGACTTGTTGAAAAAATATCCGGTTGGTTCGCAGCATCAAGGTATTGCCCGCAACTTAACAAACTTCGGCGTGTTCGTAGAACTCGAACCCGGCATTGACGGCTTGGTGCACATTAGTGATTTATCGTGGACAAAGAAAATCCGTCATCCCGGCGAAGTTGTAAAGAAAGGCGACAAGATTGATGTCGTTGTTCTTGGTGTCGATACAGATTCGAGAAAAATTTCTCTCGGTCATAAACAAATTAACGTTAATCCTTGGGAAAATTTTGAGAAAGAATATGCTATCGGCAAGAATACCGAAGGCAAAGTTGTTCGCATAATTGAAAAAGGATTGATTGCAGAACTTCCGCTTGATGTTGACGGGTTTATTCCGGCAACTCAGCTTTCGACTTCGAAGATCAAGAATCTTTCGTTCAGCTTCCCGGTTGGTTCTAAGCTCGATTTGAAAGTTGTTGAGTTCGATAAAGAAAACAAGAAAATAGTTCTTAGCTCACTTGCTGCATTAAAAGAAAAGAGCGAAGAAGAAATCGGTCAATACATTTCCAACCACAAATTGGAAAAAGTTACTGTTGCCGATGTTCTTCAGGCTGATTCCGGCAAATTCGATGCTTCCGATTTCAGTTTGTATGAGGACAAACAAATTCCTCAAGCAGCTGCACAACCGGTAGAAGAAAAGAAAGAAGAAACTATTTAGTAGCTGCAAGCAATAAGCTGCAAGATTCAAGATGGTATTTATCGGGCTGTATTTAATCAAAATTGTTTTTAGATTGGATACAGCCCATTTTGTTAGTTGTTTATGGGCTGTCGTAATATTATATAACTGTAACTAAAATGGAAAAGTTATGAAGACATATGTTTTCATCGTTTTAATTCTATTTTGTTATTGTTCTAACTCTACTTCTCCAGAACAAAATCCGGATTGGATTACAAAGCTTATACAGAAGTATGAAAGTGAACCTGTTGGAAGTCCACCTCAATCAATTTGGAGATATGAATATAAAGGTCAAATTGTTTATTATGTTCCGGCACAGTGTTGTGATCAATTTAGCAGTCTGTTCGACAAATATGGAAATTTAATTTGTGCGCCTGACGGCGGTTTCAGTGGAAGAGGAGATGGACGTTGTAGTGATTTTTTTACGGAAAGAAAAAATGAAAAGTTGATTTGGAAAGACCCGCGCACAAGTTAAGTCATAATAGGTACTATAATAAAAAAACAAGTAACTCTTAATAATAAACCGCAAAGAGTTATAAACATTTCACTATGAACAAAGTTGCATTCCATACATTAGGTTGTAAACTAAACTTCTCCGAAACTTCTACTATAGGAAAGCAGTTTCTAAAACGCGGTTACAATATTGTTGATTACAGTGAATCCGCCGATGTGTATGTTATCAACACATGTACGGTTACGGAAAACGCAGACCGGGAGTGCAGGCAAATTGTTCGTCGCGCTCTACGCAATAATCCCGACGCTTATGTAATCGTTACCGGATGCTACGCTCAACTTCGTCCCGATGAGATTGCAAAAATTGATGGAGTTGATGCCGTTTTAGGCAGTAAAGAAAAATTTAATTTGTTTTCTTATATCGATGACTTGGAAAAGACAAACCTTTCATGCATCCACGTATCGCCAACAGAGGAATTGAATTCGTTCAGTTCGTCTTTTTCTTCGGATGCAGATAACCGCACACGCGCGTTTTTCAAAATTCAGGATGGCTGCGATTACAAATGTTCGTTCTGCACAATTCCTTTGGCACGCGGCAAAAGCAAAAGCGCAAATCCGGACGAGGTTTTAAGAGAGTTTAAACAATTATTGGATTCCGGTTACAAAGAAATTATTCTTACCGGCGTTAACGTTGGCGATTATGGAAGTACTTTATTCCGTGATCTTGATCGTAATCTTGATCATGATCAAGAGCAAGAGCAAGATCAAGAGCAAGAAAAGGAAATTGATCTTTATTCATTATTGAAAAAGATGCTCAAAGTTGAGGGTGACTATAGAATCAGAATCAGTTCTATTGAATCGAATCTGCTTACAGATGAGATTTTAGAATTGACTGCTAACGATGAACGGATGTGCAATCATTTTCACATCCCGCTTCAGAGCGGCAGTTCAAAAATTCTGAAATTGATGCAACGGAGATATAAAACCGAAGACTACAGCGAACTTATCTTTAGAGCCACAGAAAAAATTAAAGATTTGGGAATCGGTGTTGATGTAATAGTCGGTTTCCCCGGCGAGACTGAGCAAGATTTTCTTGATACATACAACTTTCTGAAAGAATTGCCGATTTCTTATCTGCATGTTTTTACTTATTCCGAAAGAGCAAATACAAAAGCCATTGATATGCCTAACCCGGTAGATCATTCCGAGCGGAAGCGAAGAAACAATATGCTCAGAATCCTCAGCGAGAAAAAACGAAACGAGTTTTATAAGAAAATGGTCGGTCGGGAACTCACGGTACTTTTTGAACATGAAAATCATGATGGTTACATGAAAGGCTTCTCTTCGAATTATGTACGAATTAAACACTCGTTTAATCCTGAATTAATTAATAAATTTGTCAAAGTTAAAATTACGGAGGTTGATGAAGGCATTTGTACGGCAGAGAATCTCTCAACTAATGAAACAGCAAATATTTTGGCAGGATGACCATGAAAAAAATAATCTCTCTCGTTGTACTTGTTTCATCAATTTCATTTGCGCAGAATCTACCAACCGGAAGTATTCTTGAACTGAAAGTAATCCAATCGCGAAACGACTCTCATCAAACATCGAGCAACAAGTATCAAGCTTCAAGTATCAGGTATCAAGAAACAAGCGTTCAAGATTTCAGTTCGGAAAAAAAGAGTCCCGCGCTGGCTGTTTTATATTCGCTTCTTCTTCCAGGGATGGGAGAGCTATACGCAAATAGATATGATACGGGAAAATATTTTACAATTGCCGATGGAGTTTTGTGGGGCGTCTTTGCGGGATTTAATATTTACGGCAACTGGCAGGAGAAAAATTACAAATCGTTTGCCGAATCCAAAGGCGGCGTTAGTCTTAACGGGAAAGATTCGGATTACTACGCAAACATCGGGAATTATCTCAGCATAGATGAATATAATGCAGCAATGGATCTTCAGGGTAACTTCAGCAAGGTTTATAATACCGCGACCCAGTACTGGAAATGGAACAGCAACGATCAGCGGCGCGAATACCGTAACATGTGGTCTTCGAGCGAGCAGGCGTTCAATAACGAAAGATTTGCGATTGGCGCTTTAATTTTGAATCGGGTAATCAGCGCAATCAATGCCGTTCGATTGGTAAATTCCCACAATAAAAATTTGAGTCAGCAGGTCAGTTGGAATCTTTACTTCGACGTTGACAACAAACCAATGCTGCCGCAATCAATCTCGTTTAATTTTGTAAAATCTTTCTAATACCATCTTAAATTAAAAAGGGCTGCAATTTTTTGCAGCCCTTTTTAATTTAACATCCTTACAGCTTCAAATAACAAGAGAAGTTATTACAGATTCTTGTTACTATTTATTTCATCGCTGGTTATTGGAAAATATTGCCAGGTACCGGCACCTAAATGCCATTTATTAAACCTGCGTTGATCGGGAAGTCTTGAACCGGAACAGAAAAGTTCTTTGTCACGTTCAGTATAAATCACATCCAGATTTACAAGAAGAAGAGGGTCAAGACTGTGTGAAGCTCTAACTGCATTCACGAGTGCTACAGCATCACCTGTCGCCTGACCTCTTAATGCAAGTTCAGCAAGCATTAAGTTATTTTCCTGCCAGGTCATCTCATCTTCCGGAGAATCCTGAAGATATTTTACCTGGTAGTAATATGTCTTCTTTTTATCGTTGCCTAATTTTGATGCAAGTTTTATCCTGCTTGCTTCTTTAGGATCGGCATCAACATAAGCTTTAAATCTGAAATCGCAGACAAATTGTGTTCTTCCGGCTCCGGAGTTACCCCAATAATCGCTGCTTTCATTAATATTGTGTAAAGCTTGAAATGCTTTATCACCGCTAATCATTCCTAATTTTGCATAAGTTGCTGCATTTGTGTAATCACCCATATACAAATAAATGCGTGCAATACATGAATTAACAATCCTTATTGTTTTTGCATCTGTAGTATATGTTAATGCTTGTTTGAACAATGTTATTGCCTGATTATACAAATCGGTTGCATTTATGAAGGCACTGCCGTCAATTGGCGACCCTGCTACAGTAAATGCTTTACCGAAGTAAGTAGCATATTGGTAACGGGCATAAGCGCCATAAAATGTACCGGTGTATAAAGCGCTGTTTTTAAGAGCAGCATCGGCAATCGTTATTTTATTTGCACGTACTACAAGATTATCTGCATAATACCTGTATTGCCCTAACGCTCTATATACATTTCTAACAGAATTGTTATCTACAAGAATTTGACCATCATTAATTTCTCTAAATGTTGGAAAGGTTGCGTTAGGTACATTTTGATCAAATATAAATGCATCCGAGAGACCATCTGCCTGATTATTTAACTGAGTTGTTGCATTGGCAAAACGTGTCTGAACTCCGGCAATGACAAACGGAATTTGAGTAGCATCGTTTAACGCGCTATCTTCAATCCGATCAATGAACGGATCAATACCTGTAACATAGTCTTTGCAAGAGCTCACCCAAACAGAGACCAAAATAATTAGTATATAAAAATTTATTTTTTTCATTTTTTTTATCTCCTCGATTAGAATGCTACTCTCATCCAAAAACTATAGGTTCTTGGATTCATTAATGTTAAGAAATCACTTCCTCTTGTCAAGCTGCGTGAGCCATTATGGTTTAATTCAACATCGGCACCGGTGTAAGGTGTTGATGTCCATAAATTTCTGCCGGAGATTCCGAGGACTAAATCTTTTACATAAGTTTGACCAAGGTCGGGTAGGAAGTCTTTGAAGCTATAACTGATACTGATTTCTCTTAGTTTAAGAAATTGAGCATCTACTATGTAGTTGGAGGGATAGTTTCCGTCTGTTTTAGCATAAGCATTAGCCGCAGCAATGTATTCGGGTGTTCCAACTGCATAAGGAGTAATACCTGGAACAGTACCAATGCCAATCTGGGCTCCCAAATTAATTCTAGGAACATAGTTGCCAAACCTTGCAGCAAAAAGTTGTGTGTCATTAAACATTTTTCTATCTAATGCCCAGTCTGTCAAAACGTAGAAATAAAAGTTCTTTAAGAATTTGAAATTAATTGTAAATGACCCTGTATGTGTTGGGATAGGATTTCCTAAAGCAGTTCTTGTAGTTTGAACATCTACACCGATATATTTACCATTAGCATCAAACTTAGCTCCATTTACAACTTCTCTATAAAACTCGTGTTTTCGTAAACCTTCTTTTATTACGTTATTACTGAAACCATCAAAAATGGGTTGTGCGCCGCCGAGGTCAACAACTTCATTTGTCTGATAATTCCATATAAATCCTAAGTCTAAGGCATAATCCTGGCTATTTAATAGCTTAGCTTGTAATAAAGATTCAAACCCCGAGCCCTTGATCTTACCAATATTAAAAGGTACTGATGATGCCGTTAAACCTGTGGAAGGTGGGTTATTAAACCCGACGATCGATTTTTCGGCGGATTGAATATAATAAGTTAATTCAAGAGAGAACATATTGAATAATTCTGCGTCAATACCAAACTCAAATTCTTTTATTCTTTCAGGTTCTATTGCTGCATTACCAATACTTATAAGAGTTGCACCTCCGCCATATGCGCCGGATGTTGCAGTCCATAATAATGGTATCGCATCTGTTGAAAGAGGTAATAGACCACTTTCTCCATAAGCAACTCTGAATTTTAATAAATTAAAAATATCGGTAGGCACTACTCCAAGACGATCGAGTCGTACAGCAAAGCTGGCACCCGGATAAATAACTGAAGGGGCATCAGCACCAATTGAACTTGCATAGTCTTGGCGAAGTTTGAGTGTTAGAAAGTATGTGTCCATGTATGAAAGACTATTTTCAGTAAAAATTCCTGCATCTCTGGTATTAAAGAAATTTTCACCATAACCGGCTACAAGGGAACCGGCGCCTAAATCTGTTATAAGTTCAGTTGCAAAAGTTTGTGTTTGTACAAATGCACTTCTGAAAGTTCTATTAAATAATTGTAAACCAACAACAGATGTAACTTTTATATCGTCGAAAAGAGAGTAACGGTACCTGGCATTAAGATCGTAAGTAAATTGTCTGTTATTGCTATCATAAGCATCACGTTCACCGCGTGTACGACCGGAATATTTTAAATTTGCAGGGAAAGTTCTGTCTTCTCGAATGCTGCTGTTGTCTATACCAAAACCGGCATTAATCTCAAGGTCCTTAATTGGTGTGTATGTGGCAGACACACTTCCAATAAATTGTGCAGTTCTGCTTATATCGGTTAACCCTAAAATTGCGAGACTATCTGTGAACCGGTAAGATGTTGGAAAGAGAAGAGTATTACCAAGAAATCCTAAAATATTATTATCATTTTGTCCTCTGTTGATATCGGTGTAGTTAAAAGTACCTGCAAATTGAAGAGTTAGTTTATCATTAGGGTATGCCGTAATTTTAGCAGATGCCGATTTTCTCTGCAGATTATTGTTTGGTTGAATACCGCCTTCATCACGACTTGAAAAGCCGCCATAATATCTTAACTGACTACCGCCCCCGGCAATATCGATGGAGTTTTCACGGATATATCCCGTAACAAAAGTCTTATTTGCATCTTCAGCAGATTTGAAAATGTCGGTACTGTATTTCTTCGACTGTTCATTGAAACCGTAAGTAAATTTATAGTTTGCAGAAATTCCGGTGCCGCCTAAAGCAGCTCTGCCGGATTTAGTGGTAATGAGTATAACACCGTTTGAACCGTTAACTCCATATGAAGAAGCAGCTGCTGGTCCTTTTAATACTTCTATGTTTGCTATATCATCCGGGTTTATAGAGGCAAGCGCACTATTGCTTTGTCCACCCACTCCAAAGAATCCTGTTTCAGAATCATTTATTCTAACACCATCCAAATATATTACCGGTTGTTCGTTCCCATTGATACCGCCGCCGGAACGAACATAGAATCTAAAACCGCCGCCAACGTTTCCGGAAGAAGTTTCTAATTGAACTCCAGCAATCTTACCTCCAACCAACTGCGATAAACCTCCGTAAGTGTTGATTTCTGAAAGTTCAGATGCAGATACTCTGCCTACTGCAATTTCTGCTACAGATTTTGCAGTCTTAGATGCAATACCAGATACAACAATTTCTTCATTCTGAAATATATCTTCTTGAAGAACGAAGTTTTGTGTGACCTCTTTTCCATCGAGAATTACTTTGACGGTTTTCTTCTTGTAATTAACATAAGAAGCCGTCAATTCAGCTGTTTGTCCTTTAGCAACATTTGTGGGTACATCGAAAGAATAGTTGCCATTTAAATCTGTTGCTCCTCCAAGATTTAAGGGTTTTAACATAACTAAAGCGCCAATCAGCGCTTCACCGGTTTTAGCATCGGTGACTTTTCCCTTGATCTTAAAATTACTTTGTCCCAGTAATAAACCTGGCACCAGTAATAGGAAAAAAAGCGATAGTAGATTTTTTCTCATATATTCTCCTCGGAGAATGGTGGTTATTTAGTGAATTAATTAAGCGAACGTAAAACCGAATTCTTGAAATAAAAAATAATCTTGACTTGTTACATTACTTCCCGGAAGTTGATGCACTTTTCTTATATTTATCTCACTAATATCCAATTAACTAAATACTCTAAAGGTTAGTTGAGCGATCCCTCTACTCGGTAGCTAAGCTAATTTTTTTCAAATTCAAAAACAATAGTTTTTTTAAAAATGTATAATAAAAATTTACAGCGCATAAATATGCGATAAGCTCTTTTGACTCTTCGGCATTATAATGAACAACTACAAACTGCAAATTCAATACGATGGAACCAACTATGCCGGCTGGCAGATGCAGACGAATGCAATTTCGGTTCAGCAGAAAATTGTTGAGGCAATAGAAGTAATAATCAAGGAGAAAGTTAACCTGATTGGTTCCGGCAGAACTGATACGGGCGTACATGCGCTAGGACAGGTTGCAAACTTCAGAACGGAAAAAGAAATTGACACATATAAATTTTCTTATTCGCTTAATTCTATTCTGCCCAATGACATTGCGATAAAGTATGTGGTGAAAGTTGACGAATCTTTCCATGCCCGGTTCGATGCAAAAAGCCGAAGTTACATTTATTTGATTTCAAAAGGGAAGTCGCCGTTTTATAATTCTTATTCGTATCATTATCCGCAAATTGCCAAAATTGATTTTAAGAAATTGAATGAATTGAGCAGCGTACTTATCGGCGCGCATGACTTTACTTCTTTTTCAAAAAAAAATACCAAGATTGATAACAAGTTTTGCGAAGTATCCGAAATTTGGTGGAGAGAAGGAAAAGATCTATCAACTTTCTATATCACCGCCAACAGATTTTTACATGGTACGGTAAGAACCATTGCGGGCACTTTGTTAAAGGCGGTAGAAATGGAAAACGGCAAAAATTATCTGCATGATATTTTAGAAAAGAAAAATAGGGAAGAAGCGGACGAATCCGTTCCAGCCAAAGGTTTATTTTTATTTAAGGTGAGGTATTAATATGATTGATCTTTCAAACAAAGTAACAATTATCACAGGCGGCTCACGCGGAATTGGTGAAGCTTGTGTGAGAATGTTCTCTAAAGCAAACTCAAAAGTTGCATTCACTTATAAGAAATCGAAAACACATTCCGATAAACTTGAAAACGATTTGGGTAAAATCGTAAAAGGTTTCCGTGTTGATATGGAATCGGAAAAAGAGATTTTCGAAATGGTTGATAGAACTGCGGCAGAGTTTGGTAGGATAGACATTCTTGTTCACAATGCCGGAATATGGAACGACGGCACGCTTGATAAAATGACGCTTGATCGCTGGAACGAGTTGATCAGGATAAATTTGACTTCAACTTTTCTGTTGTGCAAAGCTGTAACGCCATACATGAAGAAAAACAATTTTGGCCGGATAATTTTGATAACATCTACCGCCGGTCAACGGGGAGAAGCTTTTCATTCTCACTATGCGGCTTCCAAAGGCGGAATGATATCATTTACTAAATCTCTTGCCGTTGAATTAGCGCCGTATAACATCACGGTAAATTCTGTTGCACCGGGCTGGGTTGATACTGAAATGAACGACGAAGTTTTTGCAGATGCGGAATACAGAGAAAGTATTAGAAAAGGAATACCCGTAGGAAGAATTGCGAGTGCTGAAGATATTGCTGGACCAACTTTGTTTCTCGCTTCCGATCTCGCGCGTCACATCAACGGTGAAATCTTAAACGTAAACGGCGGCAGTGTTCTGTGCGGATAAGAAAATTTAATTGACTAAGTGCTCTCCGCAAAAGTCATGTTAGCGGTTGTTTGAATTCTAAGTTCATTGTGATATATTTGAATTAACATGCTGGTCAAATTTACTTTCAACTATCGGAAGAAAAACTCGAAAGAAAACAATGGAATTTTTAGCCGGACTTCATCCAAGACTTGTTCATTTTCCTATCGCTCTTTTTATTCTCTATTTTTTTCTCGAGACATTCGGAATAGTTTTAAGTAAAGAATATCTTTCAAAAACGGCATACATTGTACTTGCTGCCGGAGTTGTAACTGCGTTGGGTGCGGTTCTTACCGGCAATCAAGCGCAAGATTTGGCGAAACAGATATTGAAAAATAATTACGGCAGCTACGGTTCATCGATTGATTTGCACGAAGAATTTGCAACGATTACACTTTGGTATTTCTTTGCAATGCTGGTTCTTAGAACGTATCTCGTGTTGAAGAAAAAATTTAGCAGTAAACTAAAGTATGTTTTTATACCACTGGGACTGCTCGGTTGTTATCTAATTTATATCACCGGTGTTTACGGTGGCGAACTGGTTTTCAAATATGGAATCGGCACGCAACTATTGGGAAAATAAAACCTGACATAAATGAAAAAAACTTTTTTGTTAATCTTGTTTCTCGGCACACCTCTCCTGGCGCAATTCAAATTCGGCGAAGCCAAAGGTTTGTTTATGTCTGTTGGAGTGGGACCCCGGTTTCCAATTGCGGATTTTGCCGACAGCAGAAATATCGGTTCCGGATTCGATGTAACAATTTCTTATACCGATAATGAGTTTCTTCCAGTGTTTCTCTACACAACCGTTGGCTATCAACATTATCCGGGTAGTTTGGATTTTTACAGAAGAACAGATTATTCGTCGTATCCGTGCAACATGTTAACTATTTCGCCCGGGGTTAGATATTATTTTCCGGCGCTGCTGGAAAATATTGTTTTGCTTATGCCGATTGTAGATGTTGGTGGGCACTTCGGCTACATAGAAAATCTTCATGAGTTTAAATTGGGCACTGGGAAGCAAGACTACATCGAAGACTTCGGCAAATTCGGTTTTCATGTCGGTGCCGGATTCTCAATGTTTCTTCTCGATGTAATTACTTATTACAATTATTTGCCTTCTTATCAATATATTTCGTTCGATCTACGGGTTAATATTCCAATCTTTGTAAAAATCTAAAGAGGATGAAATGAAATTCGCGAACATTTTATTTGAAGTCCGAAACAAAATT
>JAMCSN010000015.1 GCA_023381535.1 Bacteroidota bacterium
AGATCCTTTTGAATTACAGAGGATTATTCAAATGAAAATTTATGATATACTTACTCTTGTAAAGTAATGTTATGTTCTACTATTGCCGTACGTTGATTATTTCTCTGCGCTTCCTTTATTTTGTTCGCTATAATATTTAGTCACCTAATGTTCTTTTTAATATTACAATAGTCAGATTTTATTATGAGGCAATGGGTGTAAGAAGTTAATCCTTGGGCAGTGCTGATAAGTTTATTCTATCATAAGAACCACGCTTGCTGTCTTCAGGGTGCGGCTCAATACCAATTATTGTGATTTCATTTTTGTTAGGTCCATATACCCAGAATATTCTACCGGCAGCGGGGACTTTATTCTCTAAATAAGATTCCCAGACTTTCGAACCATAACGTTTGGTTAAAGATTGAATTTCATGAGATGAGAGAGAAGGATGTTTAGGATTACAAGCAAGTAAGTTAAATGCTTTTCCTAGTTTATTATGGAAAATGATTTCGCCTTTACTGAGTTTCTGCTTTTTTCTTCTTTCACAGAGACCGCTCCAGAAATCAAGTATATCAGGCACGCCGAGACGTATCTTAAAGCTCACCGGCTATTCCTCACTATCCCAATCAAATTCATTTAATTTGACCGGATCTGAAACTTTACCTTCTTTGAAATTCTTCATTGACGATTCAATAGCTTTAAATGTGTTTTTCGATACGGTATTTGGATCTATCAAAATACGCGGACTAAGCATAACTTTTCCATCACTGTAAATCTTAACGTTGTAATGGTTGAATGCCGCTTCTCTAATCGTGACCCTTCGTTTAGTATCAAGACTGGTTGTGTATTGTTTCACTACTTTTGTCTTCATAGTTTCCTTTTTGCTGTGGGAATTCCCACCAAACCTAAGAAGACGGGGGTCAAATGTCAACGCCTTCCCGCAATTCATTTTCTTTCAAAATACTCAACAAAGCTGTTTAGTTAGTGTGCAAATGAAAGTTTTGTAGTACAAGCGGGACATTTCTGCGACTCACCAAGCTTTATCTTTTTGAGCGTAAATAAAATCCAATGCAAACCGGATTAACTTAGGCAAAGTTTTTATCCCCATTTTTGACATGATGACCGAGCGATAAGAATCTACCGTCTCTTTACTAATCTGCAATTTGTCTGCAATTTCGTTGCTAGAAAAACCCTGCCCGATATATGTTAATATTTCTTTTTCTCTTCTTGTCAAACCGGAGAATTCCGAATCGTGTCGTAAAGTTTCGAGAGCGTCGTATTTCTTTTTTAACAGCTTCAAATCCTCTTCCGATTTACCAATAAAGTACTTCTTACCGGAATCAACAGCTCTAATGGAATCTATCAGTTCGTCTTTCAATACTATTTTTGGAATTAATCCTACCGCACCGATCTTGTAAGCGTTGTAAATATATTCGTCCGTATTATGGATTGTTAAAAAAATGATTTTTGCTTTGTTATCTTTAGTCAGAATTCTGTTGGCAGCAGTAAGTCCGTCCATACGCGGCATTTCAATGTCGCATAAAACAACATCCGGTTTGAAATCGAAATATTTATTGATCATAGTCTGTCCGTCCTCAGCTTCGGCAACCATACTAATGTCGTCATATTGTGAGAGAAGATTTTCTATTCCTTGACGGACTAAATTATGATCTTCGGTAATAAGCAAGCGAATTTTCTTCATTGCTATTCTTCACTTTTGGAATTTTAATAAATATACTGGTTCCTTCATTCGGATTAGAATCAATTTCAATTGTTCCGTGAAAAACATCCAGCCGTTCTTTGATATTAAACAAACCGATTCCGAAGTTCCTAAGGTCTTTCGACGAGAAATATTCTTGCGGTATGCCTTTCCCGTTATCATTAACAAATAGATCGATGCACTCTTCACCGTTAACAAGTTCTACCGAAAATTCGGTTGCCCCGGAATGTTTGAGAATATTGCTAAGTCCTTCTTGAATAATTCTATAAATACTTGTGTCCAAATCCTCTCCGAATCCTTCCTCTTCTCCGTAGTAGATGAAAGCACCTTTCATTGGTGAGCTTTCATTTATTTTTTGAACCAGCACTTCAACGGCAAACTTCAAACCCATTTGTTCGATGTCTGTCGGTCTTATGGAGTGAGAGAGATTGCGTATTCTGTTGTACAGTTCGTCAAGATCACTTTTAAAGTTATTCGGCGTTTCGGTTGGAACGTTATGATCCAATTTCATTTTCAGCAGGATTAATTTCTGGCATATGTCGTCATGCAATTCCGAAGATATATATTTCTTTTCTTTTTCAAATTTACTTTCAAGCGCATGGGCGAGCGTTTTCAATTTGTTCTTGTAGTCCTCCAACTCAAATTCATATTCTTTTAGCTTGGAGATGTCATGAAAATAAATATTGGCAAAATTAAAAGCGCTGTTTCCTTTTATTATAACAGTGAAAATGTTTTCGTTAATGGTTTCGAGGAAGGATTTTTGTTCATCGTTTTCAATTAGAAGTTTGTAGTCGATATTCAAATTTTGAATGCAATCGGTTATTCTTGTTCGCTGCAATTCGACATTGTTAAACAGTCTTCGTGAAGCGTCATTGGTTTGAATTATCATACCTTCGGGATTGACCCTTAGCAAAGGGTCCGGGTCCAATTCCGCGAACAAAGCCATAAGTCTGACTTGCTTGAGAACCAACGCTTCTTTTTCGTGAATGAATTTTATTCTCTGAGGAAAAATTACCTTTAGAAATATCAGCACAATTATGGAAACAGCAATAATGCTGAATAGTACAGAATAGATTATGGGTCCGCCGAAAGAAAAAAATTGATTTATAAACTGATCAATACTGTTCATACTTTGGAATCCCGGTGAAGATTTATTTACGGTAATTGTACTGAGTTACAAAATACAGAAATAATTTATGCTAAAGTGATAGCCTTCAACAAAAACTTGAGAAGAATAAACTCACAGATTATAAATGTACCCGAAAACATTCGTAAAATATGATATTTAATGAAATATTTCACTCCATACAAAGTTGAGGATGTTGACAGAAGAACTTTCGATCCTCACAAAGCGTTAACGCCGCTTAATGAAAAGTTTGACTGGAAATCTTTGAAAGAATCTCCGCAGATCGACAACGTAAAAGACATGATGCGCGAAGCAAAAGAGCAGCACAATGACCGTTTGGAAGACAGGGAAAGAAAAAAATAATTTCGAAAATTATTTAGCGCGCGAATACTGTTTCGGCCATTCAACTTCTGTCTTTAATTCTGTCTATTCCGTCATCAAGATTTATTTTTTCTTTTCCGGTTTGAATAAACCTTCCGGAACCGAATCCATAAAACAAATTTTTATCAGCTCGTCATCGGCAATGCTTAGCGAACGAAGCATCTTGCCAGTTAAAATTTTGTGATGTTTTACTTTGTACAGGTAATCGCCGACAAATTCCAAATCGTCATTTGTCGTCATCCAGTTGTATTTGTCGAATTTTGAGAGATCAACCGGATTGGAATAACTCCGCAATGATTTTTCGCCGATAGTGTTGAAATAAAAATCGAAGTAAGACATTACTAACTCTCGCAAAGTGCGGTAAACCGGTTCGCGAAACTTGAGAAGAGTCGTGTTTGATTTTGCCACAGCGCCGAAGTAGCCGTTCTGTTTGTAAACGGCAACGACATGGTCGTCGTCGTTTACGGCAATCATGTCAACTATCAAAGGTCTGTGACCCATTATTCTTAATGCGGCTGCGGCAAATAAAGCTCCTTCAAAACAATTTGCCGATCCTCTTTCCAAAACAACTTTCGGTGAACTTGTAACCGATTCCGGATTATATTTGATCTTGTTCAGGTGAACTTGAACATCGTAAGGTTGTTTGAATATTTTTAAAAAATTAATTTCTTCTTTGGTCGAAGTGATGCTTGCGGATTGTCTTTTGCTCATTATGCGGCTTACCGTTTATGAATTGTTCTTGCCTTTCGGAAAATGTAACCGCCGAAATTAAAAGATAGTTCCGAACAAATTCAACTTGTCGGTTTGGGAAGTGTGTTCAATTCCAAAATTGTTATTTATTGAACACACCATGAAGTCTATTCTTGAATTGTTCTTCGTAAATTTTTGTGAAGTCAACGCTGTTCATTGCCAGCGGTATGATTTTCACGAACTTGTATTTCTCGGTTTCCCAATTATTCAGAATCGTTTCCGCTATAGTAGAACCGGTATGAAACTGATGATTGACTATGTATTTCAGAACAAGATCTTCATCGGTAATTTTCATCGCTTCCGTTTTAACATATTCGCGGTTGAGATTTTTTTCCAGCAAGTTTGTATCGGTTGTGTAGATGAACGCTCTGCCGCCGGTCATTCCCGCGCCGAAGTTTTTACCGATGTCGCCGAGAATAATTACAAATCCTCTGGTCATGTATTCGCAGCCGTGATTGCCGACACCTTCTACGACAGCAGCAGCACCGCTGTTTCTAACCGCGAATCTTTCGCCGGCTCGTCCCGCAATAAATAATTCACCGCCTGTTGCACCGTAGAGAGCAACATTGCCGATGATCGTGTTGCCTTCGAGTGATTTTCTGATCGTTCGCGGGAAACGAATTGTAATTAATCCGCCGCTCATTCCTTTTCCGACGTAATCGTTTGCAACGCCGCAATGTCGAAGTTCGATGTTATCGACAAGGAACGCGCCGAAACTTTGTCCAGCCGCACCTTCAAGACGGTACTGAATGTTTCCTTTAAATTCACTCGGACCATAAAGGAAAGAAATCAATCCGGAAAGTCTGGCGCCGATTGCGCGATCTGTGTTTTTCAATTTTCTCGTTACGATCGCTCTTCCGTGCGTCATGATTGCCGGAAGAACTTCGTCGATAATGCTTTCATCGATATGCTTTCCATTTTTCGATGATGAATGTTTTTCTTTTATTCCTGACGAAAATTTATGTGCTAATCCGTGGTTCAATATAACCGAGAGATCGATGTTCTTACTCTTGATATATTTTTTCAGATCAGTCTTCGCAGCAAGCAAATCATTCCGCCCAACTGCTTCATCGATGCTCTTGAATCCGAGTTCTGCGAGAAGCTGACGGATATTTTCTGCTATGTTCCGAATGTAATTAACAAGATGTTCCGGCTTGCCTTTAAACTTTTTGCGAAGCTCTTCATCTTGAGTTGCAATTCCGGTGGGACAAGTGTTAAGATGACATTGTCGAGCCATAACGCAACCGAGAGAAACCAGCGCGGAAGTACCAAAATCGAATTCTTCCGCACCAAGCATTGCGGCTGTAACTATGTCGTGCGCATTTTTCAAACCGCCGTCAACACGAAGAGTAACTCTGTTCCGCAAATCGTTTTGAATTAATGTGCGGTGAACTTCCGATAAACCGATTTCCCACGGAAGTCCGGTGTGTTTTAATGAACCGATCGGACTGGCGCCCGTACCGCCGTCGTTGCCGCTGATTAAAATTGTATCGGCGCCGGCTTTAACTACGCCCGATGCGATAATTCCGATTCCGAATTGCGAAACAAGCTTAACGCAAATATTTGCGCGCGGATTAACCTGGCGCAAATCGTAAATCAACTGAGCCAAATCTTCTATACTATATATATCGTGATGCGGCGGCGGAGAAATTAACGCAACGCCCGGCGTTGTATACCTGTTGTTGGCAATAGAGAGTGTTACCTTTTCCCCCGGCAACTGTCCGCCCTCGCCCGGCTTTGCGCCTTGACCGATTTTAATTTGCAGTTCGCGGGCAGCAGTTAAGTAAGAAGTTGTTACGCCAAACCTTGCGCTTGCAACTTGTTTGGTAAAACAATTTTCGCTTTTATCCGGATTGGAAATGCTGTAACGGTCTTTTTGTTCGCCGCCTTCGCCGGTATTGCTTCTTATTCCCAGAATAGTTGCCGCGCGTGCAAGTGTTCTGTGAGTTTCTTCCGATATCGCGCCGAATGAAATTGCGCCGAGACCAAATTTTTTAATAATATTTTCAGCGGGCTCAACGGATTCGAGTGCAACCGGTTCTTTCTTTTTCATTTCCAAAAGATCGCGGACATAAACCGGATTTTCTTTGGTAGAAGTAACGAGTTCCTTTTTCTGGGAGATGTTATGAATCTGTTTGAAGATAGTTGGCGAGAAGCCGTGCGCTTCGCCGCCTTTTCTAAAACGGAATTTTCCGATCTCTTCAATTGAAAATTCCTGTTCGAATGCTTTCTTGCTTCGTTCCGATAAAAATTCTTGAAGAATTTTTGTGTTCAAACCGCCGAGTGTGCTTTTGATTGTCGGGAAATATTCGTTGATCATCTGTTCGGAAATTCCGATTGCATTGAAAAGCATGCTTCCGTGATAACTGCTTACCGTCGAGATTCCCATTTTGCTCATAATCTTCAGCAGACCTTTTTCCAATGCGGTTCTATAGTTGTGCATCTTCTCAAGCCAATTATCATCGGCAAAATTTTCCCGGATAAGTTCGTACGCCATGTACGGATAAACTGCGCTTGCACCGAACCCAACCAAACATGCAATGTGATGATCTTCGATAACATCACCGGCAAAACAAAGGAGAGCGATCTGGTTTCTCAATTTTTCTTTTATCAAATATTGATGAACCGCTGAAACGATTAGCAGCATTGGTATCGGTGCGTAGTCTTTTTGCAAATCTTCATCCGAAAGAAAAATTATTTTCGTTCCGTTCAACACAGCTTGTTTACATTCGTTTCTAATCTCTTCAATTCTATTTGCAAGATCGTCCTTAAGATTAAAATGACAATTGATGATTACGTGCGGGAACGAATCATTCTTTTCTTTAAGCAGTTGAACTTCTCTCGGTGAAAGAACAGGGCTATCAATTCTAATTGCGCCTTTGAAAACGTCTTCGTCGTTCAACAGATCGCTTTCACTGCCAATGTAGCGGTACAAACTCATCACGTGACGTTCGCGGATGGAATCGATAGGCGGATTTGTTACTTGCGCAAAGTGCTGCTTGAAGTAATCGTACAATCTTCTGTTTTGTGTGGAGATCAAAGCCGGGGGAGTGTCATCGCCCATTGAGCTTATGGATTCCTTTGCGCTTTGTGCCATCGGGAATAAAATTCTTTCGAGATCTTCTTTATCAACGCCGAAACCTATTCGCAATCGTTTATCAAAACCGCCTTCGGGCAAGCCGAAATTTCCAAACTCCGCTTCTGCATTTCCTCTTTCCAAAGCCGACAAATTATTTTTGAGCATCTTGGAATATTTGCCGTTCGAAGAAACAATTTTTACGATTTCATCATTTGGAATAATTCCGCTGCCGTCCAGCTTGATTGCAAAATTTTCACCGGCTTTCATGTGGTGATGCATTAGAATGTTGCTTTCTTCAATATCAACCACTCCCGCTTCCGAAGCCATGATTACCAATCCGTCTTTGGTTCGCGTGTAACGAAGCGGACGCAAACCGTTTCTATCCAACTTAGCGCCGACTATATTGCCATCGGTAAATACAAGTGCAGCGGGTCCGTCCCACGGTTCTATATGATTTTCATGATAGACGTAAAAATCTTTCAACTCTTGAGGCATTGTGCTGTCGTAAACGTACGGTTCGGGAATCAGCATCATTGCGCTGTGAAATAAACTTCTTCCGCTTCGAACCAAAAACTCTAAAATATTATCGAGACTATACGAATCGCTGCCGGATTGCGACACGATCGGTTTTAATCTTTTCAGATTGCTGTTCCAATAATTCGATTGAATCGTCACTTCGCGTGTCTGCATCCACAAACGGTTACCTTTGATTGTATTTATCTCGCCGTTATGTCCCAGCATTCGGAACGGCTGCGCCATACTCCAAGTTGAAATCGTATTTGTAGAAAATCTTTCATGGAAAAGAGAAACCTTTGCCTTGAATTCAGGTTGAATTAAATCCGGGTAGAAACGCGCAAGGTTTTGCGGCTTCATCATTCCTTTGTAAACAATCGTTTTGCTTGAAAGAGAACAGATAAAAGTTTCGCCGGAAGTTTCTGCTATCTTTTGTTCAATAGATTTTCGTAAGAGGTATAAACGCGATTCAAAATCGTCGCTCTGCTTTACATCTGTGAAAAAATATTGAACAATCAACGGACAAGTGCTGCGCGCTATATCACCTAGTACCGCTTTGTTTGTTGGAACATTTCTTACCCCAACGTAATTGATGCTCAGTTCTTTCGACAGCGCAACAATTTCTTTTGTCAGCGATGCAAGCTCTTGCTCGGTAGTAAATACCATTGCGACTGCCAACGCATCTTCGTAAATCTTTGTATTCAGTTCTTCATCCAAGACCAGCTTGAAATATTCAACCGGTAAATCTGTTAGGAGTCCCGTTCCGTCGCTGCTTTTTTCATCGGATCCGGAAGCGCCGCGGTGCGACATATTCTTCAACGCTTCGATTGATAATTCAATAACACGTCTGCTTGGTTCTGCAGAGAGTTCGGCGATGAATCCAATTCCGCATGCATCATGAAAATCATTCATTAACGATGCCGACTTCTTCTTCTCATTTTCCATGTTGCAATTCTTTGTTTGAAAAGTTTATGAAAAATTATATACTCCTTCTTTGGGCTTGGAAAAACCCTAATCAATAAGTTAACCTCAGTTGATAAGATCAATTGTGAGGAATCTAGAACAGAAGGAATGGTATTAAGCAGTTTTCAACAACAACCTTAAAAACTAAGACACAATATAAAAATATACTTGAATGATGCAAGTATTACGGCGTTTTGCCGGAGTTTCTAATGCCAATAGAATTTTGAATGAACCTTCCCTATTAACAAAATTACTCTTAGGATGCAGCCGGAGAGGTATTCCCGCTTCTAATCTTAACTATAAAATTATTGCTTGGTGTGAAGTTTTTGAAATTCTTTTTGAAGATACTTTGAAACTTTACCCGGAACGCTTTTACCCACAACCGCGCCGTCTATTTCTATAACCGGTGTAATCTCTGCGGTTGTACTCATTAGAAAAATTTCGTTAAAATTTTTTAGCTCGTCCAGATGAATTTCTCTTTCGCTGAACTTAATACCAAGCGAGCGGCAGAGACGCAAAACAGTTTGACGTGTTATACCGGGCAAAATCAAATTGTTTAGCGGCGGAGTGTAAACCACATCATCTTTTACAAACGCAACATTTGTTTGAACCCCTTCCGTTATTATGTCGTCTCTATGCCAAATTATTTCAAAAAGATTTTTTTGAACAGCCCTCTGTTTTGATAAAACGTTCGGCAAAAGAGCAATTGTTTTTATGTCGCATCGATGCCAGCGTATGTCTTGCTCAATTCCAATCCTAACCCCGTTATTCATCGCGTCAAAATTTATCGGTAGTTCTTCAACATAGGCAAGAAAAGTCGGCACGACTTCATCATTATACGAATGTTTTCGCGGACGCTGAGCGCCTCTCGTGATTTGAATGTATGCGATTGCGGTTTTATCCGACAAATTGTTTCGCGATATCAATTCGGCAAGTATTGCCTCAACACTGTCAACCTTTGAGAACGGAATACCGAGCTCGGTCAATCCGTATTTTAATCTTTTCAAATGGGCATCGAGTTCAAAGAAATTTCTCGGATAATATCTTATAACCTCGTAGATACCGTCTGCAAATTGGAATCCGCGATCAAAGAGTGAGATATGAACTTTATCATCTTCAACAAATTGGTCATTGAAAAATACTTGCATAACGCTTCGTAATTATCCTCAAAGTATTTTACTGACGAAAAATTAAGTGATAGTTTTTAGAAGTCCAAACGGAGATTTGTGGCGGAGAGAAAACTAAAAAGCCTGATTGAAGAACCGGGCTTTTCACAAAAAGTAGTTAATTATTAGTCTTCAACGACGGCGAGTATATCCGAGCGTTGAATAATTTTGTACGTAAAGTTGTTCATTTCAACTTCTTCACCGCCGTATTTCGCAAATAAAATCTTATCGCCTTCTTTCACTTTTTCTTTTAAGTCTTCGTCGGTACCAACTGCAACAACTTTGCCCATGCGCGGTTTTTCTTTCGCAGTGCCCGGAATGTAAAGCCCGGAAGCAGTTTTTGATTCTTCTTCCATCGGTTCAATAAGCAAACGGTCATCAAGCGGTTTAATTTTCATGTGAGATACTCCTTACTTTATATTTAATAGTGAATTGATTTTCGGCACGTCAAAACCAACTATTGGTCGGTTGTTAATTAGAATTACGGGCACTCCCGTTTGTCCGGTTCGTCTCTGCATATCTACTGCTGCCCGTTGATCTCTAGTGACATCAACTTCGGTGAAGCGCACGTTCTTTTCTCTGAAATATCTTTTTGCCGTAGTGCAAAAACTGCAAGTCGGTGTTGTGAAGATGATTACTTTAGGCTGTGTTGCTGTCTGCATAAACTCCTCAAAATTTCTCAATCGTTAGATGATAAAACCTTGTTCGGGATTCAAATCTGCCGGAAGAAAAGAAAATATTTTTTTGAATCCCGGAATCATTTATTTCATCATACCAAGAACAAATTAATTCTTAGGAGAAAAAATGTTACGAACCAATTTAACCCACATCCTTTCCGAACAAGAACATTCAAAACTTTTACAAGAGAATGAAAACGTTATGATCTGCTGCGGAAGAATGGGACCAATGTGCATCCCGGTTTATGAAGTTATGGAAGAATTAGAGAACGAATATAAAAATGTAAAGTTTGCAGATATGGAATTTGACACGCCGGACGCAAAAGTCATTAGAAACCTACCTGAAGTAAGAGGATTTCAAGGAATACCGTTCGTTATTTATTATAAGAATGGAAAAGTTGTTAAAGCAACCAGCAGCATTCAAAGCAAAGATCAGATAACAGCAATTCTTGATGCAAATTTCGGCGGTAAATAAAAAAATAGAGCTTTGAAATGGAAAATCATTTTGATGTAATTATTATAGGCGGCGGCGCGGCGGGGCTGACCGCCGGAATTTATCTTTCCCGCGCAAAATTATCTGCTCTGATTTTGAACGAAGGCGCAATCGGCGGACAAATGGTTCTTACCCACGAAATTGCAAACTATCCCGGTATTGAAAACATTAGCGGATATGAACTTGCACGCAACATGAAAGCTCAAGCGCAAAAATTCGGCTGCGTTATAAAGTCAAATGTTAAAATTTCCGAGATGGACCTGAGCGGAGAGATCAAACGCGTTGTCGTTGGCGGCAAAGATGTTTTTACTTCACACGCGGTAATAATTGCAACGGGCGGGAAATCCAGAACGATTGGTGCGATCCGTGAAGACGAATTCAAAGGTAAAGGAATTTCTTATTGTGCAACATGTGACGGTGATTTTTTTCAAGATAAAGAAATAATTGTTGTCGGCGGCGGAAATTCTGCAATCGAAGAAGCCGTGTCGCTCACAAAATATGCATCCAAAGTTACGGTTGTTCATCAGTTCGATCATTTTCAAGCTTTGGAAAAATATGTTGAAGAGGCAAAGAATAATCCGAAGATCAATTTTATCATGGAATCCAAAATCACGGAATTCATAGGCACGGAAAAATTAGAAAGCGTTAAAATTCAGAACTAACGGACAAATGAAATAGCGGAAATGAAAATTGACGGCGTTTTTATTTTTATCGGTTACGTCCCAAATACTGAGAAGCTGAATGGAATTGTTGGACTGAATGAGCGGGAAGAGATTGTCGTTGATGAAAATATGAGTACAAATGTCAAAGGTGTTTACGCGGCCGGCGATTCGATCAATAAACATTACCGGCAAGTTACAACTGCAGTCGCTGACGGAACGATAGCCGCGCTCAGTGCAGCAGAGTATGTCAACAATTATAAAATTGATTCCGCCGCTATTGAAATAATTGATGGCTCCATTCAAAATCATACAGAAAAGTTGCACTGATTTATTTTACAAATCGCATTCTGTAACCAACACCGGATTCGGTCGTGATGTACTTGGGATCTGCGTGGTTGTCTTCAATTTTTTTTCTGATTTGTCCGATGAAGACGCGCAGATACTGAGAGTTTTCCGTTGAAGACGGTCCCCAGATTTCTTTTAAGATAAATCCGTGAGTCAAAACTTTTCCCATGTTTTTGAACAACAAAGCAAGAAGAAGATATTCAGTGTTGGTCAGTTTAATTTCTTTTTTGTTTTTGGTTACAACACGGGACGAATAATCAATTTTGAGATCACCGGTTGAAATCACGTTTTCTTCCGACGGCTGCTGATTTCTTCTGATGCTGGCGCGAATCCTGGCAAGCAGTTCGGAAGAATTGAATGGCTTGGTTAAATAATCATCCGCTCCAAGATCCAAAGCTTTCACAATATCTTCTTCGGAATTTCTAACAGAAAGAATTATGATCGGTATGCTCGTCCACGTCCGCAACTCTTTAATCACGCTGAATCCGTCTCTATCCGGCAAACCGATATCCAAAATTACAAGCTGAGGGTGAGCGGTCGCAGCTTGAAGAATTCCGTCCTTCGCACAATCGGCTTCAACAACTTTGTAATCCGAAGCTTCAAGAGTAATCGATAAAACTTTTCTTATCTGAGCTTCATCATCAATTACAACTATTGTGTTTTTAACGCTCATGGGTCTCAACTCTCGATTGCAAATGGAATGCTGATTGAAAAAAGGGCACCGCCGCTTGGTCGGTTGGATGCGGTAATTGATCCGCCGTGTGCTTCAACAAATCCTTTCGAAATGGACAAACCCAAACCGGTTCCGCCCGCTTTCGTTCCGGGTATCCGGTAAAATTTATCGAATAGCTTTTCTAGAGTTTCTTCCGGGAATCCTTTTCCGCTATCTGAAATATTTATGATGCAGTTATTGTTCGACTGTTTTGCCTCAATGTAAATTTCGGATTGTTTCGGCGAATACTCAATCGAATTGTGAAGAATATTTCGAAGAGCTTGTTCCATCAATCCGAAATCTAATTTCAGCAGCGGCAAATCTTCTTGAATATTAATTTTAATCTTGTGTTCTGCAATTTCACTTTTCATTCTATTCATAACAGAATTTATCAGATCGGAAACGGAATGCCAATCAAGTTTAAGCTTGAGATTGCCCGATTCCAGGCGAGCCATATCGAGTAAATTTTCCACAAGTCGATTAAGCCGATCCGCGGCAATATTTATTTCCTTAAGAAGATTATTAAGGATTGATTTGTTGTTGAAAATTTTTTGGTCGTTCAACGAACTTGCAGCGCCGATAATCGTTGTGATCGGTGTTTTCAACTCATGTGATATCGAATTGAATAAGGTCTTGTATAATTTTTCCGATTCTTGAACCAGCAGCGATTTTTTTGCAACATCATTCAGATATTCGCGTTCAACCGTATTTGCAATTTGCGCAAGAAAAGTATCGAGCAAACTTTCTTGATCGAATGAAAGCATCTGCAAATTCGAAGTTTTAATTCCTACCACGCCCAGACTTCCGCTTTTACTTTTCAACGGATAAAAAGTGAAGCTGCTTAACGAAAGTGTGTTTGAAAATCTTCCCGCTTTCTGACCGTTCATAAAAACCCAATGAGCGATGTGCCATTCGTTGTCATCGAGAGTTACTGTGCTGGAAGAATGCGGTTTCGTTCTCAGTCTACTTTCAGATTCGTAAAAAATAATAACGACATCGGAATCGAACGTGCGCTTGATTTGATTGACGGTTACTTCGGCAATGTCGTCAATTGTATTTGCAGAGGAGAGTTCTTTTGTAAGGTTGTAAAGCGACGAGGTTCTTTGTTCTTTCTGCTGAAGAAATAATTGCTGCTTGCGGATTTTCGAGGTAAGAAGACCGGCAACGGAAGCCACAATGAAATACATAATCAGCATCAACGTGTCTTCAACCTTGGCTATTGTAAAAGTAAATTTTGGCGGAATGAAAAAGTAATCCCAGCAGAATGCACTTGAAAGCGCCGCAAGTAAAATTGGCCCCGGCCCAAAATTAAATAGCGGAAGAATGCTGATCGTCAATAGAAACAAAAGGGAAACCGTTTGATAACCGATGTGGTTTGACACGGAATAAAAAATTACGGTTAAAAGAATTATCAGAAGGAAAGAAAGTATGTATCTGTGAAAAGGGGACTGAGGTTTGAGAGTTTCAATCCAAGCTGGTCTTTTGCCGGAAGTTTTTTCTCCGCCGACAACATAAACATTGATGTCGCCGCTTCGCTTCAACAACTCCCGCACAAAACTTTTTCTAGACAGATTGCTTATTGAATTTGATTCGCGGGTTTTACCGATAATTATTTGTGTTACATTATTTTCCCGCGCAATTCTAACTAACGCGGAAATAATGTCTGTATCTTGCGTGGTAATAACTTCGGCACCAAGTTCTTTAGCCAGACTAAAATTATCGGCGAGTGTGCTTTTGTTTTCTTCGGAAATTTTTTGATTCGTTTCCACATACACAGCAATCCATGTTGCTTCCAGCGAGTATGCCAGCCGGCGCGTCCATCGTATCAAATTTGCCGAGAAGGGACTTGGCCCAATTGCAACCATTAATCGCTGTCCGGATTTCCAAACGATGTCAATGTTCTGTTCGGTTTTGTAATCCCGTAGATCTTTGTCAACTCTTTCTGCGGTAAGACGTAGTGCCATTTCGCGTAGCGCAGTAAGGTTTCCTTTTCTAAAAAAATTTTGAATTGCTAGCGCTGATTTTTCAATAGTGTAAACTTTTCCTTCGGATAACCGTTCGAGTAACTTATCAATTGTTATGTCGATCAATTCAACTTCTTCAGCGCGGTCGAAAATTGAATCGGGCACCGTTTCGCGAACAGTTGTTCCGGTAATTTGATTTACGATTTCTGCGCGACTTTCCAAGTGCTGAACATTGAGAGTTGTGTAAACATCAATTCCGTTGTTAAGCAATTCCAGAACATCTTGGTAACGTTTCGCATGTCTGCTGCCGGGAATATTGGTGTGTGCTAATTCATCAACAAGTACAAGTGAGGGATTGAGGGCGAGTATTGCATCCAAATCTAATTCTTTGAAGTATGAACCGCGGTACTCAATATTTTTTAGTTGTACCGACTCAAGACCGTCGAGCAATTCTTCGGTCTCTGTTCTTCCGTGAGTTTCAACTATGCCGATAACAACATTAATGCCGTCGCGCCGTGCTTTCTGTGCGGCATTCAGCATTGAATAAGTTTTTCCAACGCCAGCGCACATTCCGAAAAATATTTTCAATTTACCCTGAACACTTTCGGATTCTTCTTTTTTAATGCGGTTTAAAAGTTGATCCGGATCAGGTCGTTTTAATTCTTCGTCATTCATTTTTTTTACTCAACTCATCCAATTTGATATTGAGCTTAAGCACGTTCACAATTTCAGATCCGAAAATTCCCAATCGCGGGTACTCTGCAAGCGAATCTATCAAGTCGTGTAATTTCTCCTTCTGCAATTTATCAAAATTTCTTGCTTTACTAACTCTCTCGAATTGCAGCATAGCACTCGTTTTGGAAATGTCGGGATCGACACCGCTGGCGGAGGCAAAAAGCATCTCCGAAGGAATTTCATTTCTTTCATTTACGAAATTCGATTGAATGAAATTCTTCTTTCTAAGTTCAAATTGTTGAAGAAGCTCTTTACTGGTTGGTCCAAGATTGCTCGCGCCTGATGGCAATGGGTTGAAATTAATGGACGATGGTCGCGGCCAAAAATATTTTTCGCCGGTGAAATTTTGAGCAATCAAAAACGATCCCTTCACTTCGCCGTTTTTTACGGAGAGGCTTCCGTTGGCTTTATCATAAAAAAGTAACTGCCCGATAAGATAAATAACTAGCGGGTAGACCAATCCCAACGTAACGGTGAAAACAAGAAGAACCTTTAGCGAACTTATCAATGACTTTTTCAGCATAACAAATCCTCAGACCAATTTGAGCGAAACTAAAATCAAATCTATTAACTTAATGCAGATGAAAGGAACAACCAGTCCGCCGGCACCGTAAACGAGAATATTCCTTTTGAGTAAATTCGCCGCACTCTCCGGACGGTATTTAATTCCTTTCAGCGCTAATGGAATAAGAAAAATTATAATGATCGCGTTAAAAATTATTGCGCTCAAGATCGCGCTCTGCGGTGTTGCAAGATGCATTACGTTCAAAATTGAGAGCGGCCCGTTAATTCCGTTCGTTGAAAAAAGTGAAAGCGCAATTGCCGGAATAATCGCAAAATACTTTGACACATCGTTTGCGATGCTGAATGTTGTAAGCGCTCCGCGCGTCATTAACAATTGTTTTCCGATTTCAACCACTTCAATCAACTTTGTCGGATTGCTGTCAAGGTCAATCATATTTCCGGCTTTGCGTGCGGCTTGAGTTCCACTGTTCATTGCAATTCCAACATCGGCCTGGGCGAGAGCCGGCGCATCATTGGTTCCGTCGCCGATCATTCCAACCATTTTTCCTTGCGATTGTTCATCGCGTATTCTTTTTAATTTGTCTTCCGGTTTTGCCTCAGAAATAAAATCATCAACTCCCGCTTCCGCCGCGATTGCAGTTGCCGTCAGTTTGTTGTCGCCGGTAATCATAACGGTTCGGATTCCCATTTTCCGAAGCTGTGCAAATCTTTCCTGAATGCCGCCTTTCACAACATCTTTCAGCTGAATCACGCCAAGAATTTTTTTGTTTTCGACGACAATCAATGGTGTGCCGCCCGACAGCGCAATATCGACACCGATCATTTGTGTGAATAAATATTCGGATTGTGCGTTAAGATTAATGTTCGTTTCTTTTGAAAGATATCTTCTGATGGCTTCAAGCGAACCTTTTCGGATGATTCTTTCCGGTGAATTATTTGTCGCGAGAATATTTACCCCGCTCATTTGAGTTTGCGCGCTGAATGGAACGAACTGCGCATTAAGTTCATGAATATTTCTCCCTCTAATTTCGAACCGTTCTTTTGCCAGCACTACGATTGATCGTCCTTCGGGTGTTTCGTCTGCAAGCGAGGCGAGTTGAGCCGCATCCGCCAAATAGTTTTCAGTCACGTCAAGCGCTGGAATAAATTCCGTTGCCATTCTGTTGCCAAGCGTGATTGTGCCGGTTTTATCGAGAAGAAGAACATCAATGTCACCGGCGGCTTCAACAGCTCTTCCGCTCATCGCAATTACATTATGCTGAAGAAGCCGGTCCATTCCGCTGATTCCGATTGCGCTTAGCAGACCGCCGATTGTTGTTGGAATCAAACAAACTAAAAGAGAAACCAAAACTGGAATTGAAACCGAACTCACATTCTGCGAAAGTGTAATGTTGTAGTAGTTCATAAAAAATTTCAGAGAGACAACCACAACAAGAAAAACTATTGTTAATCCGGAAAGAAGAATTGATAGTGCAATTTCGTTGGGAGTCTTTTTTCTTTTTGCATTTTCCACCAGCGCAATCATTTTATCAATGTACGTCTCACCCGGGTTGGAGGTGACTCTGATGGTGATTCTATCACTAAGAACTTTTGTTCCGCCTGTAACGGCGCTTCTGTCTCCGCCGCTTTCTCTAATGACCGGCGCTGATTCACCAGTGATTGCAGATTCATCAACACTGGCAATTCCATCGATCACTTCACCGTCTGCGGGAATTATATCGCCGGCTTCGCAAACCACAAGATCATTTTTCCGCAAGTCGAGCGCCGATACTTGAATTTCTTTAGAATCGACCATCTTTTTTGCAAGCGTGTTGGTTCTAGATTTGCGGAGATTTTCCGATTGAGCTTTGCCTCTACCCTCGGCGATTGCTTCTGCAAAGTTGGCAAACAATACCGTGAACCATAACCAAATTGCAATTTGAAAATTGAATAACGAAAAAGTCCCGTTGAATAAATCAGAGAAAAAAATAAGGGTTGTTAAAAATGCGCCAATTCCAACAATAAATATTACCGGATTTTTGATGAGGTAAAACGGATTCAGTTTTACGAACGAATCTAAAATTGCTTTTGAGATTATTGATTTATCAAAAAGCGGAACAGTATGTTTTTTCGTTTCCATGAGTAGTAGAAGTTTTTCTTAGAAAGTTATTTTCAAATTCATTAAAAGATGCTCGAGTAGGGGACCTATAGATAGAACAGGAAAGAACGTTAAAGCCCCAACAATTATTATCACGCCGAAAAGCAAAAAGGCAAACAGAAAATTATCTGTCGCCAGTGTTCCGGTTGTTGCCGGCGCAATGTTTTTCTTAACCAAACTGCCGGCTATTGCAAGTATCGGAACGATAACGCCGTATCTCCCGATGACCATTGCCAACGCTAAGAGAACGTTATAGAAATTTGTGTTAGTGTTTAATCCGGCAAATGCACTGCCGTTATTCCCTCCTGCGGAAGTAAATGCGTACAAAATTTCTGATAGACCGTGAGGACCTTTGTTTGATAAGCTTGATAATCCCGCATTGGAAATAACTGCTACTGCAGTGAAAACAAGAATTATTATGCTAGGAAGCAGAACCGCGAGTATAGAAAATTTAATTTCATAAGCTTCGATCTTCTTACCAAAATATTCCGGCGTTCTTCCTACCATCAATCCCGAAATGAAAACAGTAATCACAATGAACAAAAACATTCCGTATAAACCGGAACCGACGCCGCCGAAAATAATTTCGCCAAGCTGAATGTTGAGCATTGAAACAAGTCCGGATACGGGCGACATACTGCTTATCATCGAGTTAACCGATCCGTTGGAAGCAACCGTTGTCGCTACCGACCAAAGAACGCTGTTGAAAATTCCGAAGCGAGTTTCTTTTCCTTCCATCAATTGGTTTGTATGGAAAATCGGGTTGTTCGCCGTCTCCGATAAGTATGAAACGACGACTCCGAATACAAAAACAAAAAGCATCACGCTGAAAATTGTCCAGGCATGTTTTTTCGATCCTAACATTTTGCCGTAAGTGAAAACCAAGGAAGCAGGTATCAGCAGAATCGAAAGCACTTGCAGAAAATTTGAAAGTGGTGTTGGATTCTCAAACGGGAATGCACTGTTAGTATTAAAAAATCCGCCGCCGTTGGTTCCCAGTTGCTTAACTGCAATTTGCGACACCGCCGGTCCCAGCGGAATTATTTGCGACGTGCCTTCAAGAGTTGTTGCCGTTACCACATGATCAAAAGTTTGAACAACACCTTGTGAGATCAATATAATAGATAAAAGAAATGACAGCGGAAGCAGCACGTACAGAACCGCGCGGGTTACGTCAACCCAAAAGTTGCCAAGATGTTTTCCGTTGCGTGTTGCGATTCCTCTAATTAGTGCGATCATCACTGCAATTCCCGTTGCGGCGCTCAAAAAATTTTGAACAGTCATTCCGATCATCTGAACAAAATAACTCAATGTTGTCTCGCCGGCGTACGATTGCCAATTTGTGTTAGTCGTAAAACTCACAGCCGTGTTTAAAGCTAAAAGAAGGTCAACATTGGGAAGATGCTGTGGATTAAGCGGCAAAGATTGTTGAACAATTTGAATTATGAACAGAACTAAAAATCCGAGCAGATTGAAAATCAATAACTGAACTGCGTACTCTTTCCAATCCATCTGATCATGCGTATTGATTCTAACCAAACGGTAAAACGCGGATTCAATTTTTGAAAAAACCGGCGACAAAAAATTTCTTTCTCCTTGAAAAACTTTTGCGAAAAAATTTCCCAATGGAACGGAAAGTAAAACCAGCACACCGACGAAAATTAATAATTGAAGTAGATCATTGAGGTAGTTCATAAATGTCCGTTTAGAATTTTTCCGGCTTAATTAATGTATAGACTAAGTACACTAACAGCATAAATGCAATTCCAAGTGAGATAATATCAAACATAATTTCTCTTTTTTGAGGCGAAACTTACTGTTTGGATTATAAACCGGTTGTAAAAAGATCGACCGATTACATAAAGATTTCGTAAAGATGAAATAGAACTTTTGGGTTAAGGATGTCCTGGATTAGTTTTATTAATGAACAGTTTCAAGATTTAATTATTACTCAAATATTTTCAGTATAAGGTATAACAGAACCCACAAGATGAAAAAAATTGTTAATGCAACAGCCGGAACAAAAAATGCTAAGTAAGCAAATGAAAGAATAAAGGGGGGCATATTTTTGAGCTGTGCGGGCAAATCGGCGAAGAGGACCGAATATTTATTCGGATGATTGGCTGCAAGGAATATTGAACACGGCACCCAAATTATGTACAATAACAAAAAAACATTTCGAATATAAAGATGAAACTTGAACTTTGAGCTCGTCATCGTTCCGTTATCTTTCAACGAATTATTTTCTTGGTGATCCATCTTTATTGGTCCACTTTTCTGTAGCAAAACTAAATTTTGTTTTATAAACCGACTGTAAAAAGATATACCGATTCCATAAGGATTTCATAAAGACGAAAAACACTTTTAGGTTAGAAATGTCCGGGATTAGCCCATTGCCTCATAATAAAATCTGACTATTGTAATATTAAAAAGAACATTAGGTGACTAAATATTATAACGAACAAAATAAAGGAAGCGCAGAGAAATAATCAACGTACGGCAATAGTAGAACAT
>JAMCSN010000028.1 GCA_023381535.1 Bacteroidota bacterium
TGCAGCTTAATCTAACTAAAGATGATCTTGAATTTGCCGAACAATTTTTAAGTGACAATAAAATCAGCAGTAAATCTTTGGTGATCGGTTTTCACCCGGGATGTTCAACTCTAAAGAACCATGAAAAGAGACGATGGGAAGTTTCAAAGTTTGCCGGGCTTGGCAAAAAGTTGATTGCAGAACACAACGCAGAGATTTTTGTATTCGGCGGGAACGATGAGGAAGCTCTCAAAGATTCGGTATTAGCAGAAATGAATTCCAGTTCAGCAGTTTCGGTACGAACAACATCAATCGGACAAACTGCTGCCGTAATGCAGCGATGCAATGTGTTTGTTACCAACGATTCAAGTCTGATGCACATTGCCGCAGCGCTGAAATTAAAAGTGGTTGCTCTACTCGGACCGACGAACAAAAATTACATTTATCCTTGGCAGACTGATTACAAAATTGCGTCCTTGAATTTAGATTGTTCGCCATGTTTTTATTATTCGCCCAAACCGCTCACGTGCACACGTCACGATCTGAAATTCAAATGCATAAAAGATTTGTCTATGGAATTGGTTTACGAAAAGGTAAAAGAATTCTTGTCGGAAGGCGAAAGAATCAGAACGACGAAATAATGTAATCCGCACATTCGTCGATATCAGTAAAACATTTTATTAGACCGGTTCTTCTTTTTTCTTTTGTGATCTGCTTTTCCATCAACTCTACAATTCCTTTCCATAATGAGCTATGACACGCGAACGGCTTTGTCTGAATCATATTTTTGTTCATGTATTCCCATACCAAAGCCAGCTCCAGCAAAGTTCCGGTTCCGCCTTGAAGCACAATGTATGCATCACCGATCTCAATTAAATTTTTCAGCCGGTCGAAAAGGGTGTGACATTTAATTTCTTGCGAAAGAAATTTGCTCGCATGGACATTATAGATATCGAACGTAACGCCAACGGCTTCGGCTCCTCCTTCGCGCGCACCTTTGGAAACCGCATCCATTATTCCTTGAAATCCGCCGCTGCAAACATTGATATTGTTCTGCGCGAGCTTTTTCCCCAATTGGTAAGCATACTCATACTCAGCATCGCCGGGCTGCGGAACCGAGCTGCCAAAAACCGTTACAAATTTTTTCTTCACTATCAATCCGGAATTTTCGGTTTACCAGCATCTACCCACGCCGAATAAATCAGACTGGCTAAACTCAGTGCGCCGAAGTTGAATTCATTTATCGTTATATACTTTGTCTTCAGCCACAGCAATCGGTAATACTCTTTGTTAAACTTACCGTCGGTCTTGCCGGCAGCAAATTTATCGGCAGAAAGAAGCATCTCAACACAAGAGTTTGATTCCATGATATAGTCGAAAATGTACCCAGACAAATCTTTCACATAGAATGGGTTCTGCAACAGAAATCCGTTTTTAATTGCGTTCAAACTGTCGTCAACCATGTCGATTTCATATCTGCTGTGAATTCCCTTTTGATCGGTTAACTGCCCGTTGTAATTTACTGTAGCGTGAAGCGGTTGATGTCCATCTTCAACATAATGAGCAAGATCGGATGAGTACAAAATGATTTCTTCTTTATTGCCGGATTTAAACGCGCCGATCAATTTGAAAAATGAATTTTCGGTTGCCCAGGGAAGAACACCTTCCTTAACAACAGCTTTTTCACCGTACAGTTTTTTTAGTGTGTCTAGTGAGGTAATAATCTTTCCATCCATATATTCTTTGTAATAATCGATGTCAATGAAATGTTTCGGTCCCTCGGAACGGTCATCTCGTTTTCTATTGTCGGGATCAACCGAATGTTCGATGATCGCAAGTTTCATGTTTTCGGAAAGATACATCTGCTGTGGAATCAGTTTCATCGCAAACAACGTTATCGTCTTGTGGCCCTTATCGCCCCATCCGTAAATTAAGATTGAATGAACGAGAAGCAGAGCGATGACGTAAGAGAATTTGTTTTTCATTTCATTGACCCATTAGTTGTATAATAACTTTTCTTTTGCGAGAGCGGTTGTCGAAATCGACTAAGACAATTTGCTGCCACGTCCCGAGCATTAATTTCGTATTTGAGAATGGAACAGTTAGCGATGCGCCTTGAAGCGATGAACGAATGTGGGAAAAACCGTTTGAGTCGTCCCAAGTTTCGTCATGAGCATATTTGGCATTGGAAGGAATTAACTTTTCAAAAAATTGCGGGTAATCTTTAAGCAAACCGGGTTCGTATTCAATGGTTGTTACGCCGGCAGTAGCGCCGGGAACAAATACAAGAGCGTTTCCTTCCTTCAAGCCGTTTTCATTGATAACTTTCTGCACTTCGTGAGTGATGTCAACTATGTCGCAATATCCTTTTGTGCCGATCGAAATCGTTATGGTTTTGATTTGCATGTTACACACATTTTTGTTGTGTAAATTATCAAATGGGTTATGCTAACGCAAACACGCCATTTCTGCGATTCCTTCTATCTCCTTACTTCTATCTCCTAACTCCTTTTATTATATTTGCGTACGAAATTTTATCATCCAACCAATTAGGGATCTATATGACAACCAAGGACTATATTGAACTGGAAGAAAAGTATGGTGCGCATAATTATCATCCGCTTGATGTAGTAATAGACAAAGCCGAAGGCGTGTGGGTTTATGATGTTGAAGGTAAAAAATATCTCGATTGCCTTGCTGCTTATTCTGCCGTTAACCAAGGTCATTGTCACCCGCGTATTGTTCATGCATTGAAAAACCAATCCGAAAAAGTTACGCTGACTTCACGCGCTTTTAGAAACAGCCAGTTGCCGCTGCTATACAAAGAGTTGAGCGATCTTACAGGTTACGAAATGTCGTTGCCAATGAATTCCGGCGCTGAAGCAGTTGAGACAGCGTTGAAAGCGGCACGCAAGTGGGGATACAAAGTAAAAGGCGTTCCGGAACACAAAGCCGAAATAATTACGTGCACAAATAATTTTGCCGGCAGAACAATTTCCATAATTAGTTTTTCTACCGAAGCTCAGTACCGCGATGGATTCGGTCCGTTTACACCGGGCTTCAAGATTGTTGAGTATGGAAATGTTAAAGCGATGGAAGATGCAATCACTCCGAATACGATCGCGTTTCTTGTAGAACCAATTCAAGGTGAAGGCGGCGTTGTAGTTCCGCCGGATGGTTATTTAAAATCAACTTTTGAGATTTGTAAAAAGAATAACATACTTTTCCTTGCCGATGAAATTCAATGCGGACTTGGCAGAAGCGGAAAATTATTTGCATTTATGTATGAGGGGATCAAACCGGACGCTGTCATAATCGGCAAAGCATTGTCGGGTGGTTGTTACCCGGTATCGGCAGTTCTTTCGAACAAAGAATTGCTTGGCATTTTTAAACCCGGCGATCACGGTTCCACATTTGGAGGAAACCCCCTCGGCGCTTCAGTCGCGAGAGAATCGTTAAAAGTTTTGGTTGAAGAAAAATTGATTGAAAAATCATTCGAACTTGGAAATTATTTTATCGGTGAACTGAAAAAAATAAATTCTTCACACATTAAAGAAGTTAGAGGAAGAGGTTTGTTCATCGGGGTGGAATTAAAACCGGAAGCTAAAGGCGCAAGAAGATTCTGCGAAGCTTTGATGACGAAAGGAATTTTGTGCAAAGAGACTCACGAAAACGTAATTAGATTTGCACCTCCGCTCGTTATAAAGAAGGAAGAAATTGATTGGGCTTTAACTCACATTAGACAAGTTTTAACGATGGATTAAACCCCCGACAAGCAGTGTAAGAATTTAGTGATTGTAATTATAAGCTCTTATCACTGATAAATTATTTAGCTAACTCACCTTACGCAGGAAATGGAGTTTATAACCACGACCTTCAGGTCGTGGAAATATAAAGTCCCTTCGAAACTCGGGCTTTAGCCCAAAAGGATTCAAAATGTGGCTAAAGCCAAATGGAGGGTGTTTTATTTAAACCACGACTTAAAAGTCGTGGCTATGGAAAAACGCATAATGCGTAAGGTGAGTTAGCTAATTTTAGTTACGGCTTGTCGGCCCGAAGGGCAAATTTTTCTAATGAAAAATTTGGGTTAAACGTTTTGATAAGACAAAAAAAATCCCGCTTCGGCGGGATTTTTAATTTCTGGATGACGCGTTGAGCCACTGGTCAATGGTTATTTTGAGGAAGTGAATGTTAATTGGTTTAGCAATGTAATCATCCATCCCGGAGGCAAGACATCTTTCTCTGTCCTTCATACTTGAATGAGCGGTAACGGCAATTATCGGAACTTTAGAAAATT